>JANNNQ010000393.1:0-2806 GCA_031398625.1 Pseudomonadota bacterium
CCCAGAGCTGATCGACCGGCTGCTGGATGCGGCCGAAGTCGACTGGGTGGAAACAGCCCGCGACGTCCGGCGCAAGAAATTCAAGGCCCAGCCAGGCACCTTTGCCGAGCGTGCAAAGCAGTCGAGGTTCCTGCAATATCGCGGCTTTTCGCAGGACCACATCCGGGCCGCTTTCGGCGGAGATACCGGGGATTTCGACCCGGACTTGTAGTTTCGGGGTTTCTCCCGAAGCGCAGGGCTTGGGGTCCGGCAAGCAGTCCGCATACTCACCCTATGACCAGTCCCAAGCCCGTCACCAGCAGCGAACTGCGCGCGTTGTTCCTCCGGTTCTTTCGCGAGCGCGAGCACCAGGTGGTCGCATCCAGCTCGCTCGTGCCGGGCAACGACCCGACGCTGCTCTTCACGAACGCCGGCATGGTCCAGTTCAAGGACTGCTTCCTCGGGAAGGAGCAGCGCAGCTATACGCGGGCCGCGAGTTCGCAGCGTTGCGTGCGGGCCGGCGGCAAGCACAACGACCTCGAGAACGTCGGCTACACGGCGCGGCATCACACGTTCTTCGAGATGCTCGGCAACTTCAGCTTTGGTGACTACTTCAAGCGCTTTGCCATCCGCTATGCATGGGATTTCGTGACGGGCAAGGACTGGCTCGGGATCGACCCGAAACGTCTCATGGTCACGGTCTACCACACGGACGACGAGGCCTTCGACCTCTGGCACAAGGAAATCGGATTGCCCGCGGACCGCATCGTGCGCATCGGCGACAAGCCAGGTGGCGGCTCAGACAACTTCTGGCAGATGGGGGAGACCGGCCCCTGCGGCCCGTGTACCGAGATCTTCTACGACCACGGTGCGGAGATTCCCGGTGGGCCACCCGGCAGCCCCGATGCGGATGGCGACCGCTGGATCGAGATCTGGAATCTCGTGTTCATGCAGTTCGAGCGTTCGACCGATGGGACGCTGACCCCGCTGCCGAAGCCCTCGGTCGATACCGGCATGGGCCTCGAGCGCGTGGCTGCAGTCATGCAGGGCGTGCATTCCAACTACGAGATCGACCTGTTCCAGGGGCTGATCGCAGCGGCCGCCAAGGTCACCGGCGTCAGCGACCTCAAGTCGAATTCGCTGAAAGTGATTGCCGATCACATTCGCGCGTGCTCGTTCCTGATTGCGGACGGCGTGCTGCCCTCGAATGAGGGCCGCGGTTACGTGCTGCGCCGGATCATCCGCCGCGCCATCCGGCACGGCTACAAGCTGGGTTGCACACGGCCATTCTTCCATCTGCTCGTCGGCGCACTCGAGCGCGAGATGGGCACCGCCTACCCGGAGCTCAGGGTGCAGCGTCCGCATATCGAACGCGTGCTGCGCCAGGAAGAAGAACGTTTCGCCGAAACACTGTCGCAGGGCATGACCCTGCTTGAAGCCGCAATCGCAGCGCTCAAGGGTGGCAAGACCATCGCGGGCGAAACCGCGTTCAAGCTGTACGACACCTATGGCTTCCCGGTCGATCTGACGGCAGACATCGCGCGGGAACGCGGCCTCGAAGTCGACCAGGCTGGTTTCGAAACGGCGATGGATGCGCAGCGTGAACGCGCGCGTTCGGCGAGCAAGTTCAATGTCGATCTGCGCGGCGGTGCGCAGATCGCGGGCCAGACGGAGTTCTGCGGCTACGATGCGCTCGAGCTGCCGGCGCAGGTGACGGCCCTCATCAAGGAGGGTGCAGGCGAGGTCACCACCGCGGCAACCGGCGACGTGGTGCAGATCGTTCTCGACCGCACGCCGTTCTATGCGGAAAGCGGTGGCCAGGTCGCCGATCACGGCTGGCTGTCGGGGCAGGGGCTACGCGTCGAAGTCACCGATGTCCGCAAGGCGGGCAAGTCGATCGTCCACGTCGGCAAGGTCGTCGACGGGCCGATCCAGGTCGGCTCCCAGCTGACAGCGGCGATTGACGCCGAGCGCCGCGAGGCGGTGCGGCTGAATCATTCTGCCACGCACTTGCTGCATGCCGCCTTGCGCAAGGTGCTGGGCACCCACGTCACGCAGAAGGGGTCGCTGGTCGCGCCGGACCGCCTGCGGTTCGATTTCTCGCATTACCAGCCCCTGACTCCGGCCGAGATCAAGGAAATCGAGCGGCTGGTGAACGCCGAGATCCGGGGCAACGCCCCTGCGGAAACGAAGCTGATGGGCTATGACGCCGCCGTGGCGTCCGGCGCAATGGCGCTGTTCGGCGAGAAGTACGACGACGAAGTGCGCGTCCTCAGGATCGGCGATTTTTCGACCGAACTCTGCGGTGGCACGCACGTGGAGCGGGCCGGCGATATCGGCCTCTTCAAGATCGTGAGCGAAGGCTGCGTGGCCGCTGGCGTCCGGCGCATCGAGGCCGTTACGGGGCAGGGTGCGTTCGACTGGGTCCTGGGCACGGACCAGCTCGTTCGCGATCTCGCCAGCCTGGTCAAGGCGGGTCGCGAAGACGTGGAAGACAAGGTGCGCCAGATCCTGGAGCGCAGCCGCAAGCTGGAGAAGGAAATCGCCCTGCTGAAGGCGAAGCTCGCGAGCGGGCAGGGCAATGACCTGTCCGACAAGGCCATCGATATCGCAGGCGTCAAGGTCGTGGCCACACAGGTCGAGGGTGCGGATGCGGCTGCCCTGCGGGCGGCGGTCGACCAGCTCAAGAACAAGCTGAAATCGGCTGCCATCGTGCTCGCGTCGGTCGAGGCGGGAGACAAGGTCGTGCTGATCGCGGGGGTGACGGCTGACCAGATCTCGCGGATCAAGGCGGGGGACCTCGTCAACGCGGTCGCCCAGCAGATCG
>JANNNQ010000397.1:0-2376 GCA_031398625.1 Pseudomonadota bacterium
TTGTCGTCCCGTTCATCCTTCCTCTCGGTAAATTTATTCCCGAGATCGAACGCCTCGCATCCGAACAGTTGCACGACACGGTGCGAATCGAGTCACTGCGACTTCACATCCTGCCGCTGCCGCACCTCACGATCCGCGGAATCGCAGTCGGAGCCAGGCCCTATCTGCAGGTCCGCAAAGTGGTCGTCACGCCGCGCCTATTGTCACTGTTCTCCGAGCAAAAGGTGATCCGGGAGATCAGCCTGCGGGATGTCGTTATCGGCCAGCAGCTGGTGGGCAAGGCTGCCGCCTGGGCGGGGAAACCCGCATCGAAGGGGCCCGCCATCGTGCGCGTCGAGCGCATTGAAATCCGTGATGCCAACATCAACCTGAAGGACGTCAAGCTGCCCCAGGTCGACCTGGACCTTGAAATGAATGCCTCGGGTGGACTCGACCGCGCCCTGCTCAAGGGCGATGGCGGCAAGCTGAAGGCGACGCTGGTTCCGAAGGGCCGGGAGTTCGCCCTGGAACTGACGGCGCGCAACTGGAAAATACCGGCGGGCCCGCCGTTGATCCTGACCGCGCTCGATGCCAGCGGAACGATTGGTGCCGATGGCTTGAACCTGCCGTCGATCCGGGGGCAACTCTACAAGGGCCAGGTCACCGGCAAGCTGGATATCGTCTGGAAGGACGGCTGGAGCATCCTCGGCAACCTCGACCTGCAGCAGGTGGAGATCCAGCCCGTGGTCGCGATCTTCACGAAAGACACTACGATCAGCGGAACACTGAACGCAAGTCCGGTCCTGGACATGCAGGCCGCGACCGCAGGCGAACTCGCTGCTTCGCTCAGCGTCGAATCGGACTTCAAGGTGGAGAACGGCGTGCTGTACAACTTCAATCTCGCCGCCGCGCCGAAAGCGCTGATCGACAAGGATGCGCTCAAGGGCGGGGAGACCCGCTTCGACAAGTTTTCCGGGCACCTCACGGTGGACCCGGAGGGCTATCACCTGCTCGACATGAAAATCGCCTCTGGTGTGCTGAGCGCCGAGGGCGAACTCACCATCACACCAAAGCTGGAGTTGTCGGGACTCATCGACGCGTCGGTGAAAGGGACCTCCGCCCTGGTCAGCACGCCGCTCGCGGTGACCGGTACGGTCCAGAATCCGATCTTCTATCCGAGCAAGATGGCGATGGCGGGCGCTGCTGCCGGCACGGCATTGCTGGGGCCGGGGCTGGGAACGACCGTCGGAATGAAGGCGTTCCGGATGACTGGAAAACTGTTCGGAAAAAAGAAGAAACCGCCGAGGCCAGCCGCTACACAGGCTGACCCGGGGAAGGTACAGGAAGCCGGGAAACCGCAAGAGAGGGCCAAGCCTGCAGACGCTGCGAAGAACCCGGCACCGAAGCCGGCCGCTGCGGAAACCAGCGGTCGCCGCTAGAATTTTTCGGTAACTTCTCGACCACCGCTCAGAGGCCCGCCTGTCAGAGGGCCGGCGTTCAGAGTACCTTGGCCACCGAGTCGACCACATGGTCGAGGTTGCGCGAATTCAGCGCCGCCACGCAGATTCTGCCGGTGTCGATCGCATAAACCGAAAATTCCTCGCGCAGCCGGGTCACGGCGTCCTTCGACAGGCCCGAGTAGGAAAACATGCCGCGCTGGCGCGTCACGAAGCTGAAGTCCGCGCCCGGCTTGCGGACGCGCAGTTTCTCCACGAGTTGCTTGCGCATTTCGCGGATGCGTTCGCGCATCTGGCCGAGCTCCCGTTCCCAGGTCGCGCGCAATTCGGGACTCGCGAGAACGGTGGCGACGATCTGGCCGCCATGGGTCGGTGGGTTCGAATAGTTGGTCCGCACCGTACGCTTCAACTGGCTGAGGACACGCGCTGCTTCCTCGCTGCTGGATGCGACGACGCTTAGTGCGCCGACACGCTCGCCATAAAGCGAGAACGATTTCGAAAAGGAATTGGAAACGAACACTGGTCCGCCTGCATCGGTGAAGCGGCGAACCACCCTGGCGTCGGGCTCGATGCCGTCGCCGAAGCCCTGGTAGGCGATGTCGACGAAAGGAATCAGGCCGTGCGAGATGACGGCATCGATCACCGCCGTCCACTGGTCATCGGTCAAATCCACGCCGGTCGGGTTGTGGCAGCAGGCGTGCAGGACCACGATCGATCCTGACGGCAACGCCTTGAGCGCGCCGATCATGGCGTCGAACTTGATGCCATGCGACGCGGCATCGTAGTAGGGGTAGGTATTGACCGTGAAACCTGCGCTCTCGAACAGCGCGCGGTGGTTCTCCCAGCTGGGATCGGAAATCCAGATCTGGGCTTGCGGTGCAAAGCGGCGCAGGAAATCCGCACCCACCTTGAGTCCGCCCGTTCCGCCCAGTGTCTGCAC
>JANNNQ010000082.1:0-20810 GCA_031398625.1 Pseudomonadota bacterium
CAGCAGGAAGGCGGCGAGACCTCCTACTTCGCGGTCACCATGCAGAACGTCACCATCGACGGCTGGGTGGTCATCGTGATCCTGGCCGTCATGTTCGTGATCGCGCTCCTGATCATGATCAGCAAGGCTGTTTACCTCTCCCGGGTGCAGAACGCGAATGCCGCGTTTCTCAAGGAGTTCGCCAAACTCAAGGGCAACCCGACCGCACTCGACCACTCAGAGTCGGAAGACGAGGAGGGTGACGAAGCCCTTGACCGTTCTCCCTTCATTGCCGGAGCGGACAAGTCGAACCGCTTCCGCATGTCCACGATCTACCGCCTCTATCATCATGGTGTGCAGGAAATGACGGGCCGCATCGGGCTGCCATCGGTCGGTGCGCGCGCCGTGAAGACGCTGACGCCCCAGGCCATCGCTGCGATCCACGCGACGATGGACGCCTCGCAGGTGCGCATGACGCAGAAGCTGTCTGCGAACATGGTGCTGCTCACCATCGCGATCTCCGGCGGACCGTTCCTGGGGCTGCTCGGAACGGTGGTGGGCGTGATGATCACGTTCGCCGCCATCGCCGCGAGTGGCGATGTCAACGTCAACTCCATTGCTCCCGGCATCGCGGCGGCCCTCGCGGCCACGGTCGCGGGCCTTGCCGTCGCCATCCCGGCGCTGTTCGGCTACAACTGGCTGAACTCGAGGATCAAGGAAATCAACGCGGACATGCGTGTGTTCGTCGACGAGTTCGTCACCCGCATCGCAGAACACTACAGCTGAGGCAGCATGTCCGCATCCGCCGAAGAGAAAGACGTATACGACGAGATCAACATCACCCCGATGCTCGATCTCGCCTATGTGCTGCTGGTGATTTTCATCATCATGACCACCGCGTCGGTGCAGGGCATCACGGTGAACCTGCCGAAGGCGAGCGAAACGCCGGCGATTGCCAAGCCGAAGACGAAAGCGGTGTCCATAACTGCGGATGGCACGATCTACCTCGATACCTATCCGGTGACCCTGGAGGAGCTGGAGCGCCTGCTCACCCAGTACAAGGCGGCCGACCCGGAACTGCCGGTCATCGTCAAGGCGGATTCGACCATCCAGTACCAGAAGGTGGTCGATGTCCTCGACATCGTGGGACGCCTGGAGATCACTCAGCTCGGGCTCGTCACCCAGCGCGTCGTGAAGTAGACCGGTTCGCGCGATGAGCAAGAAGCCTCCGCTCGCGCGTTTCGTGCCGGGTATCGTGGGTACGGTCATCGTGCTGGGGGTGACCGCCGGCCTGATCTGGATGGTGCGGGGCTTTCTCGACAAACCGGTGGAGCCTTCCCGGCCGGTGGCGCAGGTGGTGCAGATCGTGCGCCCCCCGCCGCCGCCTGAAGAGCCGCCACCCCCACCTCCCCCTCCGCCAGAGGAGGAGATCGAGGAGCCGCTGCCGCAGGACACTCCGGAAGAAGCTCCGGCAGAAGACGCACCGCCGATGGATCAGCTCGGGCTCGATGCCGAAGGGGTGGCGGGGGGCGACGGATTCGGTCTCGCCGCACGCCCGGGAGGTCGCAGCCTGGTGGGCGGGGGAGGCAGCGCCTTCGCCTGGTACACCACCATGATCAAGGACAGCATCCTCAGCACGCTTTCCGAGGACGAGCGGATTCGCAAGGGGAGCTACCAGGTCACGGTGCGGGTCTGGCTTGCGGGCGATGGCCGCGTCGAGCGGATTACGCTCACGCAACCCACGGGCAACCGCGAGCTCGATGGCGCCATCGAGCAGGCGCTGGGCAGGCTCGCGAAAATGCGCGATGCACCGCCACTCGAGATGCCGCAGCCAGTCACGCTCAGGATCGTCTCCCGCGGTTGAGCCAGCGGGAAGGCCAGGAATCGCGCAGATGAACGCAGGAACAGAGCAATGCTGAACAAATCGTTGTTGAGGATGGCAATCGGGGTGCTGGGAGTAGCAGGCATGGTGCCTGCCCATGCCGCTGAGCCTGCAAGTGCCATCGAGGAAGTCCGCAACACGGTCATCAATCTTCTGGAGGCGCTGGTGCAGCGCGGCGTCATGACCCGCGAGCAGGCGGAAACCATGGTCGCCCAAGCCCAGGAAAAGGCTGCCGCGGATGCGCAGGCGCGCGCAGCCCAGGATGCGGCGGAAGAGGGCGCCGTGCGTGTTACGTACGTTCCCGAAATCGTGCAGCAGCAGATCAGCGACCGGGTGCGTCAGGATATCCGGCCGGAGGTCGTGAAGGATGTTGTCGCTCAGGCCCGTGAAGAGCGGTGGGGGGTGCCAGCTGCGCTGCCGGAGTGGGTCAAGGACGTCCGATTCTATGGGGATGTCCGGGCAAGGGCAGAGGCGACGCTCTACGCAGGCGACAATGCCGGCAATTTCTATCTGAACTTCGATGCCATAAACCGGGCCGGAGGTGTGGGTCTCGCCGGGGTCGATGCGTTTCTGAACACGAGCGAAGACCGCGAGCGGGTCGTGGGTCGTGCGCGGTTTGGTCTAACGGCGCGGGTTGGCAACTGGGTCGACCTTGATTTCCGCCTCGCGACCGGCAACGCAAGGGTCCCGAATTCGACCAACCAGACGATGGGCAACTACGGCGGCCGGTGGGAACTGAATGTCGATCGGGCTGCACTCATCTGGCATCCGGTCAACGCCATGCAGGACCGGGATGCCGACCTGCGTTTCGGCCGCTTCGGCAATCCCTTCGTGACGACCAGCGAACTGGTCTGGGACAACGATCTCGGCTTCGAGGGATTCTCGGCCAGCTATGGCATGGATCTGTTCGGCCGCGATGCGGGCCGCATGGAGCGCAACCTGTTCCTGACGCTCGGTGCCTTTCCCCTCGAGGAAGTGGAACTGTCGAGCGACGACAAATGGCTCTTCGGCGGCCAGCTGGGGTTGGAGATTCCCTTCGGCAGCGCTTCCAGGCTGCGCGTAGCGGCGGCCTACTACCTCTACGAGAACATCACCGGCCAGCGCAATGGGTTAGACAGCCAGCTGCTTGATTACACCGCACCGGCATATCTGGATAAGGGCAATACGCTGTTCGACATCCGCAATGACGCGGACCCGGCCACCAACCTCTATGCGCTTGCAGGCGAGTACGAACTGGTGAACGTCAACCTGCTGCTCGACATCGCCGCCTTCGGCTCGACCCACATCCTGATCGGTGCCGACTACGTGAAGAACATCGGTTGGGACAGCGACGATGTGTTCGCCCGCACTGCCAGCCGTATCGACGAGCGCGTGGAGGGCTACGATGCCAGCCTGACAGTGGGCTATCCGGTGCTGTCAGCACTTGGGCACTGGCGCGCCAACGTGCTCTACCGCTATCTTGAACGGGATGCCGTCCTCGATGCTTTCACCGAATCCGATTTCCGGCTCGGGGGAACCGACGTGAAAGGCTACGAGATCGGTTTCGATCTGGCGTTGAGCCGGGGCACCTGGATGCGGCTTCGGCACCTGACAGGCAACGAGATCGATGGTCCCCCGCTCGGTATCGATATCTGGCAGCTGGATCTCAACGCCCAGTTCTGACGGTACGCGCACGTCGTTCCGCGTTCCCCACTCCCAAGGACAGCAAAGATGAAGATCTACCTGGCGCTTCCCGTCCTGTTGGCACTGGTATCGACAGGGACGGCGGTCGCGCAGACCGAGCGTACGGGCAGCGATACGACCCGGGTGATGATGCAGTTGCAGCAGGTCACTGCCGAAAGGACATCGCTCCAGGCCGAGAACGACAAGCTGAAGACGGAGATCGAGGGACTCAAGGCGCAGGTTGCCAGGGTACAAGGCGAGCAGGCGGCGTTGCAGCGGCGGGTGCAGACCTCGGAAGTCGCCGCAACGCGCCTCAACAGCACGTCGGAAGCCAGCGCTGCCGCGCTGGAACGGGCACGAGCCCAGACGCAAGAGCTGCTGGAGAAGTTCCGGGAAACGGCTGACAACCTGCGGAATCTCGAGATCGCGAAGGCCAACACGGAAGTGGAACTGGGTACGCGCCAGCGCGAACTGACGACCTGCGTCGACCGGAATGTGGGCCTGTACGAGCTCAACTCCGAAATCCTGGCGCGGATGGAGGATCGAGGCTTCTGGACCAGCTTGACGGAGCGCGAACCGTTCACCCGCATCGCCCGCACCCGCCTCGAGAACCTCATCGACGACTACCGCTACCGGGTCCAGGAATTGCGCATTGAGCGCGACAACGCGGCGCAGACTTCCACTCCCCCGGCCCAGCCCGCCAACTAGCGCGAAGGGAGAAGCGGCCGGCTGGGGTCCGGCCGCTTCCGGTCGAGGCTGCACTCGGCAGGCTGTTTCCCGCACGCGGCGGGCAATGTCACTCTGGACCAGACCTGTTGCCCCGTGTTGTCCCTGGTATGTCGGTTTGGCGGCAGCGCGAGGATGCCTTGGCGGCAATCCGATGACACCTATATATATGTATGGATGACTCACGGCATGCGTTATGTCATGCATTCGACAGCGCATAGGCTTACGAAACACATCTCAAGTGAATGACGAAAGTACCTCCATAAGAACCTAATTCACATACGTATTCTTTGCAAAACGGTCACAGTGCTATCACTCGCGCGACACCTTCGGTGTCGATCCTTGGCACTGATCTTCGACGGGTTGCATGTGGCAGGCGCTGGGGCCGATTAACTCGTGGGGCCGCGGGACGGCACGGTGTTCGAAGCGCTCGGCTGCTCCTTGCACCGGAGGACGTGCGCTACGGAGCGCCAGGATACGACGCCGGTTAACAGGATTAGCTGAGCCTCACGCTCACAGACAGGAGGGTTGCAAACTGATTTAGCGCTCAATCTCAAGGGGCTTACGAAGGAGTCCACTACCTGCGCAGTCGACTCTTGAAGAAAATCAGCGCGGAAAACACTACGCGGAGGTCTTGACGGACTCTCCGATGGGGGTGCTGCTTGTTCACACGACCTTCAAGAACCTGTCACCTGATTCCGGGAGCATGTCCCTTGACACGGAGATGCTTCAAAAGGAGGGGTCATGAGTTCAAGGCACCGGATCGTAGCGATGATTGGCGCCCTGGTGCTGGCCGGCGGGGCAGGCACTGCGCTGGCCGGGAATTCCTCTTCCGAGAAGCAGCATCAGCAGTCTCGCGCCAGCCGGGCGGCCAAACTTCCCCACGTCCATTCGTCCGATTGCGGGCACAGTAGTGCGGGACAGGGGCGGGAACCCACCTTGCAGGCACTCCTCGACCGTGAATTCGGACCCGGGGTACTTGGCGCCACCCAGGATTCGCTTGACGACGGCAGCGATGCATCGTGGACCGCGGGATCCGGCTCTTCCATGATGCTCATGTTTGAGTACGCCGGCTTTTCCTCGGTGAGCGTCTTCGGGATCTACGACAGCACCTCCCCGGATTCCCGCCTGGCTCTTTTCCATGGTTTCGCAGCGCCCGCTTCGGAAAGCACGCTCGGCATCGTGCAGCTCGACAACGGCACATTCCGGTTGTCGGTGACGAGCGCGGGCGTGACCGAAAGCGCCGTGTTCGGCAGCTCGGTCTTCGGCTTCTATCTCCGGACGCCGGACCATGTCTTCCACAGCGATACGGCACTCAATACCGACAGCACCGACCATATGCGGGCCTTCGACGCGAGCGGCCTGCTGGATCGGTCGGGCTACCGCTATGGCGATGGCAGCTACCTGCTTGCCTGGGAAGACCTGCTCAATGGCGGGGACCACGATTTCAACGATCTCGTGATCGGCATGCATTATTTCTCGCCTGCAGGCGTGTCTGCAGTACCGTTGCCCGCAGCAGCCCTCCTGTTCGGGTCGGGTTTGCTCGGGCTTGCCGGACTCGGCGCACGCAGGCGGGGGTTCGGCAGGAAAGTGGCTTAAGTAATCATCGCGGGGCAAAGGGCGCACAGAAGTCCACGGAAAGCGCCCGCGACATAATGGGGAGACGATCGATTGGACAATCGCAAACAGGCGGTGTCGATCCGCATGAACGCGGGCGATATCCGGAGCGTCAAGAAGCTCGCAAAACGCCTGGGCGTGCGCGACTCGGATGTCATCCGTTTTGCCGTGAAGGTGATGCTTGCCAAGCTCGGGCCGTTGCATGACAACAGCCTGCGCGGACGCAGCCTGGTACCGGTCTTCGTCGAGTCCGGGAACGACATCTTCCGCTATCTCGAGCTCGATGCGGTCAAGCTCGAAAGCATCATCAACGATGGAGCGGAGGAGAGCAGCCGAGTCGACCAGGAGGACATCCAGCTGATTGCGATGCATGGCATACAACAGTCTTACGCGAAGCTGCGTCTGTCCACGATGGGGCGAAACGCCTTCGGCGCGCCTCAACCGGGGGCTGAGCCGAACGGCGAAACCGACACCAATTCCAACTCCTTGCGCCGCTACCTGTACGAGAAATATGTCTACTCGACCCGGGGCGGCAGGGAACCGTCAGAATCGGGCAAAACCGGATAAGAATTGCCTCGGCCCCGCATGAGCGCGCCTGTAACAATTACTGTGGCTAACTGACGTCGAGGGTTCACGGTGGCCGAGGCCGCCGCGGGCCCTTTTCTGCGTCCTAGGCGAAATGCATCGGTCATACGAATGACTGCAATTCTGAGAACAATCGTGCACCCACGGTCCGAAAATGGCCTGATCCTGGCGATCGCCGTCCTGGTCTGCTGGGCCTCGGACGGCGCCGCCTCCGAACCCGCTCCCGTGGATGAGGTGGAGCCCTACCGTATCCAGGCGGGCGACGTGATCAACATATCTGTTTGGAAGGAGCCGGACCTGCAAGCCGATGTGCTCGTTCGACCGGATGGCGGCCTGTCCTTTCCCCTGACCGGTGAACACAAGGCTGCTGGCCAGACGCTGGAAGAGCTCCGCGCGGCGGTGGACGAGCGCTTGCGGAAATTCGTCCCGGACCCGCTCGTCACCGTGACGGTGCGCGCTATCGGTGGCAATCGTATCTACGTGGTGGGTAAGGTCGGCCGTCCCGGCGAGTTTCCCTTCAGCCGGCCGCTTGATGTCATGCAGGCACTGGGTCTCGCAGGGGGCACCACGCCGTTTGCGGAGTTGAACGACATTCGCATCCTGCGACGGGAAGGCAGCCGGCAGATCGCAATACGGTTCCGGTATTCGGAAGTCGAACGTGGCCGCTCGCTCGAACAGAACATACTGCTCAAGAGCGGGGACACGGTGGTGGTGCCATGAGTTCACAGGGCGCCGGGCAGAGAGCAGTGACTTGGTGTGCGCTGGCTGCAATGCTTGCCTGTCCGCACTTGGCGGCTGCGGAATGGTATGTGGCGGCAAACAGCAGCATGGATGCGGGTTATACCGCAAACCCGCGATTTCTCCAGTCGGGTGGCGATGAGGAATGGAACACCGCCGCCACTCTCGGTGTGGAATTGAATACCGGTACGGAGCGGTTCAGCTTCTCGGCGGATCCGAGGCTTGCATTCTCTCGGTATGCAGGCGACCGGGATCTCGATGCGAATGACCAGCACCTGTCGGTGGACTCTTCCTGGCGGAACGAACTCAGCTCGCTTTCGCTGGGCGGCCAGATTTCCCACGACTCCACTCAATCGAGTGAACTCGGGACAACCGGGTTGGTACAGACCAACAGCAGGCGCTTGTTGAAGAGCGTGAGCGCCGGTGCCGACTGGAACCCCACTGAAAAGCTTTCCGGGGGGGCCAGTGCCGGCTGGAGTTCGACGGGCTATGCGGCTGCGAGGACATCACCGCTTGTCGACTACACGAACCGGACTGGGAGTGTGTACGGTTCCTTCGCCGCATCGGAGCGCACGCAGGTCCGTGTCACTGCCACCGGCGACTGGCTGGAGGTGCCCGGGCGTGCAGCCACCACTGCCAGTTCCGGCGTGACCCTTGGCGTGACCCATGAACTGGGACCGCTCTGGTCTATCGCCGTGACCGCCGGACCGTCCTGGGCGGCTTTGGGTGTTGCCACCAGGCGCAGCTATGAGTTCTCCACGAACATCAGCCGAAGAGGCGAAAACCTGCAACTCGGGCTGGCGGCTTCGCACTCGCTGGATCCCATCGGAACCGGCACACTCGCGGAAACGGACCTCATCAGTCTGCTCGCTGCAACGCGTCTCGCAGAACGCCTGACCTTGTCCGTGTCCGCGCAAGCTTCACATAATCGCCAGCTCTTCGACGAGATCGCGCTGTACGACAGTGAAACCCGTTACTACGCAGTCGTGGGTTCGCTGAACTGGCAGGTCAGCCGGGACTGGTCGCTCTACATGAGCGTCCAGGAGCGCTCCCAGGAAATCGTGGGCCGCTTCTATCCGGCAGGCGCCGCAGAGAGTCATCGCGCGTCGGTGGGTATAACCTGGCGCGGGCGGACTTACGCGCTATGAGCTCAGTCACGGACACCGCGGGACCGCCTTCGATGTCGCTTGCCGACCTCATGGGCGCAGTGCGCCGTCGCAAATGGCCCATGCTCATCGCCATCGCAGTCATCGTCCCGGTCGTGGCGGCAACAGCGCTGCTCTGGCCGGCCACGTATCGTTCGACGGCGACGATCCTCATCGAGCAACAGGAAATCCCGACAGATCTGGTACGTTCGACGATCTCGAGTTTCGCAACGCAGCGTCTGCAGGTAATCAATCAGCGGGTTATGACCACCGCCAACCTCCTGCAGATCATCGAGAAATACAACCTGTATGCGGAAGAGCGCCAGACCGAGCCGCGCGAGGTGATCATCGCGCGAATGCGGGAAAGTGCACGGCTCAGCATGATCAGTGCGGATGTGGTCGATCCCCGGGCAGGAACGGCTGTCAAGGCGACCATCGCCTTCACGATCAGTTTTGAAAGCGACTCCGCGGAAACGGCAGCACGGGTAGCCAACGAACTTACCTCGCTGTACCTCAATGAAAACATCGAGTCACGCAAGGCCTCCACTGCGAATACCGAGAGCTTCCTAGCGGATGAGTCCAACCGTCTCAGCGGGACGATTGCCGCTTTGGAGGAGCGGATATCTGAATTCAAGGAGCGGAACGCGAACAACCTGCCGGAACTCGCGCAGGTCAACGCGTCGCTGATGTCGAGGGTGGAAGAAGAGCTGCGTGGCGTCGATTCCCGCATTTTTTCGCTCGAGCAGCAGCTCGTGTATCTGGATGCACAACTGGGTCAGGTCCAGCCGCTTGCCCAGGTGTTTTCATCCGATGGCCAACGGATCCTGTCGCCCGCCGACCGGTTGAAATCCTTGCGTGCGGAATTCTCGAGGGCACGTGCCCTTTACGCACCGGATCATCCTGACCTCCTCAGGTTGAAGCGGGAGATGGACGGTCTCGAAAAAGAAGTCGGGAGCCAGGAGTCGGCCAGTGATCTGGCGCGACAGCTGACGGATGCCCAATCCCAGCTCGTGGTGGCCAGGCAGCGTTATGGTGCCGACCACCCGGATATTGCGCGGCTCGAGCGTACGGTGCAATCAATCGAAGCCGCGATGCGCGAGGCCCCGCAAACAGCTGCCGTCGTGACACAAAAGCCGGACAATCCCGCGTATGTGCAGCTTGCAGCCCAACGGGATGTGACTGTCAACGAACGAGCATCGTTGCAGGAACAGCGTACTGCGCTGACTTCAAGGATTGCCGAGTTCGAGCAGCGCATGGCGGCAGCGCCGGAAGTGGAACGCGAGTTCAGCGCGCTTTCCCGCGAGCTGGATTCAACCTACCTGCAGTATCGCGAAGTTCGCCAGAAGCAGCTGGAGGCGCAGCAGGCACAGAACCTGGAAAGTGAAAGCAAGGGAGAACGATTCACCCTGATTGAGCCACCGATTGCGGCGCAGCAACCGTTCACCCCGAACCGTCCCGCGATATTTTCCCTGGGAGTGGTGCTGGCGCTCGTTGTCGCTGTCGGTCTCGTCGTGCTGCTGGAGGTGGTGGATACCAGCGTTCGCAGTGCGCGAGATCTGGAGCAGCTCCTCACTGCCGCGCCGCTGGCTGTCGTGCCTTGGATGCTGACTGATGCCGATCGCGCCCGCCAACGGCGGCAGCGCTATTTCGCGCTCGCGGGTGCCGCCGGCAGTGTCGTCATTGCCGTGGTAGCGGCGCATTTCTTTTACCGCCCCCTCGATATCCTGTGGGCGGTTGCGATGCGCAAGCTGGGGGGCTGAAGGTCAGGGTCATGGAAAGAATAAAACGTGCCCTCGAACTCGCCCGTGATCAGCGCGACCGTGGACTCGTCCGGGACGAAGTGCCGGTCGCGGCGGACGAGCGGCTTGAGCATCGTGTCAGCCAAACTCCGGAACGAGCGCTACATGCCTGGCGCACCCCGGTGGTCGCCGTCGATGCCAGCCACCTGGCAGCGGAGCGGGTCATCTCGGCGGGACAATCAGGCGGTGCATCTGCCGCCTACAAGCTGTTGCGAACCCAGGTGGTCCGGAGGCTGGACCAGCTGGGCGCCAATGCGCTTGCCGTGGTGAGTCCGCGCTCGAACGACGGCAAGACCCTCACGGCAATCAATCTTGCCATCAGCCTCGCATCGGATCCCAATCGCACGGCATTGCTCGCAGAGATGGACCTCCGGCGTCCAGCGCTTGCACGGCGCTTCGGATTCGTCCCCGAAATCGGTGTGGAGGAGTGCTTGCAGGGCCTGGAACCCATTGAGCATGCGATGGTCCGGCCCCAGGGCTACGAGCGGTTGACACTGCTGCCCGCGCGCGAATCCGTAGATCTCTCGTCGGAGCTGCTGGGGACTTCGCGCACCGGAGAACTGGTTGCGGAGCTGCGCAACCGATATGCGAACCGCTATGTCGTTTTCGACCTGCCGCCCGTGCTGGAGGCCGACGATGTGCTCGCGTTCTCCCGCCATCTGCAGGCGGTACTGCTGGTCGTCAACGAGGGCAGGACCCTCCGCGAGGACGTCGCGCGAACCGTAAAGCTGCTGAGTGACACGCCCATCGTGGGGACCGTGCTCAATGGCTCCCGCGGTCCGGTGGACAGCTACTACTAGCGGCCTTCCTGAGCGGTGCCATGTACGAGAAATTCTTCGGACTGCACGAGAAGCCGTTCTCGCTGACGCCGGATCCGGCCTTTCTCTATCCGACCCGCACCCACCTCATGGCGCTGACCCTGCTGGAGTACGGCATCGCCAATCAGTCCGGTTTCTGTGTCGTGACGGGCGAAGTCGGCTGCGGCAAGACGACCCTGATCCGCCACTGGCTGAACCAGCTCGACGCGTCCGTGGTGGTCGGACTGATATCCAATACGAACCGCAGCTTCGGCAAGCTGCTGCAATGGGTGTGCGTCGCCTTCGGGCTCGAGCATGCCGGCAAGGATGACGCCGCACTCTACGAGACCTTCGTGGGGTTCCTGGTCGAGCAGTATGGCCTCGGCCGGCGCGTCACGTTGATCGTGGACGAAGCCCAGAACCTCGATATCCAGATGCTGGAGGAACTGCGGGTCCTGTCCAACATCAACGCCGACAAGCACATGGTCCTGCAGACTTTCCTGGTAGGCCAGCCCGAGCTGCGCGAAACCCTGCGTCAGCCGGCCTTGAGGCAGCTTGCACAGCGCATCAGCGTGGACTACCACCTGCCAGTGCTGTCGCAGATGGACGCTTACAGCTATGTCCGGCACCGGCTGCAGGTGGCGGGGGGCAGTCCCGACCTCGTCCAGGGCGATGCCATCCGCCTCGCGCATGCGGCTGCGGGCGGTGTCCCGCGGCTGATCAACCAGCTCTGTGACACGGCGCTCGTGTACGCGTACTCGGACCAGGTGCCGTCAGTCAAGGCGGAGCTCATGGAGCAGGTGATCAGCGATCGCCGGCAAGGAGGGCTGTGGCCAATACCGCAGGACCCGGCAGTGGCTGTGGCCCAGACGGTCTCCTCAGTGCCCGCTTCCTAACCGGCTCGCCCGCGGAAGCGACAACAGTGCTGCCACGGTTCGCTCAGGGAATCCTGCCGCGTGTGCTGCTCCTGGCTGCTTGCCTTGCCGCCGGTGCCGGTCCTGCGCAGGGTGCGGCATTGGAGCGGGTTGACACGGGCATTTCGGCGGCCACGCTCGGCATCATCATCAACGTGCGTGATCCGTTGAGCGTCGAGATCGGCAACTACTATGCGCGGCGCCGGGCAGTTCCTCCCGGCAACATCGTGCGTATCAGCGTGAATCCCGAACGGACGACCCTGGGTGCCAAGGAGTTCGCGACCCTCAAGGCCGGGATCGATGCCGGTACGCCAGCCCATGTCCAGGCCTACGCCTTGACGTGGGTGCGACCGTATCGGGTCGAGTGCATGTCGATCACCACCGCGATTGCAGCGGGCTTCGATGCGCGATTCTGCGGCGAAGGATGCGCCACGACGCGGCTCAGTCCTTACTACAATTCCGGGAGTCGCGCTCCGCATACTGATTTCCAGCTCCGGCCTGCGATGAGTCTGGCGGCGGAAGGGTTTGCAAGTGCACGCGCGTTGATCGAGCGGGGAATCGCCGCGGACGGAACGGATCCCGACGGAACGGCTTATCTCGTGGAGACGGAAGACGCGGCGCGCAACGTGCGGGCTGCGTCGTATCGTGACGTCCGCATGCTCGTCGGCAAGGAGTACAAGGTGCAGACGCGGCCAATGAACGAGATGCGGGGCCGGACCGATGTGATGTTCTACTTCGTCGGCGCCATGGAAGTTCCGCTGCTCGCTACGAACCGCTTTCTTCCGGGCGCAATCGGCGATCATCTGACCTCCTATGGCGGCGAGCTCGACGGTCGCAGGCAGATGAGCGCACTGCGCTGGCTGGAAGCAGGAGCCACCGGCAGCTATGGCACCGTTTCCGAGCCCTGCAACATCACCGCGAAGTTTCCCAATCCAGGGCTGATGATGCGCCGCTATCTCGGGGGGGAGACGCTCATCGAAGCCTACTGGAAGAGCGTCGCCATGCCGGGGCAGGGGATCTTCATCGGCGAGCCGCTGGCGGCACTTTATCGATCGCGCCGGAGCGGCTGACAGTGCGCATCCTGTTCTGCTCCCATGTGTTCGCGCCCAGCGTCGGTGGTATCGAGACCGTCGCCGCGCTGCTCGCCGAGGAATTCGTGCGCCAGGGACATGAGATCCAGCTGGTGACGCAAACGGAGTCGATGACGCAGGATGATCGCGCGTATCCGGTTCATCGCCGTCCCTCATCCTGGAAGCTGCTGCGTCTGCTGCGCTGGAGCGACGTGTGTTTCCACAACAATATCAGCCTTGCAAGTGCCTGGCCTCTGCTGTTCGTGCCACGTCCCTGGGTCGTGGCGCACCACGTGTGGATTCCGACCCGGGGACTTGCAGCGCGGCTGAAGCGGCTCGTGCTGCGCTCTGCAACCGGAATCGCGGTCAGTCGCGCGATCGCAGGGCACCTCGATACCCCCTCGGTCGTCATTGGCAATCCTTACGATGATGCGGTCTTTCGCCGCCTGGAAACCGTCGTCCGGCAACGTGACCTCCTGTTTGTCGGGAGGCTGGTATCGGACAAGGGCGCAGACCTCCTGCTCGATGCTGTTGCGACGCTTGCCGCGCAGGGTTTGCGTCCGAGCGTCACCGTCGTCGGTTCCGGGCCGGCACTGACGGCCCTGCAGGAGCAGTCGCGCGAGCTTGGAATAGCAGATCAGGTTGCGTTTGCCGGCAGTCGAACGGGCGAAGATCTCGCGATCGTGTTCAACGGGCATCGGATCCTCGTTGCGCCGTCCCGCTGGAACGAGCCTTTCGGCATCGTGGCACTCGAGGCCATTGCCTGCGGGTGTGTGGTCGCGGGGTCAGCAAATGGCGGACTCCCGGATGCCATGGGACCGTGCGGCATCGCGTTTCCCAACGGCAATGCCGTGGCATTGGCGGAAGCGCTGGGCTCGCTGCTGCGCTTTCCGGATAAGCAGGCGCTGCTGCGAGAACGGGCGGAGCAGCATGTCGGCATGCACACCCGCGCGGCTGTCGCGTCGCGCTATCTCGGAGTGCTCGAGCAGGCTGTGATGTCGGCCGGCGGCCGCCTGGGCAGTACGGGCGTCCGTCATGTTTGAAACGGTCCGTCTCCGACCGGCCGTCCAGCCCGTGGCACAGGCCGCAGGCGAGACCATGCCGCCCGCGAACCGGAAGATCGAGAACCTGATTCTCGTCATCTTCTGGCTGCTCCTGCTTGAGGGAGCGCTGCGGAAGTGGGTGGCTCCCCAGCTGTCGCAGTACATCTTTTTCATCCGCGACCCTTTCGTCCTGCTCCTTTACTGGCACGCGTTGCGGGCCGGCGCATTCAGGAACCAGGGACTGCTGTTCCAGGCTGGCCTCGCCTTTGCGGTTTGCGCCATTTTTCTCGCTTTCATCCAGAGCATCAGTTTCGGCAATCCCAGGATGTTCATCGTCACCATCTACGGGTGGCGGCAGTATTTCCTGTATCTGCCCCTGCCATTCGTGATGGCGGCGACGCTGAACGCGGACTCGCTGGTGCGCGTAGCACGCCACGCGCTGGTGGCGGCGATACTGATGGCGCCTCTTGTGTTCATGCAGTTCCAGTCATCGCCCTCTGCAATCATCAATCGGGGTATCGCCGATGATGAGAGCCTGCAGTTCAGATCCATGGGTCTGGGTGCTGGCACGATCAGACCCAGCGGCTCGTTCACGTCCAATGTGGGGGTAGGAAATCTCATCCCGAGTTCCCTCGCATTTCTGCTGTCGATGTGGTTGATGCCGGCGCGTGGCCGGCGTTTTGGAACTGTCTTCCTGCTCCTCGCCGCTGCCGGTATCGCGACTTGTCTGGCGCTCAGCGGGTCGAGGGGCGCTTTCGTGCACTCGGCGCTTGTTTTTCTCAGCGCGATCCTTGCGGGAGCTGTTTCGCGCAATGCCGGGATCCGCACGCGCGCTGTCATGATTCCCGTAGCGGCTCTGCTGGCTGGCGTCGTGTTGTATCCACTGGTGTTCCCGGACGCACTCGAGGCGATGCTGGCGCGGGTACAGGCCGCCAGCGCTTCCGAGGCTCAGGTGACGTCGTTCGGACTGTTCGGCCGCGCCTTCTACGACGCGATCGGGTTCGTGAGCGCGATCGGCACAACACCCCTCACAGGATTCGGCCTTGGGCTCGGGGGCAACGGCCGGACTTTTCTCGGACCTGCAATCGCGGATATTGCCGGCAATATCTACGCCGAGTCGGAATGGTCACGCCACATCATCGATCTCGGGAGTGTCGTCGGCGTGCTCTTCATCGCGTACCGGATCGTGTTCACGGTCGTGCTCCTCCAGCAGTCGGTTGCAGCGACCCGGGCGACAGGCAATCCGCTCCCGGTCCTTCTGTTCGGGTATGTAGGGGTTGGGCTGTTCTTCAGCCAGCTGACCGGACACGGCACGATAGGCGGGTTCATCTGGCTGTACCTGGGGCTGTGCATGGCAGCCTGTCGCACCGGATTCCGGCCCCGATGATGAAGGCGCTCGTTGTCAGCCTGAGCGCACCGGAGATGGACCACCTCGCCGTGGAACTGTGC
Source organism: Pseudomonadota bacterium (assembly GCA_031398625.1). Lineage (GTDB taxonomy): Bacteria > Pseudomonadota > Gammaproteobacteria > Steroidobacterales > Steroidobacteraceae > CAIUGU01. The sequence continues at coordinate 15,407 of JANNNQ010000082.1, forward strand.
CGCCGGGCAGCGCTGGTCGGACTGGTCAGGCGTTACGCAAACAAGCAGCGCTGGTGGGAGCAGGGTCTGGCGCGTGTCCCGATGCTTGGGAGCGCGTACGCCTCCACGCTCGGCCGGCGGCATCCACCTGCCGGCGTGGATGGACGTTTACTGCAGGAGGCGGGAGTTGCCAGCGATTTCATCCGCGCGGTGGTGAATCGCGCGGGCCGCAGCGTGCCCGATCTCGTTGGTGGCCTCAGCAAGCGGCTGCTTGCCTGCACGGAATCCGGGATAGCACGGACCGGCATGCTGCTTGCCGGCTCCGCCGATGTCGTGGTGGCGAGCTACCACATCGCAGGCCCGGCATTCATGCGTGCCCGGGATGCAGGGCGGCGGACCGTACTGAACTATCCGATTGCGCATCACCGGTGGCAGTACCGTTTCTTTGCCGAACAGGCGCGGCTGAATCCCGAGTTCGCCGCGGCGTTGCCGCGATTCGGTTCTCAGGAAAGTCACGCAGCCGTGCTGGACCGGGAAATCGACATGGCCGATCTCATCCTCGTCGGTTCGGGATTCGTGCGCGACACGTTCGTCAGCGAAGGTATTGCTGCTGACAGGCTGCGAGTGATCCCGTATGGGGCGGATGCGCAGCGTTTCAGTCCCTCCGCCGTTGCGCGGCAACCGGATCGGCCGTTCCGCGTCCTGTTCATCGGCCAGATCGGCGAGCGGAAGGGCGTCAGCCACCTGCTCAAGGCCTATGAGCAGTTCCGGAAGCAGGATACCGAACTGCACCTGGTCGGCGACTTCGTCGGTTCCGGAGAGGTCTATCGTTCCTACCGCAATCTGTTCCGCCACACTCCCAACGTTCCGCAGGCGCAGCTGCCCGCGCTGTTTCGCGAAGCCGACGTGTTCGTCCTGCCGACGCTGGTCGAAGGCATGCCGATGGTCGTGCTGGAAGCCATGGCGTGCGGTTTGCCGGTGATCGCCTCGCCGCATGGTCCCGCGGAAGTGGTTCGCGACGGCCTCGATGGCTTCATCGTGCCGGTCTGCGACAGCGCCGCGATTGTTGAAAGACTGGAACGCCTTTACGCTGACCGCACGCTGTGTCGCGAAATGGGTCGCAACGCGCGAGCTCGCGCCGAGCAGTGGTCGTGGCAACGGTATGCGAGTACCGCGGCAGACGCAGTGCTGCAGCAGTGAGGTGCCGCGCGTGAGAGTCCTGCTGGTTGGCAACTACGAGCCCGACGGGCAGGAGAGCATGGCGCGCTATGCCTCACTGCTCTACTGCGGTTTGCGCGACGCGGGGGTCGAAGTCACGCTCGCATTGCCGGGCGCTACGCTCAACCGGAACGGGCGCCCGCCGACAGACTGGTGGAAGTGGGTGGGGTATGTCGACAAGCTGGTGCTGGCGCCGCGATCGATCAGCCGCGCCGCCCGGCATGCGGACATCGTTCATGTCTGCGATCATTCCAACGCGGTCTATGTACCGCAGGGTACCGGTGCGCCTCACGTCGTGACCTGCCACGATCTGCTCGCGGTGAGAGGCGCGCTGGGCGAAGCGACCGACTGTCCCGCCACGACCACAGGCGGCATCCTGCAGCGCCTGATCCTCGCCGGCCTCAGCCGGGCGCACGCAGTGGCCTGTGTCTCGCAGGCCACATTGAGGGACGCAGCGCGTCTGCTGCCCGGGTATCGCGGCGAACTGGTCGTGACACCGAATGCCCTCAATCATCCCTACGGAGTGCTTGCTCCCGAGGTACGGCGCGAACGCCTGCGTGCGCTGCCTGTGCTGGCTGGCGATGAGCCTTTCCTACTGCATGTGGGATCCAACCTGCGTCGCAAAAACCGGGAGATCATCCTGGAATCGCTGGCGCTGATCGGTCCTGCATGGCGCGGCAAGATGGTGTTCGCCGGCCAGCCGCTGAGCCCTGAGCTGCGTGACCGCGCACGACAACTCGGTGTGGCAGACCGGCTGGTCGAAGTGGAGAAGCCCGGCAACGACGTGCTGGAAGCGCTGTACGGTAGCGCCCACGCGCTACTGTTTCCCTCGCGTTTTGAAGGGTTCGGTTGGCCCATCATCGAGGCGCAGGCCTGCGGTTGCCCGGTCATCTGCAGCGACCGCGAGCCGTTTCCCGAAGTCTCGGGCAACGCTGCGATCTTGTGCGACCCGGACGACGCGGGTGCCTTTGCGCGCGGGGTCTTCGAACTGGCTTCCCTTCCGGGTCGACGCGAGAACCTGGTCAGCCACGGTTTGGCGAATGCTGCGCGCTACGGCAGGCGCGAGATGATTTCCCGTTTCTCCGCCCTGTACGAACGCGTCGCGGAGCGCGCATGAAGACGCTGTTCAGGCTGCTGCTGGTCTGTGTGCCCTGGAAGATCCGCCGGCATCTCCTGCAGCGGCTGTTCGGTTATGAGCTGCATCCATCGTCCTGGATCGGCTGGGCCTGGGTGTTCCCGAAGCAGCTCGTGATGGCGCAAGGTGCCAGGATCGGGCACTTAACGGTCTGCAAGGGTCTTGATAGGCTGTCGCTCGGCGAATCCGCCTCCATCGGGCGGCTCAACTGGATCACGGCATATCCTACCGCCGCAACCGGGCATTTCGCGCACCTGCGGGGGCGGCAGCCTGCACTCGATCTCGCCGAGCATGCGGCCATGACCAACCGGCATATTGTGGACTGTACGGAGCACGTAGCCATCGGGCGGTTCGCGACCGTGGCCGGGTTCCGCTCCCAGATCCTCACGCACAGTATCGACCTTGCGCTGTCCCGGCAGCATGCAAAGCCTGTAATCATCGGCGACTACTGTTTCGTGGGGACCGCCTGCACGATTCTTGGCGGTGCCAGCCTTCCTCATCACTCGGTGCTCGGCGCCAATGCATTGCTCAACAAGGCCTTCACCCAACCGTTCCAGCTGTACGCAGGGGTACCCGCGGTGCCGGTGGCGCCATTGGATGCCGAAATGAAGTACTTCTCCCGGCCTGCAGGGTTCGTCACATGAGCGCACGGCAGCTCGCGGTGGCGACCCTGGCTGTTGTCAGTGTCCTGACAGGCATGGCGCCGGCTTTTGGTGGCGCCGCCAGCGTTTCGATTGCGGAGCCGAGCGTCACCAGTGCCGGCGTGTACAACGAGCATGGCCAGCTCGTACGCACGCTCTGGAGCGGCAGGACGCAGGAGGCAGGTCCGCTGCAAGTCGAGTGGGATGGCAGGAATGATGAAGGTGACAGCGTGGCGGGCGGTGGATACGTTGCCAGGGTACTGGCCCACAACGTGCGCTACGTCTGGGAGGGGATTGTGGGCAACACTTCCGTCGACCTCACGGGCACAGGTTTCCACAAAGCATTCCTGCCGATCAACGACATGGCGTTCGATAGCAGCGGCAACGGCTTCTACGTGGTCGGGTACAACGAGGGCCAACATGCTCTCCATCGTTTTCACGCGTTGGATCCGCAGCGCAGGACGCCACTCCTGCGTGAAGACTACCGGCGCGTGTTCCGCTACGTTGCGACGGATGGCCAGCGCGCCTATTTCGCCAACACCGGCCTGGTGTCGGAGCGTGGCAGCTTCATGCGGGAGCCGCAGACGTTCGTGGCGGCCACGGAAATCTCTTCCAACGAGGCATCGCGGTTTCCGGCGGGTGTCAATGCCGACGGCGCGACGGAGAAGAAATGGCCAAGTGTCATCGACTTCGATCGGGACGATCACGACGCCGACGGCGCGTACCGTTCTGCTCCCAGCGGCCTTGCGGTCCAGCGTCGGGGTCGCCATCTCTTTGTCGCGCATGGTGGACTGAACGTGATCCGGGTGCTGGACAAGCACACGGGAGAAATGCTCGGGTCGGTGGCTGCCTCCGGAGCCGGGGACATGGACGTGGGTCCTGACGATTCCCTCTGGGTGCTTTGCAGAACCGGCGGCCAGAGCACGGCAGTACGCTACCGTCAGGCAGGCACCGCGTGGACTGTTGATACCCTCATTCCGGTTGGCAACGCGGCAGCCATCGGTGTCTCGCCCGTCGATGGCACAGTGGTCGTGGCAGATGCGGATGCCGAGCAACTACATGCGTTCGATGGCAGCGGCCGCCGGCTCTGGACTTTCGGACGCGAAGGCGGCTACCGCAGCGGCGGTTCCGCAGTCGCCAATGACAGGTTCTGGTTGTCCGCGGGCGCGACCTACCTGGCTTTCCAGCCGGATGGCTCGTTCTGGGTCGGCGATCCAGGCAATGTTCGCAACCTTCATTTCTCTGCGGACCGCAGGTATCTAGGGCAGATTTCCTATCTGCCGCACAGCTATGTGGTGGCAGTTGATGCGGCCAATCCCGGTCGGGTTTTCCGCCACTTCCTGGAGTTCAGTGTCGACTACTCCATGCCCCTCGCGCGCTCGTGGCGACTGGTCTCCAACTGGGCAGCGGGCATCGATCAGCGGTACGTTGGCCGATTCGACGGATTGCAGTCAGTGGTGACGTTGCGCAACGGCCGCACGTACGGGGTGATCAGGCGTTTCGATTCCTCGGTGAACGAGATCGTCGAGTTGGGGAAGAACGGGATGCGGACTACCGGCATCAGGCTCGAACCGGGTGAGAAGCTCTACGCGGATGGATCCTTGCGCAGGCACGTGATTCGGTTCGGTGCGCTCGGGATCTTCGCGCGCGGGCTGGAAGGGTTTGATGCAGACGGCGATCCGGTATGGCGCGCGCCCGCAGCCCTGGCGCGTGTTGCGTCGCTCAAGGACACGGATCCCTACTACCATGACGTGCCGACGGTTGGCGGCGTCAACGATCCGACCTATCCCAGCACCGGCGACGGACTCGTGATCTCCTTCAATCCCGGAAGATCCGCCGGCTTTCATCTGGGTGCAATACGGCCTGGCGAGGACCGCTGGCTCTGGCGTGCCAGTCCGTCAGGTAGCTGGGAACTGGACGCCGCGGACCAGATCGCATCACCGGACGGGCGATACGAGATCGGCAATGGAGTGCAGTATCCGGGAAGCGTTGTGATGGCTACGGGAACGCACGTCGTCTACGGCTATCACGGCGAGGCGTGGCGGAGTGGCCAGGCCAACCAGTGGCTGCATTTCCTCGACAACGGACTGTTCGTGGGGCAGTTCGGCCGCCCTGGCCTTCCAGGAAAGGGGCGCGATGCTCCGGCCGGCGCTGCAGGCAACGCATTCAGCCCGCAGCTCGTGTCCGTCGATGGCCATGTGTACCTGTGGCACAACGATGAGCATGCCCACGCAGGCATTCATCGGTGGCGTCTGGAAGGCGCAGACCGGATCCGGGTGCTGGAAGCACCGATACGTCCATGAGCAGCAGCGGTACACCGGTCGGGGATTCCGCGCGCAGGGCCCCGAGACAATCGCTGGTCATGAAGCTGATGGATGACGCGGAAAGGCTCGCGCAAGGCGCTTTCGCGTGCGTGCATGCCGCCTTCGAC
>JANNNQ010000058.1:0-6311 GCA_031398625.1 Pseudomonadota bacterium
GCTGCCCGGCAGCCTTGAGGACATTGCTGCCGGGTATGTGCAGGTGATCCGCACGCTGCAGCCGCAAGGTCCCTACCAGCTCCTCGGCTGGTGTGTCGGCGGGGTCCTCGCTTTCGAGGTGGCCCGCCAGTTCAGCCGCGCCGGCGAGCAGATCGGATTCGTCGGCCTGATCGATGCCTGGGCGCCGGGTCATCTGGAAAGCACGCCGGGACTGCGCGGTGCGCTGGCGAGACGCTCATTCCGGCTGCAACTGATCGGCGCGGACTGGCAGCGTTATCGCGCCGGGCAGCAGAGCCTCGGGACGTTCCTGCGCAAACGCGTATTCGTGCAGCGCTGGCTGGCGCTGTCCGGCAGCAATCCGCCCGTGCCCGTGCCAGTGGCGGCGACACCCGCCCACACGGGCATTGCGGACTACGATGCCTGGCTCAACGCGTACCTCGATGCCGCATCGGCCCGCTATGCGCCGCAGCCCTTCGCCGTCAAGCTGACCTTGCTGCGCAGTTCGCGGGAACCGCGTGGCTGGCCGCTGGATCGCTTCATGGGCTGGCGTTCGCTGGCGCCTGCCGGCATCGACACCGCGGTACTCGAAGGAGACCACTTCACCGTCTTCCAGGATCGGGGCCTGAGCCAGATGGCCACGCGGATCACTGCCGCCCTGTCAACGCGTGGCAATGACGCTGGTCGCGACCAGGCCTGAGCCCCGGATCGCCCCGTACGTGCCGCTGAACCGGTAAGGGGTGTACCCGGCAGATCCGCCGATCCTGAACGTGGTCGAGCCGACCTCGAGCTCCACAGCGGAGAAGTCGAGCCATTCGGGAACGAGTGCGAAGCGGCACTTGAAGTACGCTTCCTTGCCGCTGAACAGCACGCAGGCCATGCCGGGTTGATCTGCCGCCGGCAAGGCTTCAAGCCAGCTGATCTCGCTCGCGCGAAAGACCACCGGCCACAGCGAGCGATCCACCTGGCCCGTCCATTCCGCGTCGATGCCGATGGCCGGCAACCGGCCCGTGGTTGAGACCGCTGCCGCACAGAAGCGCGCCGTGTGAGTGATGCTGCCCACATGGCCTGCGGGCCAGAGGGGTTCGCGCTGCCGCCCGATCGTGAGCGAATGGCCTTCGACCCCGAGCTCCGCGAGGGCGAGCCTGGCGCACTGCCGTCCGGCCGCGTATTCCTGCAAGCGAACGTCGCGAAAACCGGTCGCGCATTCCCGTTCCGCTGCCGACAGGGTCACCGGATCGCCGGGCCCCCACAGTTCCCGCCACGCAACCGAAGGGGGTAGCAGGCTGCCGAAGGTGGCCAGGGAATTCACCGTGCTTCCTGTGCCACGAGTGGCAAGGGATATCCCGGTTTGCGCAGTGGCCGTTCCTTGCGAGCCGCACCGCTGCGCATGCGCCCGACTTTCCACTCAGTGTTTGCCTGAACGACGGTTGAGACTCGCCCGCGTGTGCGGTTGGGCCGATTGTTCCGCGTCATATGCCGCGCGGGCTGCACGCTGCCGGATGATTTTGCGTCGCGGGTGCACGACAGCGGACCGCGGTTGCTGATCGTAGGGATGGGCCCATGGTGGGTACTCATATCGCCTTTAGGGAATGAGGAAACGCCATCCATGAACATTGCAACCATGCGTCACGCGCTCGCCGTTCTCGGCTGCACCGTGCTGCTGTTGTTCGCTGCAGGGCAGGCAGCGGCCGCCGGCTACACCACTTCGGGCGGTCGTCTGTACGACGGCAGTGGCCAGGAGGTGCAGCTGCGGGGCATCAGCCACTACGGGTTCAACGCGCCGATCCTGCAGCCGCAGTTCCTGTGGTCGATGGGCTGGAAGGAGCAGATCGCGCAGATCAAGGCGCTGGGGTTCAACGCCGTGCGGGTACCGTACGTGCCGGACACGCTGTACAGCACGACGCCGGTCAATGCGCTGAGCTATGTCGATGCGGGCCGCAACCCGGAGCTGATCGGCAAGACGCCGCTGCAGGTGCTGGACCTGTGGATGGCGGAGGCGGACCGGCAGGGCCTGTACGTGCTGCTCGACTTCCACAGCGTGTCGATGCAGCGGCAGTACCCGACCTGGTTCGTGTCGAACCCGGCGGACTTCGGGCTGATCTACAACAAGCAGGCCTACACGGCGGCGGACTGGCGCCGGGACCTGGTGTTCGTGGCGCGCCGCTATGCCGGCCTCAAGTCGTTCATCGGCATCGACCTCTACAACGAGCCGAACGGGATCGTGCGCTGGAGCAGCGGCGATCCGAACATGACCGTCACTGCCAATTACTGGAAGGCGGCGGCCGAGTCGGCATCGCAGGCGGTGCTGGCGGCGAACCCGAACCTGCTGGTCTTCGTGCAGGGGATCACGGGCAACTACGATGGCGTGGAGAACACGGCCATTCCGATGAACTGGGGCGAGAACTTCCAGCCGCAGGCATACCAGCCGCTGGCCATTCCGCTCGACAAGCTGGTGCTGACGCCGCACACGTACGGGCCGGATGTGTATGTGAAGTCGACGTTCAGCGCGCCGAACTATCCGGCGAACCTGGCAGCGGACTGGGAACGGCTGTTCGGGCAGTTCGCACAGGTGCATGCGGTGGTACCGGGCGAGTGGGGCGGACGCTACGGCAACGGCACGGGCGGACAGCAGGACGTGCAGTGGCAGAACGCGTTCGTCGATTACCTGCTGAGCAAGGGGATCCGCAGCAGCTTCTACTGGTGCTACACCCCGAACAGCGGCGACACCGGCGGCATCCTCGATGACGCGCTCGCTGTCAGGCAGGACAAGATGCAGCTGGTCGCCCGGCTGTGGGGCAGTGAGACTGCTGCGCCAGTTTCCCTGCCATCCCCGGCAGCCGCAACCCCGGTGCCTCCCGTGGCATCCGCCAGTGCGCCGCCGCCGGCGGCAAACCCGGATGGGGGCGGCGGCTCGTCCGGAGTCCTGCTCCTGTTGTCACTCGCGGCCCTCGCGCGCTGGCGGCGGACACCCTCCTGCCAGTGATCCTACTGTTCGGCAGCGAACAGACCGGCCGATGAGGATGGCACTAGCGTGAACGGGTAGCGCCCGGCTCCCGCGACGCGGCGCGTCGCGGCAACCGGAGACATCGGTGCAGTCACCCAAAGTATCGAGACGCTGGCTCGCCGTTACCGTGCTGGTCACCGCGTTGCTTGCTGCCCTTTCCGTTCCGGAAGCACAGACGGCGGAGTGGCCTGCCTGGGAACGGTTCGTCACCCGCTTCATGCAGCAGGACGGCCGCGTCATCGATCTGACGTTCGATGGCAAGAGCACGTCGGAAGGCCAGTCCTATGCCTTGTTCCTGGCGCTGGTGGCGAATCAGCGGGAGCGGTTCGATACGGTACTCGCGTGGACCTCGGACAACCTCGCCGGCGGCGAGCTGGGCGAGAAGCTGCCCGGCTGGCTGTGGGGCAAGCGCGACGATGGCAGCTGGGGGCTGAAAGACGCCAATGCCGCCTCCGATGCCGATCTGTGGCTCGCGTATACCCTGCTGGAAGCGGGCCGTCTCTGGCAGTCACCGTCGTATTCGGCGCAGGGCCACAAGCTGCTCGCGCTGGTCCGCGACCGGGAAGTGGCGATCGCCGGCAGAGCGGGACCCGTCCTGTTGCCGGGTCCGGTCGGATTCGTGCTGGACAACGACCGGTACCGTGTCAATCCGAGTTACCTGCCGGGCTTCATGTTCCGGTACTTCGCAGCGGTCGATCCCCGTGGACCCTGGGCCGCGATCTGGAGTGGGTATCTCAAGATGGCGCCCGCCATCTACGCCCACGGCGTGGCTCCGGATCTGTTCGTCGTCAACTCGCACGGAGTGGTTGCCGCCGATTCGGAACGCGCTCCCTCCGGCAGCTACGATGCCATCCGGGTCTACCTGTGGGCTGGCATGTCCGGCAGCGAAAGCCGCGAGCTGCTGCGCCTGCTGACGCCATATGCGGCCCTCGTGCAGTCGCTTGGCACGCCGCCGGAAAAGGTCAATCCCGAAACCGGTGCGGCGATCAAGGCTGACTATTCGCCCGTCGGTTACGCCGGCGCCGTTCTGCCTTTCCTGAGCGCGTTGCAGCGGGATGAACTCCTTGAAGCGCAGCAACAGCGGCTGCGGGCGAATGGGGTCCGCGCGACGTTCGGCGCTCCCACCAACTACTACGATGACGTCCTGATCCTGTTCGGCCAGGGATGGCTGGAGAAGCGTTACCGCTTCAGCGAAGCCGGGCAGCTGGAGCCGGCATGGCGGCAATGACGACGCTACGCGCCTCGGCGGCGAATCCGGGGACAGTCGCTGTCCGGGGCCTGAGCACGAAGCGCGTCTGACGCAGCAGCCAGAAAATCCGCGGTCCGCGCACCAGGTAGCGCCCCGCCATCCGGGCCGGATTCTGCACGAGCCGGAAGAGCCACTCCACCCCATGCCGCTGCATCCACGGCGGTGCGCGCCGCTCGCGGTCCGTAATGAAGTCGATCGCCGCGCCCACGCACAGCGCCAGCCCGCGCGCGCTGCCGCGAGCCTTGAGCTGGCGCGCCAGCATTTCCTGCTGGGGCGAGCCCACCGCCAGCAGGCAGTAGCGGAAGGGACTGTGGCTTTCGATGAACGACAGGCACTCTTCTATGGCCGCCGGCTCGCGGGCAAAACCCATGGGCGGGTTGAAATGCACGAGATTGCGCAGCCCGTACCGTTCACGCAGCAGCTGCACCTGGTCGCTGGCCGCGCCAATCACCACGATGCGATCGCCTGGGCCCATGGCTTTCGCAAAGAGCGTGGCGACGAGGCCGCTGCCGGTGCAGACCGGCAGGGTGACGTTGCGGGTTGCCTGCAGGAGACGGCGCAGGAAAGCACTGTCGAGCAGCACGAACTCCGCCGCCGCATAGAGATCCCTCAAGGTCCGGTTCGCATGCAGCCGGAGCACATGATCCACGTTGGGCGTGACGACATAGCCGAAGCGATGCTGGCCGAATTCCGAGGCGATGGGGAGGAATGCATCCAGGTCATAGTCGTCCACCGGGAGGTCGAACCCCTTCGAGGCGGCAACCCGGTTCGACCAGGTGTGCAGCCGTTGCCACGCCCAGGTAAAGCAGAGCACGGGCAGCATGAGCAGCGTGGGAATGAAGCGGGGCAGGAACTGGACCAGGGCTCCGCCCCCGCCGGTCCATGCCGATGGAGGGCGATTCGCGAGCAGGGTCACGGCCATGCCGCCAGCCACATAGTCGATTGCGCGGTACGGGGCATGGAGCCCGCGCTCCGCAGGACACAGCGCGATGGGGACAGAGAGGGCCTTGAGTCGCTGCACCAGGCCCGGTTGCCTCCCGCTTTCCGATTCCGGCAGGGCAAGCAGGATCCAGTCGATGCGTCGTGTCTTGCCCAGTTCGATGAGTTCGTCGATCGACCCGGCGAGTCCTGCACGACCGGAGCCGGTGTTTGCGTGCGGATCGTCAAACAGCCCGAGCAGCGCCATGCCGGGTGACAGCTGGGTTTCGAGCTGGTGCTGCAGCTCCAGCGCATGCGCTCCCGTGCCCACGATGGCCACGTTCTCCGCCAGCAGGCCACGGCGCAGGAGCCGCTGCACGCTCCTCACCAGCAGCACGCGTGCTGCGGCGGTCAGCATGAATGTCAGCAGCAGCCAGAGGACGATGACGCCGGGAGCGACCAAATCGAGGGCACCGCTCGCGAATCCCAGCAGGTAAACGGCGCCGACGAGCATGGCGAAGCCGGTCACGTAGCAACGGCAGAGGGCGGCATGGTGGCCGCGGCTCGCCACGGTGCCGAAGCGCCTGTCGAAGAGGATGGCCGGCGCCAGCAATGCCGCCACCAGGATCAGCGCTGGTATGTTCGAGCCCTGTCCGTAGTCGGCTTCTGCAAACCAGGCGGAATGGATTCCGAGGGTGAGGTAAGCGGCCAGCAGCACACAGACAAAGTCCTTGAGCGGCAGCAGACCGTTGGAAAAGAGGACGTAGTCACGCCGCAGCCTGCCGAAGTCGGCGTTCTTGTACGGGGAATTGCTTGGCACCCGATCGGTCATGGAGCCCGATCCGGTTCTGTCAGTACGCATCGGTTCGCCTCAGCACCTCCCGACAGGTGAGGACGAGAATGAGGAAGTCGAGGCCGAGCGACCAGTGATCGATGTAGTGCAGGTCAAGGGCGACACGCCGCTCGAGCTGCACCCGGGTCGTGGTGGCACCCCGAGACCCATTGACCTGCGACCAGCCCGTCATGCCCGGCTTCACGCGATGCCGATGGGCATACAGGTCCGTGATCTCCGCTCCGAGGCGGTCCTCGGTGCGCATGTTGACGGCATGCGGCCGTGGGCCGACCAGCGACATGTGGCCC
>JANNNQ010000059.1:0-8139 GCA_031398625.1 Pseudomonadota bacterium
TCCGGCACGGGACCCCAGACCCGCACGGCACTCGCCGGACTCGTCAACGCGCTCTGTACCTCGCCTGCCCGGCGCATCGTGTTCGTGATCGACGACCTGCATCGCCTCGACAGCCCGGATGTGTTCGCCCTGCTCGAATCCCTGATCGAACGCCTGCCCGATCATGTGGCGCTCGTTCTCGGCTCGCGCTTCGAACCGCCCCTGCCGTTCGCGCGCTGGCGGCTGCATGGCGAACTCGGTGAGTTCACGCCGGCCGACCTGCGCTTCAACGAAGCCGACGCGTTCGATCTGGCGCTTGCCCGGAAATCGAGCCTCGACTCGACCGGCGTCCGCGAGGCGGTGGCCCGCACGCAGGGATGGGCTGTCGGGCTGACGATGCTGCTGCAGTCCTCGCCCGGGACGCTGCCGCCTGCCGAAGGGACGCGGCTGGCCCGCGATACGTCGCAACGCAATCTGTTCGCCTATCTCGCGCAGGAGATCCTGGAAGCACTGCCCGTCGACCTGCAGGAGTTCGTGCTGGAGGTCTCGATCCTCGCCGAGCTGAATCCGGCGCTTGCTGCCAGCGTCACTGGCCGCCCGGGTGCCGGGGCGGTCCTCGATGCCCTCTACCGCCGGAACCTGTTTCTGACGGCCATCGACGAGAGCGTGCCGGTACTGCGCTTTCACGATCTCTTTCGCGACTTCCTGCAGAGCGAACTCACGCGGCGGCATCCCGACGCGGTCGCTCGCCTGCATGAACGCGCCGCTCACGCCGAGACGGTGCCGGGACGCGCCATCCATCACTTCATCGCGGCGGGCCGGTGGAACGAAGCGATCTCGCTGATCGTGCGCGTCGGTGAATCCCTGCTGGCACAGGGTGGCATTGCCAGCATCGAACGCTGGCTGGCGGAGATTCCGGAAAGTGCCCGGGCCGGCAACCCCAGGGTCTCGTATCTGCGTGGCGCCTGCGCGTGGTTGCGCTGGGACTGGGCCACCGCTCGTGCAGAGCTGGCGCCGGCGGTGGCAGGCATGACTGCGCCCGAGGACACCCCGCAGCGGGTTCGCGCCACGTTCCAGCTGGTCGACGCCCTCAATTCATCGGGTGAACTGCAGGGCGCGTGGCAGCAATTGCAGGATGTCGAAAGACTGCCGCTCGATGAACTGGGGCAGGCGGAACTGGCGTTGCAACGCGCGTGGTGCCTGGCGCCCGGCGGCGACGCGGCAGCGGTGACGCGCCACATGCAGGAATTCCTGCAGCATGCGGAACGCGATCCGGGCGTGATCTGCCCGGTCACCGCCGGACGCATTCACTGCATGTTGATCGGCCTGCCTGGCATCGCCGCCACCTTCGAGCGCTTCACGGAGCTGGCGGATCGTGTGCGCGGCACCGCCACCGCTCCCTGGCATCTCGCTGCGTACGCGGTTGCCGGCTGGGCAGCACTCTGGAGAGGCGACCGGCAAGGCGCCCTCACCGTCCTTGCCCAGGCCGCCACTGCGTATCACCAGTTCGGCAGCATCCGCCTGCTTGCGGAACGGATCGGGCAGTTCAAGGCCGTCTGCAGCCTCGCGCTCGGCCAGCACGCGGAAGCCATCGCCATTGCCCAGCAACATGTGCAGGGATTGCAGGCACCGGAAGTTGCCAGGCATAGCGCCGTGTGGCTGCGTTCCTATCGTCACGGTCTCGCGCGCATGTACTGGATGGCGGGGGATGCAGAAGGTTATCGCCGCGTGCTGCCTTTCCTTGTTGCGCCCAGAACGATCGAAGAGTGGCCGTTTACGGATACCGCAGCGGATGTCGCACGCGGCCAGGCCGCCATTTTCGAGGAGAACTGGCGCGCAGCGATCACTGCCCTTGCGCGGGCAACCAGGACTTATCCGCAGCAGCGCATGGCCGCCATCTATTGCGATCCGCGGGTGAGCCTTGCGTTCGCGCATTTGAACCTGGGTGAACGCGACACGGCACGAGCCGTCTTTGCGCCCGTGCTGGAAGAAGTGCTCGAGCAGCGCGCAGTGGGCCTGCTGTTGCTGGATTCACGCAAGGTGGTTACTGCCCTGCTGGACAACCTGTCCGTCGAGGCCCGCCGCAGCCCGGCAATCGGTGAGTTGCGGCAGACCCTCGATCAGTGGAGCGCCGCTCCCGTGGCCGCTGCTCCGGCACAGGGCGCCCCCACTGGCCCGCTTGCTGGCTTGAGCGATCGGGAACAGGAAGTCCTTGCACAGGTTGCCGCCGGCGCCAGCAATAAGCACATCGCCCGCGACCTCGACTTGAGTCTGCACACCGTCAAGCGCCACGTCGCCAACATCCTCGACAAGCTCGACTGCGCCTCACGCGGCCAGGCAGCGGATCTGTTCCGCAGGCATGGCAGCTGATCCGCGGGGTTGCAACTCGATTGGCGAAACCGAATGCCGGCTGCTGACGAAACGTCTGGAACCTTTCCTTTCGCGGAGGCCAACGTGGTCACGGTTCCCGTCTATGCCGCCTTGCTTGCGTTGCTGTTCGTCGCCTTGAGCGTCAGGACCCTGCGCTTACGCCGCCACCTGCGCATTCCGGTCGGCGACTCGGGCAACCTCGAGATGTTGCGCGCGATGCGCGTCCACGCGAACTTCGCCGAGTACGTTCCCCTCTCCCTGTTGCTCTTCTATTTCGTCGAAGTCCAGGGGCATCCTGCCCTCTTGGTACACCTGCTGTGCCTGTCGCTGCTGTCAGGGCGCATTGCGCATGCCTACGGAGTGAGCCAGAGCGCAGAGCAGTACGCCTTCCGCGTAACCGGCATGGCCCTGACGTTCACGTCGATGATCGTGGCGGCGGTGGCGTTGCTCGTGTTTTGAAAAGCGCCAGCTATCGCTCCTTCGGGCTTCGGAACGTTTCGCCAGTTTGGCAAGTCCGGCACCGAAGCCCGGCGGCTTCAACGGCGGCCGCCTAGTCAGTGCAGGGCACTGGCGTCGGACCGGAGGCGCTATCGCCGGCGGGGTTAGGGAACCTCTAAAATACTGCCATCTGAAACTGTCGACGCATTTTCGATCATGGTCTTTCAATCAGTTGCATCGCTGTTCGCCTGGCACATGCAGGTAAATCAGAGCTTCCTTAGGAGCGAGTTTAGACCAAACGCTCAGTCGAACAGGGGTGCCCGCAGCCTGCCCTTTCTGACCTTGGGTTTCACGTGGTCGCCAGTCAGGCTTTCATTTGGCCGACACATAACCTTGCAATCAGTCGACTGCCGGGGCTACGATTGGCCGCATGCCTGCCGACCATCTGTACCGCAGATTCGCTCAGGCGACCCTTGTCGAAACCCTGACCGATACGCCGGCTGTCTTGATCCATGGCCCGCGCCAGTGCGGCAAAACTACACTGGCCCGAAGGGTCGGCGAGGCGCGGGACTACGCCTACTTCAGCTTCGATGACGATGTGACGCTCGCTGCAGCGGGGGCAGATCCTGTCGGCTTCGTCGGGGAACTGCCAGATCGTGTCGTGCTCGACGAGGTGCAGCGCGCGCCGGTTATCTTCCCTGCGCTCAAGTCGGCCGTCGACCGCCGCCGCACTCCTGGGCGCTTCCTGCTGACGGGTTCGGCCAACGTGCTGCTGCTTCCGGCCCTCGCGGATTCGCTGGCGGGTCGCCTGGGTCTGCTGCGGCTGCATCCCCTGGCCCAATGCGAACTCGCCGCACATGAGCCGGGCTTTCTCGATCTGCTCTTCGGCGGCGGCTTCAAGGCTCGCAAGTTCGACCGACTCGGCAAAGCGCTCGCCGAGCGTATTGCTGCCGGCGGTTATCCGGCCGCGCTGGCCCGCAGCACAGCGCGCCGAAGGGCCGTCTGGTACCGCGACTACATTGAAACATTGGTGCAGCGGGACGTGCGCGACCTCGCGCGCATCGCTTCGCTCGATGCGCTGCCGCGCCTCCTGGCACTCGCCGCCGGCCAGACCGCGCGGCTTATCAACATCAGCGATCTTGCGAGCCCCTTCCAGCTCAGTCGGCCGACGATCCGCGACTACGTCACGCTGCTGGAGCAGGTGTTCCTGATCGACGAGCTGCCTCCCTGGCACAGCAATCGCCTGAGCCGGCTGATCAAGACTCCGAAGCTGCACATTGGCGACACCGGCCTAGCCTGCGCCCTGCTCGGCATTGACTCAGCAGACCTCTGGCAGGACCGCACCGGATTCGGCCAGCTGCTGGAGACATTCGTCTATCAGGAGCTGCGTCGCCACGCCAGCTGGCACGACGGTGATATTCGCTTCAGTCACTTTCGCGACAAAGACGGTGCCGAAGTGGATCTCGTACTGGAGCGCGGCAGCGGCCAGATCGCCGGCGTGGAGGTCAAGGCCGCAGCCACGGTATCGGCCGCCGACTTTCGCGGCCTGCGCAAACTCAAGGAAGCCGCCGGGCGGAAATTCACCGCGGGCGTCGTGCTCTATGACGGCGAAACCAGCGCCGGTTTCGGGGAAGGCATGCATGCCATTCCAATCCGGACCCTGTGGGAATAGACACGAAGTCATTGCTGCGGGTCGGGTACGCGCTGCCATCCGACAGATGGGGCGGCTTCATGCTCCTTGGGCTTCGGTGCCGGACTTGCCATTCTGGCGATGCCCATCTCTCGTTGAATATCCAACGTTGCGCCAGTTTGCCAAGTCCGGCACCGTCAGAAGGTGGCGGTCAGGTTGAGCGAGCCGTAGTGGGTGGTGCCGGTGGCCGGGGCGTTGGGCGCGTCGGTGAGGAAGCGGCCCTTGAAGAGGAGGGTTGCATTGCCTTCGAGACGCAGGAATCGCGGCACGAGCCAGTAGCGCAGGCGTCCTTCGAGCTGCTGCCCGGCGAAGTTTCCGGATTGCCCGGTGACGTCGCGGACGCCAGTCGTGGCGAAACTGTCAGTGCTCGAAGCGAGCCACAGCCCGCGATAGGCGAGGAACCCATCCAGCCGCGGCCCGTGCGTCACATCGAACCGGAGGGTGGGTGAACGGATATTGGTTCTGCCGATAGCGGCGTAGATCCCGGAAGGACCGAAGTCCGCACGGCGCATGCCGTACAACGTATCGAAACGGCCGAAGCTGGCACTGCCGTCATCACCGCTCGCATAGTCGTATTCCAGCGAGACGCGCGGCTGCCAGCTGCCGGCAGCCTGGTAGCCGGCTTCCACGTGATAGAAGTACGCGGACACGTCGAGTTCCGGCGCAGAGACAGCGGTACTCGAGCGGATGGAACCCGTCTGGTACGCCCCCTCGACCTCGAAATCCCAGCGCCGGACGGCAGGATCGCGAAAGAGCCGGAGATTGCCGGTCCGCAACTTGCGGTTGCGGGTCGCCAGATCGACCTCGTCCTGCTCGTCAAGCCCGTAGAACGCGGCCTCAATGGACGCCGGACCCAGCACTTGCGGCGCCGTGACGAGGCCGCCCCAGAGCACGAGCGCCGCGCTTTCCGAATCGAGCTCGATGTCATTGTCAAGGATCGAGGGAAGGTCATCCGGCAGACGCCGCTGCGGCAGCACATAGAGCAGGGTCGACGTGATTCCGCCCGCCCCTTTCAAATCGAGACGCAGACCGGTGGAGCCGCTGGTCGTGTTGCGATAGTCATCCGCCGCGACGAGGCGTCGCGACCCCAGGTTCAGCGTGAACCGGCCCGCCTGCAACGACGCGCTGCTATCCGGGCCAAACGGGTTCCTGAAGTCCCGGGTGACATAGGCCTGCACCAGTTCGAGGGCATTCACTTCGCCGGTCCCCACACCGCTGCCTGCCTCGCTGAGATAGGCCCGGCTGTCGTAAAGCTCACCGCCGATCCGCAACGCGCCGGTGGCGTATTCCGCAAACAGAGTGGTGCGCAGGCTCAGCAGGTCCGGTGAAGCATCCAGACCCGGCCGCGGTTGCCCGTCGAGGGCTTCGTAGCGTGTCCGGAAAGAGCCGGACAACTTCAGGTTCTCCGGTGCGTCCAGGACGGTGTGCAGGTTCGGTGGCTGTTGAGCCCACGCGGAATCGGCCAGCAAGAGCGCCGCCACCCCCCACACCACGCCCGCAAGCAGCAGCGATACGCCGGGTCGAGTCCATCGAGGGGAATGCGATGCGTACATGCGTTGCCTTGGCAGAGGGGTTTTCCGGGCGGGAGAATAAAAGCTGCCGCGGGGAGCTGCTCGACTTTCGGTTGGGCGGAAGAACTGTCACCTGGATCTGCCGGACCATCAGGTTGGAGAGGGAAAAGAGCTATCGCCTGGATCTGCGAGACTTTCAATTCCACTCACCCTGTCTGCCGCTTACAGGTAGCGCCTACCTGAAACGGCCTATGGCTCTTACGGCCTATGGACCGGTGGGGGGTGGCTGGCCAGACTGCCCACCGTGGAGAACTGCCCACGAACTGTCCGGAGCGAAACCTTGGCCGCTGCCCCTCCTGGTCCTGCCCTGCCCACCCTTGCCGGGCTCGACTTCCCGCGCCAGCTGCTGGAAGGGGCTTGCCATTGCTATGCGCCGGCCGTGCAGTGGAGCGCCCCGCGTCGCGGGCTGGTCTCGACGGGCCGGGATGAGGTTTTACGGCGGCTGCTGACCGAAGCCGGAGCCATGGGGTCAGCACGGGTCACTCCGCTCAGGCGCACGGCGGGCGACCGCCAGATCATCGACGAATACGCGGTGCGCTTCATTTATTCCGGCTCTGGCATCGACAACATACCCTTCGCGGCGGGCGACAGCGTCGAGCTCGAGCGGTTGCGGATCCTCGGCCTCGAAGACGGCCGGATCGTCAGCGAAACCTGCATCGAGACCTGGTCCCGGCTGCACCAGGATTGATGGCTCCTCCTTTTCGGGCCAATGGCTCCTCCGGGCGATTCTTCGCTTCAGACATTCCCTGAAACTGCTCCCCATCGGACGCCTGTGTCCGGCACTACCGGGAGAAGCATGATGAAAACGAAGAACGCCTTGTGGACTGCCGCTGCCCTGCTCGCCCTTGCCGCCTCCAGCTCACTGGCCGCGACACCGACGACCGATGCGCTCAAGCGCGGCGAGTACCTGATCCGCATCAGCGGCTGCAACGACTGCCACACGCCCGGCTTTGCCGAACAGGCCGGCACCACTCCCATGCAAGACTGGCTCACCGGCGTGCCACTCGGCTACCAGGGTCCCTGGGGCACGAGCTATGCCGCCAACCTGCGCCTGACGATGCAGGGTCTCACTGAGGAACAGTGGTTGCTGCAGGCACGCCTGCCGCGCTTGCCGCCGATGCCGTTCTGGGCACTGAAGGACATGTCCGATGCGGACCTGAAGGCGATCTACCAGTTCGTCCGCACGCTCGGACCCGCCGGCAGGAAAGTTCCTGCAGCCGTGGCGCCCGGCGGTCCGGTTGCCACGCCCGTCATCCTGATGATGCCGGTTGCGCCAAAACCCGCGCAGGCAACCGCCGCCCGCTAGAAAAAGCCCCGGGAACAACCGTCCAAGACTTCGAAAGGGAGAACCCCATGTTGACGCGCCTGCTTGCCTTTGCCTGGATCTGCCTCTGCACCTTCGCCGCCCGCGCGGAAACGCAGATCCTGCCCTTCCCCACCGTTGCCTACTCCGCGGACCGGATCGTGGAATCCGATGCCGGCACCTTCACCGGCAAGGTGTATTCGTCCTTCGGCCTCGAACGCGCCGAGATGAATGTGGGGGGCATGCAGTCCGTGATGATCCTGCGCTCCGACAAGGACCTCGGCTGGATGCTGATGCCGGCGCAGCGCCTGTACCAGACGCTCGACTTCGCGCAGGCGAAGGAGCAGTCGGGCGGTTCGCCGGCAAACGATGTGACGATCACGCAGGTCGGTTCGGAAGCTGTCGAGGGCGTCAGCGCAACGAAGTACAGGCTCGTCATGAAGGACGGCAGCGCCGGCGGCTTCATGTGGTTCAGCAAGGAAGGCATTGCCCTCAAGATGGACCTGCTGTCTAAGGAAGAGGGCCGCAAGTCGCGCATGACGATGACGCTGAAGAACCTGGTCGTCGGCGACCAGGACCCGTTGCTGTTCGAACTTCCCGCAGGCTACAACCCGATGCCGGGCATGGGGGGATTCGGCATGCCGAGCGCGGCGGCTGCGGGCCCGGCTCCTGCGACCGCTGACGCGAACACTGACGCTGGTACGCAATCGGAACAGCAGCCCGCGGAAACGCCTGCGCTGACGCCGGGCTCGGTCGTCCGCGAAGCCGCCAGGCAAGCGATCTTCAAG
>JANNNQ010000115.1:0-1537 GCA_031398625.1 Pseudomonadota bacterium
CGAGCAGCGGTAGCACCAATGGTTTCAGTTCCTGCGCCACCTGGATATCGATCACAGGCGAACCGGTCAGCGGATCCTTCACGGATCGAACCTTCAGATCAAGCCGGTCCCCGGCAACGATCTGAAGCTGCTCCATCGGAAAGTAGGATTGGTGCCAATGGGTATCGATCGAAGCCGGCGAGGTGTCTATCTCCACGCCAGGAGCGAGTTCGAGGACGAACCAGCCCAGGAACCCATGGCAGGTCCAGGCATGATTGAAGGCGAGGTCAAAAGCCCGTTCGAAGAAAAAGGCCTCAGAGTCTTGGGTCCGGCAATCTAGGTCTAGCAACTCCAGCGGCCGCAGGATGCTGCGTGGGTTCGCACGGACGATGATTCTGCGTGTGCGGTCCCATTGCTGGGTGTGGACAAGGCTGAAGTCGAAGCCCCAGACCGGGCGCTCCCAGAACCCCGGGCCGCGCTCCACGTAGAGGTTGGAGTCCTCGATGGGGGAAAGAAACACCCGGGCCCGGGAAGGTAGGACCGCCCCACCGGGTTTCAGGCAGCGATCACGGACCCTGGCAAAGGCATCGAAATGCCGCCACTCCTCAAAGAGCCACATGCCTGACCACTCGCCGAGCACCAGATCCACGGGCTGCTCGCAGCTGAAGCCGGAAGCATCGCCCTGAACGTACGTGATACGGTCGGTATAGCCATTGGCAGCGGCAATGGCGGCCGCATCGGAAAGGATGTCGGTGGACTCCAGCGCGTAGATCGTCTTCATTCCGGCGCTCGCGCAGAACAACGCCAGGATTCCGGACCCGGTTCCGACGTCGATGGCGCTCTCGGCGCCCTGCGCTGCGATGGCTTTGGCGAACGTGGCAGTGCGATGATAGTCCGCCAGCATGCCGCGTTGGCTTCGCCAAGCACCGAATACTTCCGCATGACCCGTAGGCTGCTCGGTATCCCGAACTTCGTTGAGAAGACCTTCGCCGATGAGGAAATCCCAGAGACGCCCCGCGCAGTCCGCTCCCGCCCGGGTCTGGCTGCCGAGTTCGATGAAGGCTTCCCGGCCCAGGGGGTTGCCCAGTGCCTCGATCAGCTGTTTGGTTCCGGGTGCAAGAAGTCTCTTTGACACGGTCATTGTCGGTGGTTGGTGGGGTCGGAGGACGGTAGTTGGCGGTCCTGAGCGAAATCTGAGCTTCGAAGCCCGCACATATCGGGGCGCGGAACCCGGAATAGCGGACTTAGCGGCCCGGCGGCCTCGGTGCGGCGCGCTGCGGCTGTCCTTTTCGCCTCCATACTTGAGCCCGAGCAGCGCTCGATGATCACCACTGCCATCTACACTCCGATCAGTCTGAACCGGCAGTTTGCCACCCAGTGCCTGTTTCTTGCGCGGTCCCTCGAACGCAACGCCGCCTTCCCGGGACCCTGGAAGCTGGTGATAACGATCAGCCGCGATGCGGCCATCGGTCTGGATGGGCTGGGGGATGGGCGTCGCGCTCCTGTGCAGCGGCTGCATCCCTGAGGGGGAATCTGGTATCCAAAACAGGCTTTAGTT
>JANNNQ010000179.1:0-1700 GCA_031398625.1 Pseudomonadota bacterium
CGAAGCGCCATCGGCGTAGCCCACCAAAATCCTGGCGCGCTCAACCTCGCGTGCCGGCGCTGTGTGGTTTGTGCGATTGATTGCGCTTGACTACTCGCCGCCTCAGCGATAGATTGACGTCGGCGAAAATCGGGGTTTAAAATTCCTATTCATCCGGTTGTGATATGAGCGAATGAGAAACACTCTCTTGGATCGAAAACTACGAGGCCACTCTATGACGGTAGATCAAAAACCCATTGCAGCACCTGTCGCCAAGCCAGTTGCATTGGAACTGGCTTTGGAGCAAAGCCAGGACGTGAAAGCAAAGGTGGAAGCGGCTGCGGATGACCTTGCCTCGGCCAATGACATCGTGAAGAAAAGTATAGCCGAAGGTACGACCACCCTGTCGGCGCATAAGACGCTGGCGACCAGCGCGAAAGTCGAAAGCAAAGTGCAGGAATGCGTCGACGACCTGCATGAAGTCAACGAAACCTTAGCCCAAGGTATCGACGATCTAAAACGAATTGAGATCGCTTTGACCAAGTCCCGACAAGCTTTGGCGGATACTGAGGTTGCCTTGGCGACTGCAGAGGAAGGGGAGAGAGAGGCACAGCAGCGAGCGCTGCATGATTCTACGACGGGCCTGCCAAATCGTGATCTATTCGACGACCGGCTGGCGCATGCAATTTCCTTGGCTGCGCGCCAAAGTTGGACGCTAGCGGTGATGTTCCTCGACTTGGATTGCTTCAAAAGTATCAATGACACGCATGGGCACGCCGCGGGCGACCGGGTATTGAAGGAAGTAGCAAAACGCCTGTTACAGCACTCTCGCGACGAAGACACGGTGTGCCGTAATGGTGGTGATGAATTCCTATACTTATTGGTAAACCCACAAGGCAGCGAGAATATTGAGCGAATTGCCGGCGCCGTCTTGAAGAATATTGCTCAGCCTATTGACATTGATGACCTGCAACTGGTCATCAACTCGAGCATCGGGATCGCCGTTTATCCTGACAACGGCGCTACCGGAGAACAATTAATAAGAAATGCCGACACCGCCATGTACCGCGCCAAAAAACGCATGAGTGGCTATATGTTTTTTTAACGCGTTGGAAACGGAAAAGACCTCAGGTGACGGTCAGTAGCGGATGCGTGCGTAGTAGGTCTGCTGGGCGGCGTCACGCGCCTGACCGAGCGTGTGGATGCCCTTCTCGGCGAGCAGCAGGAGCAGTTTCAGGAATACTTCGGCAGTAACCATCGCGTCGCCTAGCGCCGAGTGGCGGCCGAGCACGGCGACGTCGAATCGTTCGGCGATCGCTTCGAGTTGATGCGACTCCTGCTGCGGATGAACGAGCGCCGACAGCAGCAAGGTGTCGAGCACCGGCTGGTCGAAGCGCACGCCGCTGCGCTCTTCTTTGAGCTCCAGGAAGCGCATGTCGAAGGCGGCGTTGTGCCCGACCAGCACGGTGTCGTGCGCGAACGCATGAAACGCAGGCAACACCGCGTCGATGGTCGGCTGGCCGGCGACCATCGCGGGTTCGATGCCGTGGATCGGAATCGACGCGGCGCGGATCGGCCGCTGCGGATCGACCAACTGCTCGAAGCATTCCTGCCGCCGCAGCTTGCCGTTGACGATACGCGTTGCGCCGATCTGGATGATCTCGTCGCCCTTCGATGGGTCGAGTCCGGAGGTCTCGGTGTCGAAGACGGTGTAGCTTAGG
>JANNNQ010000185.1:0-28444 GCA_031398625.1 Pseudomonadota bacterium
CCCTGCCCTCACCTGCCCCTGTGGCGCGTTGAGGCGAGCCAGCGTTTCCCGCAGGTAATTGACCACCCGGGGCTCCTGTTCGACGAACACGACTTCCCCGGCACCCCGCGACAGCGCTTCGAGTCCGAGCGCGCCACTGCCGGCGAACAGGTCGAGGCAGCGGCTGCCAGCGATGGCCGGCGCCAGCCAGTTGAACAAGGTCTCTCGCACCCGGTCCGGGGTAGGACGGATCGCGGCCACTTGCGGAAAATGCAGCCGGGTCCCTCGCCACCTCCCGCCGATGATGCGCAGCTGGCAGGCAGGAGCCGGGTTCCCGGAGTGTCGTTGGTCGCGTCTCGATGTCATGGAGCGGCCATGGTAGCGAATCGGGCTGCTGCTACAATCCGGGCCCTCCCCGCCTCTCGATCCATTCGCACCATGTTCGGACTGAAATCGAAGCGCAGCGCTGCAGACGAGGTTGCCAGGCCGCAACCCGGGTTCTTCAAGCGCCTGCGAATGAAGCTCAACCAGGGCAACTCCTGGCTGACCTATGACCTCGCCAATCTACTTCCCGGCGGCAAGATCGATGCGGAGGTCCTGGACGAACTCGAGACCCGCTTGATCACTGCGGATGTCGGCGTCGAGACCACGGAGCGCATTCTCGCCGGACTGCGCAAACAGGTCGAGCGCAAGGAACTGGGCGATCTCGATGCGCTGCTGCTGGCACTGCGTCGCTCATTGCTCGACATCCTGGCGCCGAGTTCCGTACCGCTTGAGATCGCAGCCGCTACCAGGCCGTTCGCGATCCTGGTGGTGGGCGTCAACGGAGCCGGCAAGACGACCACCATCGGCAAGCTGGCCCGGCGCTTCAAGGATGAGGGGCTCAGGGTGATGCTGGCTGCGGGCGACACGTTTCGCGCGGCTGCGGTCGAACAGCTTGCAGTGTGGGGCGAGCGGAACCAGGTTCCGGTGATCACGCAGGCCGCAGGGACAGATCCCGCCGCCGTCATCTTCGACGGCATGCAGTCGGCCCGCGCGAGGGAGATGGATGTGCTGCTTGCCGATACGGCCGGGCGACTCCACACGCAGTCGAACCTCATGGAAGAACTGAAGAAGGTGAAGCGCGTCATGGGGCGGGTCGACCCGCAGGCACCGCATGAGGTACTGCTCGTTCTGGACGCGGGCCAGGGCCAGAACGCGCTCCAGCAGGCCAGGCTGTTCCATGAAGCGCTGGGAGTGACGGGCGTCGTGCTGACGAAACTCGACGGCACGGCCAGGGGCGGCATCGTGTTTGCCATCGCCGATCGACTGCGCCTGCCGATCCGCTACATCGGCATTGGCGAAAGCGCCGAGGACTTTGCGGTGTTCGATGCGGAGGCCTTCGTGGACGACCTGCTCTCCCCGGCAAAGATCAGTACGTGACCTCCCTGCCCGCGTCATGATCCGCTTCGAGCATGTCTTCAAGCGCTATCCGAACGGGCGTGAGGCACTGACGAACCTGTCGCTGGACATAGGCAGTGGCGAGATGGTCTTCCTCACCGGGCACTCCGGCGCCGGCAAGTCGACGCTGCTGAAACTCATTGCCCTCATCGAGCGGCCGACCCGCGGCCTGCTGGTGGTGAACAACCATAACGTTGCAAACGTGACCCGCGGTCGCGTTCCCGCTTTTCGCCGGCAGGTCGGCATGGTGTTCCAGGATCACAAGCTGCTGCCTGACCGCACGATCTACGACAACGTGGCTTTGCCGCTCATCATCGCCGGAGTAGGAGCGCGCGAAATCGGCAAACGTGTCCGCGCGGCGCTGGACCAGGTCGGACTCCTGGCCCGCGAGCAGGCGCTGCCTCTCGAACTGTCGACAGGCGAACAGCAAAGGGTGGGGATAGCGCGCGCCGTCGTGAGCAAGCCGCCCGTCCTCATCGCCGATGAACCCACGGGCAACCTCGATCCCGAGCTGTCGCTCGAAGTCATGCAGATTTTCCGGCGCTTCAACGAGGTGGGAGTCACGGTGCTGGTCGCGAGCCATGACATCCGCCTGCTCGAGCGCTTCGGATTGCGTCGCGTTCGACTGGAGGCCGGCCGGATCCAGGAAGAACCTGCGGCATCCGCTGCAGAAGCGCGCAATCTCGTCGACCCGGCGCGCTTTGCCGGACTGGAGTGACGATGTCCGTCTGGCTGACCCGTCATCTGCAGACACTCGTCGGCTCCCTCGGCCGCCTCGCCCAGCAACCGTTCGCCAACCTGCTGACCATTCTCGTCATCGGCATCGCGCTCGCGTTGCCTGCCTGCCTGCAGGTACTCGTCGCCAACGCGCGCTCGGCCACGGGAGACCTCAGCAGCGCAGTCGATGTGTCCGTTTACTTGAAGCGCTCTGTCACGGAAGGGCAGGCGCGCGAAGTCGCCGGACGCCTGCGGCAGCGACGCGACCTCGCCAATGTCGAATTGATCCTGGCCGATGCAGCGCTGGTCGAGTTCAGGGAATTCTCGGGCTTCGGCGCGGCACTCGATGCGCTGTCCGAGAATCCGCTGCCCCATGCGCTGGTCATTCGCCCTGGCGTGGAATTCATGACGCCGACGCATATCGAGAGCCTGGGCGCGGACCTGAAACAGCTGCCCGAGGTCGAACTGGTGCAACTCGATACGGCGTGGGTGCAACGCCTCGAGGCCATTCTCGATGGCATCCGCCGCGGCATCGCCGTGGCAGCCGCGCTGCTCGCCATCGGAGTCATGGTGATCGTGGGGAACACGATCCGGCTGGATATCCAGAATCGCCGTGACGAGATCGAGGTGACCAAGCTGGTGGGCGGCAGTGACGCCTTCGTACGCCGCCCGTTCCTGTACAGCGGAGTCTGGTATGGGCTGGGAGGCGGCATCGTTGCCCTCGCGATCGTCGCCCTCACCGTCCTTATCTTGAGCGGGCCGGTGCAGAGGATTACCGGCCTGTATGGCAGCGATTTCCGCCTGTCCGGACTTGGGCTGACAACCGGGCTGGCCCTGCTCGTGACCGGAGTCGTGCTGGGCTGGTTCGGCTCGTTCATCGCGGCCACCCGCCACCTCCGCGCCATCGAACCCCGCTGATTCCTCGGGTTACTGGTTAATAATTTCTACATCTTCAGTAGGCGGCCAAGGCGTATTGGGTCGTCTCTTGGCTCAGCAGGTTAATGTCGAGTTTCCTCCCCGGACACTGATAACCGACACGCAGAAGCGGAACTCGTCTCGCTATTAGCACTCAAAGATCGCGAGTGCTAAAGTCAGCCTCGACACCCACACATGAGCTTGGGGAGGTTCTGAAGAGATCATGACTACCGCCCTGACCCTTGCCCCGGTTGCAGCGCTCAAGCTCAACCCGGATCGTATTCTCGCCGGCCCGATCGGCAGCCTCGACGCATACGTTGATCGCGTCGCCCAGATTCCCGTCCTGAGCCGGGAGGAAGAGCGCGTGCTGGCCAATCGTTTCCGCCAGGAAAGCGACCTGGAGGCAGCGAGGCAGCTGGTGCTTTCCCATCTGCGCTTTGTCGTGCACATCGCCCGCGGCTACTCGGGATACGGATTGCCGGTGGGCGACCTGATCCAGGAAGGCAACGTGGGCCTCATGAAGGCGGTCAAGCGCTTCGACCCGACGGTCGGCGTACGACTCGTGTCATTTGCAGTCCACTGGATCCGCGCGGAAATCCACGAGTACGTGCTGCGCAACTGGCGGCTGGTAAAGGTCGCGACGACGAAAGCCCAGCGCAAGCTGTTCTTCAACCTGCGCCGCTACAAG
Organism: Pseudomonadota bacterium; assembly: GCA_031398625.1. Lineage (GTDB taxonomy): Bacteria > Pseudomonadota > Gammaproteobacteria > Steroidobacterales > Steroidobacteraceae > CAIUGU01. Next base: position 3,740 of record JANNNQ010000185.1, read on the forward strand.
AAGAACCTCGGCTGGCTGTCGGAAGCGGAAACGCAGGCCGTCGCCAGGGATCTGGGCGTCAGCGCCCGGGAAGTCACCGAGATGGAGCAGCGGCTGACATCGCGCGACCTCGCATTCGATCCGGCTCCGGATACGGATGACGAGGAAGGGGTTTATTCGCCCTCGGCGTACCTGCCCCACCCGTCGGCCGATCCCGCGATGGCAGTCGAGCAGGAGCAGTGGGACGAGGATTCGGCGGAGCGCGTCGCGAATGCCCTTGAGACGCTGGATGAGCGCAGCCAGCAGATCCTGCGCAGCCGGTGGATGACGGAGCAGAAGTCGACGCTGCACGAACTGGCAGAGCAGTACGGCGTCTCTGCGGAACGCATCCGGCAGATCGAAGCGCACGCCATCAAGAAGCTGCGCGAGCTGGTTGCAGCGCCCGCGAGCTGAACCCTACTGCGTGATCGGGCTCAGGACGATCTCCACGCGGCGGTTGGCCTGGCGGCCCTCCGCCGTATCGTTCGTCGTAACGGGTCTGGAATAGCCGAAGCCCTGCTGGATGATGCGGCCCGCGGCCACTCCCCGACCCAGAAGATAGTTGCCCACGGTTGCCGCCCGGCGCTGGGACAGCTCCTGGTTGAGTTCCGCGCTTCCCGTGTTGTCGGTGTGCCCGAGCACGTCGACCAGGGTCTTGTCATACTCCTTAAGCACCAGTCCGACTGAATCGAGCGTGCCGAAGAACTGGGAGTTGAGGTCCGCGCTATTGGTCGCGAAGGTCACGTTGCTCGGCATGTTCAGCGTGATTTCGTCGCCGTTGCGGGTAACGCTGACGCCCGATCCCTCAAGCTGTTGCCGCAGTTTGGCTTCCTGCACATCCATGTAGTAGCCGACCCCACCACCAGCCAGGCCGCCGACGCCGGCGCCGATCAAGGCGCGCTTCCGGCGCTCGCGGGAATTGTCTCCGGTCAGCGCACCCGCCACCGCTCCGACCGCAGCGCCGATGGCAGCGCCCGTAACGGCCTTGCTCGTCTGCTGCTCACGGGTATACGGATTGACCGTCGAGCATCCGGCTCCGGCCACTGCCGTGATCAGCATGACCGCTGTCAAGCGGGTTCCTGTTTTCATTCGCGTTGCCTCCAGAATATGCCTCTCGATGCCCTGCATGCCGAGGTTGCAGCCTTCAGGCTTAACCGGCTCTGAACAGGGCGATGCATGATACCCCCGGGCAGGCGCCAGCGGATCAGTGTCGGTGATCGGCAACAGATGGCGCATAATCCCGCCCAGAATTCGAGGGCCCAAACGGATCCATGGGCGACGCACTGAACTACGTACTCGCGGCGATGGCAGGCCTGTTCCTGTATGTCGGCGTCTTTAATCATCATGCATGAGCTGCTCACCCGCGAGGGGTACCGGGTGACCACGTTTACCAGCGCGGCAGAGGCACTGGCACTGGCGTTCTATGCGCAGGATCCGTCCAGCTTCGATCTCGTGCTGTCTGACAGCATCGAGAAGATGCTCGAGCAACCGGAAGTGGATGTCCACCTGCACGAGCGGCGCAGGCGGCGCGCCGGAATCTGTGGGCGCTAGTCGACTCCGAGATACCCGAGGATGCCCTTGGCCGCTTCCCGGCCTTCGAACACCGCGGTGACCACGAGGTCGGAGCCGCGGACGTTGTCGCCTCCCGCGAAGACTTGCGGATTCGTCGTCTGGAAGGGCGTCTTCGGGTTGGCGGAGACACGGACCCGGCCATTGGCATGCAGGGCAATGTGCGCTTCCTCGAACCATTGCGCAGGACTCGGCAGGAAACCGAACGCGATGATCACCGCATCGGCCGGGATGATTTCCTCGGAGCCCGGAATCGTCTCCGGCATGCGCCGCCCACGCGGCCCGGGTGCCCCAAGGCGGGTCTGCACGACCTTCACGCCTTCGACATGCGTTGAACCGATGATCTCCACGGGCTGGCGGTTGAAGAGGAATTCCACGCCCTCCTCCTTGCTGTTCTTGAAGTCACGGCGCGAGCCCGGCATGTTCGCCTCGTCGCGGCGGTAGGTGCAGGTAACGCTTTCCGCTCCCTGGCGGATGGCGGTGCGATTGCAGTCCATGCCCGTATCCCCACCGCCCAGGACAACCACCCGCTTGCCCTTCATGTCGACGAAACTGTCTGACTTGAGCACCAGGTGGCGATTGATGTTCGAAATCAGGTACGGCAGGGCCTCGACGACGCCTGGCAGATCCTCACCTGGGAAGCCGCCTTTCACGTACGTGTACGTGCCCGTGCCGAGGAACACGGCGTCGAACTCCTCGAGCAGCCGCGCGAACGGGACGTCGCGTCCGATTTCCTTGCCGAGCTCGAACTTCACGCCCATGCCTTCCATGATCTCCCGGCGCGTCTCGACGATTTCCTTGTCGAGCTTGAACGGCGGAATGCCGAAGGTGAGCAGGCCACCGATCTTCTCGTAACGATCGAATACGACCGGCTCAACCCCGTTGCGCACGAGAATATCGGCACAGCCGAGACCAGCAGGTCCCGCACCGATGACGGCAACGCGCTTGCCCGTGGCGACGACTCCCGACATGTCAGGCCGCCAGCCCTGCTTGAGGGCTTCGTCGGTGATGTACTTCTCGATGGACCCGATCGTGACCGCCCCATGGCCGTCGTTGAGCGTGCACGCGCCTTCGCACAGGCGATCCTGTGGACAGATGCGGCCGCAAACTTCAGGCAGCGAGTTGGTCCGATGCGACAGCTCGGCCGCCTCGAACAGCTTGCCGTCCTGGATCAACTTGAGCCAGTTTGGAATGTAGTTGTGGACCGGGCATTTCCATTCGCAGAAGGGATTGCCGCACGACAGGCAGCGGCCCGCCTGCTGTGAAGCGCCCGCAGGGTCGAACTGCTCGTAGATCTCGACGAACCGCGAGGTGCGCACGTCGAGCGGCAACTTCTCCGGATCGCGCCGGGGAATATCGAGGAACTGGAGGTTCTTGTCAGCCATTCGTTGCGGACTCTCTTGTCTCAGGCGGCGCGGCGCAGATTCTCGATGAGCGAATCGATCTCGGCGGCCTTCGGCTTCACGACCCAGAACTTGCCGATGTACGCGCGGAAATCATTCAGGATCTGTTCGCCCCACACGCTGCCGGTCTCGGCCACGTGCTGTTCGATCAGGCTGCGCAGGTGCTGGAGATGGGACTCCATGCCTTCCGGTGTAATGCGGTGGATGTCGATGAGTTCGTGGTTGTAGCGGTCCACGAAGTCGCGGTCCAGGTCGAGCACGTACGCAAACCCGCCCGTGAAGCCGGCACCAAAGTTCACGCCCGTACGGCCAAGGACCGTGATGACACCGCCCGTCATGTATTCGCAGCAATGATCGCCGGCGCCTTCGATGACGGCCACCGCGCCGGAATTGCGCACGGCGAACCGTTCGCCCGCCTGGCCCGCGGCGTACAGCACGCCGCCCGTGGCGCCGTACAGGCACGTATTGCCCATGATGATCGAATCGCGCGCGACGAACTTCGCGTTCCGGTCCGGACGCAGGACGAGCTTGCCGGAAGCCATGCCCTTGCCGACGTAGTCGTTGGCATCCCCTTCGAGATACATGTGCAGGCCACCGGCGTTCCAGACGCCGAAACTCTGGCCGACTGCGCCCCGCAGCTTCACGACGAGGGGCGATGCCTTCATGCCGTAGTTGCCATGGCGTCGGGCAATCTCGCCGGACAGGCGCGCGCCGATCGAGCGATTAAAATTGCTCACCTCGTACTCGAACGTACCGCCAGTCGCTTTCTCGATGGCAGGCAGCGCGTCGGCCACCATCTTCTCCGCAAGCAGTCCCTTGTCGAACGGCGCATTGCGCGCGTCGCTGCAGAACTGCGGCTTGCTGTTGCCCAGGCCGGAATCCGACAGGATCGGCGTGAGGTCGAGCCGGCGCTGCCGCGCAGTCTGTCCTTCCCGGATGGTGAGCAGGCTGGTCTGGCCGATCAGCTCCGCCATCGTGCGTACACCGAGCTGCGCCATGATCTCGCGGCATTCCTCGGCAACGAACCGGAAATAGTTCATCACCATCTCGGGCAGGCCGATGAAGAACTTCTGCCTGAGGATCTTGTGCTGGGTCGCGACGCCGGTTGCGCAGTTGTTGAGGTGGCATATGCGCAGGTACTTGCAGCCCAGCGCCACCATCGGCGCCGTACCGAAGCCGAAGCTCTCGGCACCGATAATGGCCGCCTTGATCACGTCGAGACCGGTCTTGAGGCCGCCATCCGCCTGCAGGCGCACCCGATGCCGCATGTCGTTGAGTCGCAGCGTCTGGTGGGTCTCCGCCAGACCCAGCTCCCAGGGCGTGCCCGCATACTTGATGGAGCTGATCGGACTTGCGCCCGTGCCGCCGTCGTGGCCGGAGATCGTGATGAGGTCGGCATAGGCCTTCGCCACGCCCGCCGCCACCGTCCCGACGCCCGGTTCTGCCACCAGCTTCACCGAGACCAGCGCCTGCGGATTCACCTGCTTGAGGTCGAAGATGAGCTGCGCGAGGTCCTCGATGGAATAGATGTCGTGGTGCGGCGGCGGCGAAATGAGGCCGACACCGGCGCGTGCGAACCGCAGCTTCGCGATCATCTCGTTGACCTTGTGGCCGGGGAGCTGGCCGCCCTCGCCGGGCTTCGCACCCTGCGAGATCTTGATCTGCAGCACCTCGGCACTCACCAGATACTCCGGCGTGACGCCGAAGCGGCCCGACGCCACCTGCTTGATCCTGGAGTTCTTTTCCGTGCCGTAGCGGATCGGATCCTCACCGCCCTCACCCGAGTTCGAACGCGCGCCCAGGCGGTTCATCGCGATAGCCAGCGCTTCATGCGCTTCGGGCGACAGTGCGCCGAGCGACATGCCTGCTGAATCGAAACGCATCAGGATCTGCTCGACCGGCTCGACTTCCGCAACCGCCACTGGCTTGCCCCCGGCCTTGAGGGCAAACAGGTCGCGGATCGTCGCAAAGGGGCGCTCGTTCACGATGCTCGCGAACTGCTTGTACATCCCGTAGTCGCCGGAGACGACGGCCGACTGCAGGGTCGCCACCACCTCCGGGTTGTACATGTGGTATTCGCCGCCATGGACGAACTTGTGCAGCCCGCCCTGCTCGACGGCAGACCTCGGGTTGCGGGCACGCATGGCCAGCATCTTCTGGTCGTTCTCGAGATCCTCGAAGGCCGCGCCCTGGATGCGGCTGACCGTGCCGCGGAAACAGAGATCCACGACTTCATCCGCCAGGCCGACGATCTCGAAGAGCTGTCCGCTGCGGTAGCTCGCCACCGTCGAGATGCCCATCTTGGACATGATCTTGAACAGCCCCTTGCGGATGCCGCGACGATAGCTGCGCCCCAGCTCTGCGCGCGTGTCGGAATCCATGGCCGGCGCACTCTTGCGCAGCATGTCGAACAGCGTCTGGTAAGCCATGTACGGATACACTGCCGTCGCGCCATACCCGATCAGGCACGCGAAGTGATGCGGGTCGCGCGCGGTGCCCGTCTCGACGATGAGGTTGCACTTGCAGCGCAGCCCCTTCTCGATGAGACGATGATGCACGGCACCCGTCGCCAGCAGCGCGTGCATCGGGATCCTGTCCTTCTTGAGGTATCGGTCGGAAAGCAGCAGCACCAGCTTGCCCGCTCTCACGGCGGCTTCCGCCCTGTCGCAGAGATCGAGCAGTGCTGCCTTGAGGGACTGCGTCTCCGGGTACTGCAGGTCGAGGAACTCGTGGCTGATGCCCTCGTCCTCCATCGCGACGAGCTGGCGGAGCTTGCGCTGCGACAGCACCGGCGAATTGAGGACGATCTGCCTCGCATGCTGCGGCTTCGGCGTGAAGACATTGGACTCGGGGCCGATCTGCGTCTGCAGCGACATCACGATGGCTTCGCGCAGCGGGTCGATCGGCGGGTTCGTCACCTGCGCGAACTGCTGGCGGAAGTAGTCGTACAGCGAGCGGACCTTGTGCGACAGCACCGGCATCGGGGTGTCGTCACCCATCGACCCGACGGCCTCGCTCTCGTCTTCGGCCAGTGCGCGGATGATTTCATCGCGCTCCTCGGCCGTGATGTTGAACATCTTCTGGTAGGTGGCCAGCGTCTCGCGATCCATCGGTTCCGCAGCCAGCGCGGGATCGATGAGGTCCTGTTCGAGGTACCGCACGCCCTGCTTCAGCCACTGCTTGTAGGGATAGCGGCTCTTGAGCAGGCCGTCGATCCGCTTCGAGTCGAGGAACTCCGCGCTCGTGAGGTCGAGCGCGATCATCTCGCCGGGACCGAGCTTGCCCTTCCTCACCACCTGCTCCGGCTTGTAGTCCCACACGCCGGTTTCAGAGGCGATGGTGAGGTGCCTGTTGTCCGTGATGACCCAGCGCGCGGGACGCAGCCCGTTGCGATCGAGCGTACAGGCCGCATAACGCCCGTCCGTGAGGACGACGCCGGCGGGGCCGTCCCATGGCTCCATGTGGGTCACGTGGTATTCGTAGAACGCACGCAGGTCCGGATCGATCGAATCGACCGTCTGCCATGCCGGCGGGATCAGTAGACGCATCGCCTGCATGATGTCGAGGCCACCCATGAGCAGCACTTCGAGCATGTTGTCGAGCGACTGCGAGTCGGACCCGTGCATGGTCACGAGCGGCAGCACGTCCTCCAGATCCGGCAACAGCGGTGACTTCATGATCGGGCCGCGGGCATAGGCCCAGCTGCGGTTGCCTTCCACGGTGTTGATTTCGCCGTTGTGCGCGAGGAACCGGAAGGGATGGGCTAGGCGCCACTGCGGCAACGTATTCGTCGAGAAGCGCTGGTGGAAGATGGCCACGGACGACGTCATGCGCTCGTCCGCGAGGTCGCGGTAGAACTCCACGAGATGCCCCGGCATCACCATGCCCTTGTAGACGAGGGTGATGGTCGAGAGCGAGGGCACGTAGAACACGGGGTCGGCGTGCAGGATCTTCTCGGCCCGGCGGCGCGCCATGAACAGCTTGCGATTGAACGCGGCCTCGTCCGTGTCGGCAGGAGCGTTGACGAACACCTGCTCGAAGCGGGGCAGCGTCTTGAGCGCCTGCTCGCCGCAGACGGACGTGTCCACGGGCAGCGGACGCCAGCCAGCGAGTTCCACTTCCTCGCGCACCAGTTCTTCCTCGAGCACCTTGCGGGCCCGGTCGGCCAAGGCGGCGTCGGGATGCAGGAACACGTTGCCCGCCGTGAACACCGGTCCGATCCGGATCCCGGCTTCCTTCGCCACGGCGCGCAGGAAGGCTTCCGGCTTCTTGAGCATCAGGCCGCAACCGTCACCGGTCTTGCCATCGGTTGCCACGGCGCCGCGATGCGTAAGGCGGGTCAGTGCCTGCACGGCGGTCTGCACCAGCCAGTGGCTGGCCTGGTCATCCATGCTCGCAATGAGGCCGAAGCCGCAGCTGTCTTTCTCGTACGCCGACCGGTACAGCCCTACGTCTCCGCGCTCGCCCCCGAAAGGAGCGGCGGTCGCCTGCGTTGCGTGTGTTCTCTCCGTCATGGCAGCCCCCATGTCCTGAACAATCCGGATCATTCCCCTCGCCGGCCCGCTCGTGACCTGCAAGAACCGTCCCAGCGCCGCTCCACCCACGCCGCAAGCTTCAGGACACCCGTTCCTGCGCAGGACGAAGAGAGGGCCGGCACCTTCCGGCACCCGCCCCTGCAGATTCTTCTAACCCATTGATGAAGAATGAATTAATCGAACCCGGCCGCGCAGTGCCGAACGCTGCCCACGAACGCCTGCAGGGCGCAAGGGACCGGCGATGCAGGCAGGCCTGCAGGCAACTGGCGGGTCGAAGGCAGTTTTACAGGCGCACCGGGTTTGGTCAATGCACTGCAAAACCCTGGACTGCCTGATGAGGCGCACTCCTTCGGTCAGCGCCCCACAGGCTCTGCATTGAGGTGGGTCACCCGCCAGTCCCCCTCCTCGTCCATGAGCGTGAGGTCGATCCGGTAGACGTCCGCGGCGAGGTCCCATGCCGATTGGGCTTCCGTCTCACGGCCGACCATGCCCACCGTCAGCTCGACTTCCGCGACGCCGGTCGTCGGAAACTCGATCCGCTCGATCCGGGTCAGCAGGTGAATCGACTGATTGGCAATGAAGTACCCGCGCAAGTACCGCTTAAGTTCTTCCGGCTGGCGGCCATCGGTGTCCTTGTAGTCGGGCGACACCAGGTCCATCAGCGCCGAGACGTCCCTCGCTTCTGCCGCCGTTTCAGCGGCATCAATCACGGCCCGGACCTGGACTTCGGGCGGATCAGCCGAACCACAGCCCGCCACCCACAGACCCGCGACGACCGCCAGCCGCATCCGTCTCAGACCATTCATCAGGCCCTCCCCTCCCCGAATCACCCGCCTCTATACTGCCCTGAGTAAAGGCATGAGCGGGAGACCAGGAAATGACGATGGTGGTAAGAAAGGCCGGCGACCGCATGCACAGCCAGTTTGGCTGGCTGGACAGTCACCACACCTTTTCCTTCGGTGATCACTACGATCCGCGCTTCATGGGCTTCCGCAGCCTGCGCGTCATCAACGACGACACCGTGTCGCCGGGCAAGGGCTTCGGCACGCATTCCCACCGCGACATGGAGATCATCACGTATGTCCTCGATGGCGCCCTCGAACACACGGACAGCATCGGCACGGGCTCCGTCATCCGGCCGGGCGACGTGCAGAAGATGAGCGCAGGCAGCGGCATTGCCCACAGCGAGTTCAACCATTCGCAGACGGAGCCGGTGCATTTCCTGCAGATCTGGGTGATTCCGGGGCAGAAGAACCTGCCGCCTTCGTACCAGCAGATCCACTATCCCGTCGCTGCGCGCACCGGCCAGCTGAAACTCGTGGGCGCCAGCGAGCCTCTCGATGACGTCATCCGGATCCACCAGGACCTGCGGATGTACGCCACCGTGCTGCCCTCTGCGGATGCCGCCACGGAACATCGCCTGCCGGCCGGGCGCTATGCATGGGTGCATGTCGCCAGGGGCAGCCTCAGCGTCAATGGACAGACACTCAACGCAGGCGACGGGGCTGCCATTGTGGCCGACACCGGCGCTGCCGCCATCGAACTGCGCGGCGCACCGGGCGGCGAAGCGCTGCTCTTCGACATGGCCTGAACCGGATGGCGACGCGATCAAGCCGGTTCTGACGCGAGGAAGTCCTCGCAAGCAGTCCGGTCCGACTCTGCAGCCTGAGCACACAGGGCCTGCATCCGCTCCGCGATCACACCCAGCGCGGTGGCGTGTTTCCCGGCAGCGTTCCATTCACGGAGCACCCGTTCGAGCCGGGCAATGCGCGCGTTCGTGCGCTGATACAACCGGTCAGGTCCCTCGAGTTCGTCCAGGACGGACAGCGTCACGTCGCGGATGCGCACGTCGTCATCCGGCCGCATCCTGACCAGCCCCGCGACATAGGATGTGCCCCACTGGAACCGGGTCGCAGGTCCCTTCGATTCGTTGTAGGCCCGCTCGAGCCAGCCGAGTGCCGCCTCGGTCCTGCCCCGCTTCTCGTCGATGCTGGCGAGATCGGGCATCAGGTAGTACGGCGCGGTTGCAGCCTCCATCTCGCTCATCGCGAGCGCATAGACCCGATCGTCGTCGCCGAGCGTATCGAACACATAGAGGGCCGCGTTGACGACACTCGCGCGGGTGAAGGCATCATGCTTCCGGCCCAGCACTTCCTCGACATGCGTACGGGCAGCATTCTCCAGCTCCGGGGACAGCGCATCGAAGTACTTCGCCACCCGCAGCTGCGTGACCAGCGCGAACAACTGGTCCGCCTCTGAATAGCGGAGATCGAGCGCCGCCGCCTCCATGACGCGATACCAGCGCAATTGCAATTCGTCCTCGGCCAGCGTGCCCTTGCGAGCCACATCCAGGAAATCGTCATCGAGCGCGAACAGCGAGTCGGCCACCGACACCGCGAGTTCAGTCTGACCGAGCAATTCGACGACGGTCGTCACGCGCTGTGGCGTCGGGCTCGCATCCGCGGCCTGGACCTGCAGTCGTGCGCGCTCCACTGACCTCTCCACAGGGCAACGTTCAGCAGCGAGCGCAAGCAGCGTCGCCATGCGCTCCGGATCGCTGGTGTAGGTTGCGTCGAGTCCGAAGCCGTTGTACGCCAGCCGCGCACAATCATTGCTGGAGAGCGATTGCGTTGAATGCTCGAGCCCGGCAACGATCGCGGCGACCGGTTGCGCATCTTCGAGCGCGAGATCGAGAATGCCGGTATAGCGTTCGACATCCATGCCTCCCGCCACCCGCATCAACTCGGTGCCGTCGGGCTGCAGGATCAGGACAGTGGGATACCCGCTGACCTTGAGTTGTTCGCCCCACTTCTGCGCGCCGGGGTCGTCGCCATCGAGGTAGACAGGAACGAACAGCTGCGATCTGTCGATGAAGTCCCGGCGGGTAAACACGGACGACTTGAGCTGCTGGCAGTAAGGGCACCACTCAGCGCCCCAGTAGAGGAAGACCGGCCGGTTGGACTGCTTCGCCGCTGCGAATGCCTCGTCGACACTGCCCTTGAACCAGGCGATCTCCGCAGCTGCCGCAGGACCCGTTGCCGCTGCTTCCCGCTGGCCACAACCCGCCAGCACGGCGACGAACATGAGGAAAAGCGCTCGCAATGCCATCTGCAGCCTCCTGTCACGTCCCCGCACTCTAGCCCAGAAAGCCCCGGTAGAGCATCCGTGCGGCAACGACGAGCAGGAATGCACCGAACGCGATGCTCAGATGGCGACGGCTCAGGGAATGCGCCAACCGTGCACCCAGCGGGGCCATGATGACGCTGGCCGGTGCAATCAGGGCGAAGCCGACCAGGTTGACATACCCCACGGTCGAGAGGGGCGTCGGGATATCCGGGCGCGCGACGAGGAATCCCAGCGTCTCCGGCACCGAAATCCACAGCCCCAGCAAAGCCGCCGTCCCGACTGCGCGGTGAATGGGGATGTTGCACAAGGTCATGACGGGCACCCCCAGTGTCCCGCCACCCACTCCCATCAACGAGGCGAGGCAACCGATTGCACCGGGCAGCCATGCACCGGCCCATGAACGCGGCACGTCCTGGGCCACCACGACGTGTTCGAGCGGCAGCAGCATTTTCGCTGCCACTGCCAAGGCGGCGATGCCAAAGATCGCAGCGAGCACCGTCGCCTCGAACCGCGCTACAGCCAACGAACCCAGCAGCGCGCCGAGCACGATCGGCGCGGCCCACGCCCGGACGATCCCGAAATCCACCGAGCCCCTGCGCGTATGCGCACGCGATGACACGATTGCCGTCGGGATGATCGTTGCCATGGACGTGGCGACCGCGATGTTCATCGTGATGCGCGGATCGACGCCCGCGGCGCCTAAGGCAAACTCGAGCACCGGCACGATCACGATGCCGCCGCCCACCCCCAGCAGCCCCGCAACCAGTCCTCCGAGCAGGCCGGAGGCGATGACTGCGATGACGAGGGGAACAAGATCGGCTGTTGACGGCAACGGAGGGCACTTCCCGGGGAACCGGCCGGTTTCATACCACACCCCCCCCTCAAAACCGAGTCTGAGACGAAGTTCCCGGTTGATGCAGCACGAGCCGGGATAGAGAATGTGCGCCCTTTGCTTGAAGCGCACCGTGGCATGCCCGCCGATTCAACCGATCCTGCCCTCGAAACCCTGCTCCTGCCGTTCGCCAGCGGCCGGTTGCCCTGGCCTGCGGCAGGCGGGTTGTTCCTGCGGGCCCGCGCGGGCAGGACATTGCAGGAACGGCCCTGGCCCGGTCTGCTCTGCGAACAGAGCTTCAAGCCGGATGCCGCCGTCCTCGAGCGGGCCGGACTGGTGCTGACGGATCACGCCACCGGGAAATTCCCCCTCGTATTGCTGCTGCCACCGCGGCAGCGAGATGAAGCGCGCGCGTTGATGGCACGTGCGCTCGATGCGCTCGCACCGGGAGGCATCGTCATCGCCGCGGCGAGCAACAACGAAGGCGCACGCTCTGCCGAATCCGATCTCGCGCAGGTTGCAGGTCCCCTCGACACGCTGACGAAGAATAAATGTCGCGTGTTCTGGTCCCGGCCATTCACCGGCCCAACGAACGCGGAGCTCGCGAGCCGGTGGCGGGCACTCGACGCCGTTCGTCCCATTGCGGATGGGCGATTCTTGAGCCGGCCCGGGGTATTCGCCTGGGACCGTGTCGACCCGGCGTCGCAACTGCTTGTCGATCACCTGCCTGCCACCTTGAGCGGAACCGCCGCGGACCTGGGTGCCGGGTTCGGAACGTTGAGCCTTGCGCTGCTCGAACGCTGCCCGCGCATCAAGAGTGTGGACCTGTTCGAAGCCGAGGCGCGGGCGCTCAACCTCGCTCGGCTCAACCTCGAAAAGCAGCCGCGCGCGAGCTGCCACTGGCACGACGTCACGACCGGATTGCCCCGCCATTACGACGTGATCGTGACGAATCCGCCGTTTCATACGCAGAGCCGCTCCGACCGCCCCGATATCGGTCGCCGGTTTATCGCGGTTGCGAGCACCCATCTCAAACCCGGTGGCAGCCTCTGGCTGGTCGCCAATCGACATCTGGCATACGAAGCTGTGCTCAACGAAAGCTTTGCGCAGGTGAACAAGGTCGCCGAGCGCGACGGTTTCAAGATCATTGCGGCGGTGAAACGATGAGACTCGTGCGGTTGATCGCGAACCTGGGGTACGGCAGCCGCAAGCATGTCGCACTGATGTTCCGCGAAGGGCGCATTACCGACCCTGCAGGCGAAGTGCTGTACGCCGACGACAAGGCGGAGCACGCGGACGTGCGCATCGATGGCGAGCCGCTTGATCCACCAGCCGGATTCACCCTGCTGCTCCACAAGCCGGTGGGCTACACGTGCTCGACGACCGATCCCGGCTCGATCGTATATGACCTGCTGCCGCCCCGCTTTCGCCTGCGCTCACCCATCGTGGCCACCGTCGGGCGGCTGGATCGCGATACGACCGGCCTCTTGCTGATGACCGACGATGGCGCCCTGCTTCACCGCATCGTGCATCCGAAAGCGCAACTCACCAAGATCTATGAAGTCTCCCTGGCCCGCGACCTGAAGGGCAGCGAGGGAGAGGTGTTCGCGAGCGGCAACCTGAAGCTTGAATCCGAACGCACCCCCCTGGCCCCGGCGATCCTCGAGGTGATCAGCCCCCGACAGGCGCGACTCAAGGTGACCGAAGGGCGGTATCATCAGGTCCGCCGCATGTTCGCCGCCGTGGGCAACCACGTCGAGGCGCTGCATCGTCCGCAAATCGGGGGTTTGACACTGGGTGACCTGGCACCCGGCAAATGGCGGCTGCTTGCCCCCAATGATCTGGAAACACTGTTTTCGAACTTCTCATGAAACCCGACAGCAAACCCCGCGTTCCCAATTTTTCCTCCGGTCCCTGCGCGAAGCGGCCCGGCTATTCGCTGGCCTCGCTGCGGACGGATATTCTCGGCCGTTCGCACCGCTCGGGGCTGGGGAAGGCGCGGCTCGCCCAATCCATCGCGGACACGAAGTCGATTCTCGGTATTCCTGCCGACTATCACGTCGGCATCGTGCCGGCGTCCGACACAGGCGCGTTCGAGATGGCGATGTGGTCGATGCTGGGAGCACGTCCCGTCGATGCGTTCTGCTGGGAGTCGTTCGGCGAAGGCTGGGTGACCGATCTCGAAAAGCAACTGAAACTGCCGAACACCCGCATCTTCCGCGCGGATTACGGCCGCCTTCCCGATCTCGCGCAGGCCAACCCGGCCCACGACATCCTGTTCACCTGGAACGGTACGACGAGCGGCGTCAAGACGCCGAACGGCAGCTGGATTGCCGACAATCGCGAGGGCCTCACTTTCTGCGATGCCACCAGCGCCGTCTTCGCGATGGACCTGCCGTGGTCGAAGCTCGATGTCACGACGTTCTCGTGGCAGAAGGTGCTGGGCGGGGAAGCAGCGCACGGTGTGCTTGTCCTGTCGCCCCGCGCCGTGCAGCGGCTTGAAAGCTTCAAGCCCGCGTGGCCGCTGCCGAAGATCTTCCGCCTCACCAAGGGCGGCAAGCTGCTCGAGGAAGTGTTCGAAGGCTCGACCATCAATACGCCCTCGATGCTCGCCAACGAGGACTATCTCGATGCGCTGTCGTGGGCGAAGTCGATTGGCGGCCTGCCCGCCCTCATCAAGCGCAGCGAAGACAATCTCGCGGCGTTCGAAACCTTCGTCGCGTCGCACCCCTGGATCCACTTCCTTGCGGACAGGAAGGAGTATCGCTCCAACACCTCGGTCTGTTTCACGCTCGACCTGGAGCCGGACCAGGTCAAGAAGCTGGTCAAGCTGCTCGAGGCGGAAAAGGCAGCGCTCGATTGTGGCGCCTACAAGGATGCACCGCCGGGCCTGCGCTTCTGGTGCGGAGCCACTGTCGAGCGCACGGACATCGAGAAGATGCTGCCGTGGCTCGAATGGGCCTACGACGAAGTCAGGAAGGCTTGAGCCATGCAACTGCTGCAGGCCGATGAGCCGGCAGCGGTTTCCGTCGAGCTGCCTCGCGGCACTTCGCCGCTCGTCGTGGCGTGCGATCACGCCAGCCGGCGGCTCCCGCAACGCCTCGGAACCCTCGGGCTATCCGAAGCGGAACTCGCAACGCACATTGCCTGGGATATCGGTGCGGCCGGCGTTGCGAGGCGACTGGCCGCGAAACTCGATGCGACCCTGGTACTCCAGAACTACTCGCGGCTCGCCATCGACTGCAACCGGCCTTCCACGGCCCCTGATTCCATTGCAATCAAGAGCGAGCACATCCGGATCCCCGGCAACGAGTCCTTGAGCCCGGATGACGTTGCTGCCCGTCATGCGGAGATCTTCGCCCCCTATCACGAGCAGCTCCGCCGGATCCTGGATGAGCGGCAACGTTCCGGCCAGCCTTCCGTGCTGCTCGCCATGCACAGTTTCACGCCGGTCTACCATCGATTCTTCCGCCCGTGGCATGTAGGACTGCTGTACCGTCATGACAAGCGCCTCGCCCACTACCTGCTCGAGGGACTCCGACGGGACAATGATCTGTGCGTCGGAGACAACGAGCCCTACCGGATTGAGGACGGTAGCGACTACACGTTGCCAATCCACGGCGAAGCGCGAGGCATTCCGCATACGGGCATTGAGATCCGCCAGGATCTGGTCGCCGACGCTGCGGGGCAGGAAGCGTGGGCCGAGCGATTTGCCGTCCTGCTGGGACGGATATTCCCGGTACTGATGGAAGATCTCAGGAGCAGTCATGCAGATTCGGGTCGGGTATGAAATCGTCTATCAGTTTCCGGCGCCGACGCCGCTCATCCTGACCCTCAACATCCACTACAGCCGCGCGTCCGACCTGGTCCGTCCGGACCACCTGATCACGAATCCGCCGACCGCTTGCACCTCCTATCGCGACGGCTTCGGCAACTGGTGCACCCGCATGGTCGCTCCTGCCGGAAGGCTGTTGTTGACTGCGGACGCCATCGTACGAGACTCGGGCCAGCCAGAAGTCGTGAAGCCCACTGCCCACCAGCACCAGGTGCAGGATCTCCCCGAGGAAACGCTGGTGTACCTGATGGGCAGCCGCTACTGCGAAACCGACCAGCTCACGCCCATCGCGTGGAATCTTTTTTCCTCGACGCCGCTCGGCTGGGGCCGCGTGCAGGCAATCTGCGATTTCGTCCACAACCACATCCGCTTCGGCTACCAGTACGCAAGCCCCACGAAGACTGCGGTGCAGGCCTACAACGAGCGGGCCGGTGTCTGCCGCGACTATGCCCATCTGGCCATCGCGTTCTGCCGCGCCATGAACATCCCCGCGCGCTATTGCACGGGCTATCTGGGCGACATCGGGGTTCCGCCCGTCCCGGATCCCATGGACTTCGCGGGATGGTTCGAAGCCTTTCTCGATGGCCAGTGGTACACGTTCGATGCCCGCAACAACCAGCCGCGCATCGGCCGCATCCTGATCGCCCGCGGCCGCGACGCCGCCGACGTGGCCATCAGCACCGCGTTCGGCGCGAATACCCTGGAAAGCTTCAAGGTGTGGACGGACGAAGTCCGCTGATCCTCGCCGTCACCTCGATCTCGATCTTCATGCGCGGGTCAGCCAGGCCCGCCGAGATCATCATCGCCGCCGGACGGATCTCCCCGAAGTACTCGCGCAGTATCGGCCAGCATTGCGGGAACTCCTCCGCTTCAGGTACGACGTAAGTCACCCGAACTATGTCCGCAAAGCTCGATCCCGCTTGCCTTAGCGCGCTTTCGATGTTCCTCAACGCCTGTTCCGTCTGCTCCAGCAGGCCGTCCGCAATCGTCATTGTCCGGTAGTCGAAGCCAGTGCATCCCGACACGAACACCCACTCGCCATCCACGACAGCCCGCGAGTAACCGATCTCGGCCTCGAACGTGGAACCGGAACTGATTAGGCGGCGGGTCATGGGGTGTTTGGCCGGAATGGAAAGTCCGGTGCTTAGGCTGAGCGCTTGGCGCCGGGCCACTGGCAATGGCTGCAATTTCGACAGAAAACAATCGGCGCCCCAAGGCCGGACATGACCATCGCAAACGGCCAGTTGAAAAGCCGCCGGACCCTTGACGGAGTAGGCATGCCACAATCGGAACATCTGCTTTTGCGAGACATAAGCCCTCCCACTACAACCACCAATGCTGCAAGGCTAGCGTGCGGTTCTGCAAAGTAGTTACCAACCTCAAACCTTCTTTGGCAAGAAAGGAAAATCCGGTATCCGAACTTCCTAAAGCTTCTCATTCGCAAGCTTTATACCCAGTCCGATGAAGAGTGCGCCAACTGCCTTGTTCTGCCAAGCAACCACCCTTTCGCTCTTCCTCAAACTGGCCGTAGCAATGCTCGCAAAGTAGACCAGGATCAGATTGATGCAGATGGCCACTACGTTACAGGTTACACCAAGCAACAGAAGTTGCTGTGTAACGCTCAAGCTTGGATGCCGCGCATCAACGAACTGCGGCAGGAAGGCCAGAAAGAACATCGCCACCTTCGGGTTCAACGCATCGCTCAGAAATCCCTGCCAGAAGATGGTCTTCCCATCGAGCCACGCAGCTTGACTGGTTCCAAGTTGAAATTGGCTCGCCTTGGCGCGAATCGCCTGCACGCCTATCCAGACGAGATAGCCGGCGCCCAGCCATTTAATGGCCGTGAACGCGATGGACGAGGACGCGAGAATCGCAGTCAGTCCAAGCACTGCGGCGACCACATGAACATAAGCGCCGACGTTGATCCCGATCGCTGCCAGCACACCAGCTCGTCTTCCCTGGACAATGGTGCGAGTCAGCATGTACGCCATGTCAGGCCCGGGCACGATCACGAGGACGATGACGGCGCCGATGAAGAGTAGGTAGGTATGGAGGTCGATCACGGCGGCGGTTACGGTTCGTACGGAGTGCCTTGATGAAATCGCATCACCCAACCGGATGGGTTCCGCGACCAGATTGAGCTACGACGAGCATGCTGAATGCGATCACCATAAGTGACCTCGCTGTTGTAGGTGACCTGAGCAGTGTTTTCGTCAAGTAGCCGGATGGAGAGGTTTGGCAGGGGCAGGACTGCGTTGATTGGCCGACTTTCCCGCCTGATCACGTCGTCACGGTTGTAGACACGCCCTGACCGTCCGAACTCCAAGAAATCAGGGGAGAAGTGCTGCTCCTGGAAGGCGATATCGAAGCGCGTGGCTTCCCGCCACATGTCTTCTTCAAGACTAACGAGAGTGGCACGGTCCTCGTCTGCTAGGAAGAATGGCTTCAAATGATCGCTCATTGCAGCGATCCGATGGAGGCTGCCTCATCCCAGCGAATCCGCTGCACATAAAAGCCGAAAACCGTACGCACACCCTCCAGACGAGCATCTCCAACCAAGGGCAAAGCGGCATATTCCATTTCCGAGACGCACAGGTATCTCAGAAAAGAATCACGAAGCTCCACACTCGTAACCCGATATCTGCAGACGAATCGACCATAGCCCCGCTCTTTCTCGATTCGAGTCGAGAGGACATGCTCCGACCCAACCGCGCCTGTTACAAATCCCGGTGCGTAGATAATCGGCAACCAAAGCATAACGAAAAGAACTATCTGCAGAAATCCGTAGCCAGCAAAGATCGTCGACAAAGATGCCCTCCTCGATTTCTCGACATCCCATGGACGAAAGTAGGAAAGCACCGCTCCGTTCAATGCGACCGAGAGGAGTAGCGCAATGGCTGTTCCCGCACTTTGCCAGGTCGAAGAAGGGATGAAGGTGAATCGAGTGGAATAGAGAAGGAGAATCCACAGGAACACAATGCCCAAGAGAATGAGCGCGCGTCGAATGCTGAGCTTTATTCTCATCATCAGATCATGAAGTAAACGAGATTGTCGGCATGTTTGATTTGGCGATTATTCTTACGCTGGATGACTTAGGCAGGATGAAAAGCCCACCCCGTCCTGATACCTACAATCCTCAAGTCATAGCGTAGAACGCACTGAGCGATGATGGCAATGCCAACGAGACAGTAGGGCGGAGCCTATCCGGGATTTTGTGTGCGGGGCATAACATGAGGGAAGATCATGGATATGCCAACCAAGAAGAGAACCCTGGCCGCGCAGGCGGCCGAGCGTGGGCCGCTGCCGGCGATACCGCCTGAACTGGTCGAGCAGCTGGTGCAGGGGCCGATGACGCCGTCGGAGGCCCAGGACCTGTTCCTGTCGCTCCAGAAGGCCGTGATCGAGCGATTGATGCACGCGGAGATGAGCGCTCACCTGGGCTACAAGCCGGGCGAGGACAAGCCCGAAGGGCAGAGTAACGAGCGCAACGGCGCCAGTGGGAAGACCGTTCTGACCGACAAGGGCGCGGTGCGGATCGAGGTTCCCCGAGATCGCCAGGGCAGCTTTGAGCCGATTCTGATCCCCAAGCACGAGCGGCGCTTCACCGGGTTCGACGACAAGATCGTGGCCATGTATGCCCGCGGCATGAGCGTGCGGGAGATCCAGGGATTCATCGCCGAGAGCTACGGCACGCAGGTGTCGCCGGACTTCATCAGCTCGGTGACCGACGAGGTCATGGCGGAGGCCGTGGCCTGGCAGAGCCGGCCGCTGGAGCAGATGTATCCGGTGGTGTTCTTCGATGCCCTGCGAGTCAAGATTCGCTCTGACGGCGGCGTGACCAACAAGGCGGTGTACCTGGCGCTGGGCATCCAGGCCGACGGCCAGCGCGACGTACTGGGCCTGTGGATCGAACAGACCGAAGGGGCCAAGTTCTGGCTCAAGGTGTTCAACGACCTCAAGACCCGCGGCTGCCAGGACATCCTGATCGCCGTGGTGGATGGCTTGAAGGGCCTGGCTGCGTATTCCGGTTGATGGCGGGTCGCCGTTCCGGACCATGGCGGGCCGGGATTCCGGTCCATGCCGGGCCACCGTTCCGGAGGATGCCGGGCCGGTTTGAGTGAAGCGGGATAACCGCCGCTATCGTGATCGATTTGCCAGCGGGCAAGGAGATCGACGGTGGGGCAAGCGAGGTTACCCGTGCGCAAGATACGTGAGGTTTTACGGCTCAAGGCCGAGCGGTTCAGCGATCGCCAGATAGGAGTTGCGATCGGCAGTTCACGCTCGACGGTGCAGGAGTGTCTGCGCCGCTGCCGTGAGGCCGGGCTGGCGTGGCCCCTGCCCGATGAGCTGGATGAGGCCGCACTGCATGAGCGGCTGTATCGACGCGTAGTGCCGTTGTCACGCACGCCGCAGCCGGACTTTGCCCATCTGCACCGGGAGCTTGGGCGTCGGGGCGTGACGCGCCTGCTGCTGTGGGAGGAGTACAAGAGCGCGCATCCGGACGGCTGGCAGTACAGCGTGTTCTGCGACCAGTACCGCCGATGGCTGGCCCGTCAGGAGCGGGTGCTGCGCCAGGAGCACGCGCCGGGCGAGAAGCTGTTTGTCGACTATGCGGGGCAGACGGTACCGATCATCGATCCGCACACCGGCGAGTGCCGGGCGGCACAGATCTTTGTCGCGGTGCTGGGCTATTCCAACCTGACGCATGCGGAAGCGACGTGGACGCAAGGTGCCCCAGACTGGCTGGGCAGTCACGTGCGCGCATTGGCCGCGTTCGGCGGTGTGCCGCGCGCGATCGTGCCGGATAACCTCAAGAGCGGCGTCAACAAGGCGCATCGCTATGAGCCGGATATCAACCCGGCGTATCAGGACTTTGCCGAGCACTATGGCGTGGCCATCTTGCCTGCCCGCGTGCGCAAGCCCCGCGACAAGGCGAAGGTCGAGACCGGGGTACTCATTGTCGAGCGCTGGATCCTGGCGCGCCTGCGCAACCACCAGTTCTTCTCCCTGGGCGAGCTCAACGCGGTGATCCGCGAGCTGCTCGAGCGGCTCAACAGCCGTGAGTTCAAGAAGATCGAGGGCTGCCGCCGCGCACGGTTCGACGCACTCGAACGCGCCGCCCTGCGACCGCTGCCGCTGCGCGCCTATGAGTTTGGCCAGTGGAAGCAGGCCAAGGTCCATCCCGATTACCACATCGAGGTGGGTCGCGCGTACTACTCCGTTCCCTACGCCCTGATCGGCGAGCGGGTCGATGTGCGTCTGACGGCCGGCGGCGTGGAGGTGTTCCATCGCGGCCAGCTGGTCGCCGCCCATGCAAAGGCCACAGTTCGCGGCGAACGCAGCACCCGTCGCGGTCATCGACCCGAAGGGCATGTCGCGGTCATTGATCGGTCGCTGGAGCTGACGCTGACCCGGGCTGAAGGGATCGGCGTTGCCACCACGCAGTTGATCCGCACCCAGGCCAAGCGACGCCTGCACCCGGAAGAGACGCTGCGCAGCGCGCAGGGGATCTTGCGACTGGCCCGCGACTTCAGCCCTGCGCAGCTGGAGCGCGCTTGCGAGCGCGCGCTGCAGCTTAAGTCCTACAGCTACCGCACCGTGCGCACGCTGATCGCCACGCCTGAACCCCCCTGTTCCCAACCCGCGCTGGATCTGGTGCACGAGCACGTGCGCGGCCCGGCGTACTTCGAGTAGCCCACCGATGAAGGAGATGACCCGATGTTGACCGAACCACTGATCCAGCAACTGCACTCGCTGCGCCTGAAGGGCATGGCCAGCTGTCTGGAGCATCAACTGGCCTCGCCGGACCAGAGGGACCGATCGTTCGATGAGCGCCTGGCGTTAATGATCCAGCACGAGATGCAGGAGCGCTCCGGCTACCGACTCGCGCAGCGTCTACGCTGGGCGCGACTGCCGATGTCGGCGTGCCTTGAGGATCTGGACACCCGTACACCGCGCGGCATCGATGCGGCGCAACTGGCGCAGGTGACCGACCTCAACTGGATCCGTCAGCATCTGAACGTGCTGATCACCGGGCCTACCGGTGTGGGCAAGAGCTACCTCGGATCGGCGCTCGCGCATGCCGCCTGTCGCGCTGATCTGTCCGTACGTTGCTTCCGGTTGCCCCGTCTGGTCGAGGAGCTGGCGCGCTACGGCGCGATGCAAAAGCGCTCGGCCCTGTTGCGCCAACTGGCCAAGGCCGACCTGCTGGTACTCGATGACTTCGGGCTCGCACCACTGGCTGACGAGACCGTGCGTGATCTGCTGGAGATCCTGGATGATCGCTATGATCGCCGCTCGACCCTGATCACCAGTCAGTTACCCGTCGACCAGTGGCATGCCTATCTGGGAGATCGCACCGTTGCGGACGCCATCCTCGACCGGCTCGTGCACAACAGCTATCGCCTGGTGCTCAAGGGCGAGTCCATGCGGCGGCACAAAAGCCTCACCCCAACGCCGGCAACCCCGTCACGCACCAAAGGCCGTTGACGAAACCGACTTCATCAACGACAGTCCCACTACCGCTTCACACCGCCCCGGCATCGACCGGAACACTGGCCCGCCTTAAATCGGAATGGCGGCCCGGCTTCGCCGGAATACGCACCTGGCCGACGCGATCAACGCGGTTTACCCGAAGGCCACGGTCCAGACCTGCATCGTGCATCTGATCCGCAACAGCCTCGACTACACGGGCTGGAAGGATCGCAAGCAGGTGGCCATGGCCCTGCGACCGATCTATACGGCCGTGAGCGAGGAAGCGGCTCGAGACGAGCTGCAGGCCTTTGCCAGCGGCCCATGGGGCCTCAAGTACCCGATGATCGTGCAGTCCTGGACGCGGGCTTGGGAGCACGTCACGCCGTTCTTTGTGTTCCCGCCCGACATCCGGCGCGTGATCTACACGACCAACGCGATCGAGAGCCTGAACATGCAACTGCGGAAGATCATCAAGACCCGAGGTCACTTCCCGAACGACGAGTCGGCGATCAAGCTGCTCTGGCTGGCACTGCGGAACGTGCTGAACAAATCAGTCCGCAGCGCCTTCGACTGGAAGAGCGCCATGAACCAGTTTGCCATCCTGTACGGCGACCGGTTTACACTGGCCAAGACCTGACGAGACCGATTGAATGTTCAATCCGCCTCGCCCACAGAATTACGGATACGCCCGTAGGGCGCACGCATTTTAAGTGACCCGGCTCGCTGCAAAGGCTCTTATGCGGCGTCTGTAGTTTCACCACTGAAGCGCTTGCGTAGGTAAGAGAGGGCTTCAGCTTCTGCAGGATGAACCGTTTTCTGGGTCGCCACCATCTTCTCAGCGGCCGCCAATACCGTCGAGCGCGATGACTCGTCTCTCTTTGAGATACGCCCTGCAGCGAGCTTAAAAGCCTGCAGAGTGGGCACGCTCATAGATTGAAGTGACTCGTCAATCATCTCGTCGGTGAGCCTCGAGTCATTTGCCAATGCCAAGCAAACTTCCCTTATAACTGCTTTCTCGGCAGCACGTAGTTGGCCGTCAGCCTTTCCGACAAAGAGAAGGATGCGAAGAACATCAAATTCTGCTTCCAAGAACAACTCTTTCGCTCGTTCTGGAGAACTTTCATATTTCTCCTGAAGGAATGCCTTGACGTCCGGAACAATCTCTCCGGTTTCTACATCAACGCAGGCTCGAATTCTGTCTGTACGAAAGGTTCGCGTCGCATCCCGCATGTGGCAGTGTGCAATAAGGAGCGCGTAGGGACCCATGATTCCGAACTGCCGAACGTCGACATTTCTAGTCGTTCTTTTTCCGGAACCGTCGGTGTAGTCAAGGCGGAGTTTCGCCTTTGCAGGAATAGGCTGCGAGACTTCCCAGAAGCTGCCTTCCCAATCATCCTTGTCTGTGCCGGAGGCGCCATATTGCCCGCCATCTTGAGCGGTCACGGCCCCACCCGACATGAGCGACTTTGCGACCACCCCTATGACGACGATACCGATGAGTACTAGCACGAGGGTCATAGAAGGCCTCGGTTGGTACGGAAGTGCCGGTAGGGAGATGCCGCATGGAACCGCAAATCAGCGACACGCCAATGCGCATAGCCGAGAACAACCTTATGGTCGGTGTGGGCTGGCTGAATTTGCTTGCTATGCATGTTTCACTGCGAGTCGATCGATAGCCGTTTCATCCAAGCGCGCATGCCGCACCTGTTCGAATACTTCAGCTCCAAGGGCCTGGTAGAACGCTCGTCCGTTGGCGTTGTCTCTCGCGACAATCCAGTCGATTCTTCCGCAGCCACCTTGTCGAGCTATCTCACAAAGCTTAGTGATCAGTGCTTTTCCGACTCCCTGACCGCGATGCGCCTCGTACACATAGAGATCGTCCAACCATATCCCCGGCTTGGCAATAAAACTCGAGTAGATGTCGTAGTAGGTAACCAAGCCGACGACAGCTGAATTGATGACGGCAACGAGGGCCTTGGCTTTTGGCTGCGCCGAGAACAAAGCGACGGACAAGCTCGACTCTTCTGCGCGCAACGAATCGAGGCAACCATCGAATTCTGCCTTTGCCCGGATAAGCGCGAGCAACTCTCGCATATCAGATTCGCGCACGGCTCTAACTTCGAGCGAAGTCATGACGGATTACCCACAACTATTCACTGCGGGACAGCAGGTAGTTCGAATTATTGGATCTACCTGTTCCACAAATAAGCCGCCTCCCAGCTACCTGCACGAGCAATTTACACCACGAACGATATTGTCGAACAGGTTCCGTCCTGTAAGTCACGCGCCATCATTCTTCCCCCTCCTCCACCTCCCCAACAACCCTTCCACCCCCAGCCCATAGTCCATCCGCTCACCCTGCCACTTCGTCACTGCGGTCCTGGGATCGATGTGGATGTCTCGTGAATCATTGTCCTTGGGCAAGTTGGTCCAGTCGCTAGTGTGATGGGGCGGGACGCTGTCATACGAAGAGCCATTCGGTTTGACGAATCGCACTGCGCCATCGTCGAGACGCAGTATCGTGATGCCGCCTTCGTGGACGAGGCGATGGTGGAAGCGGCAGAGGCTGATGAGATTCGACGCTTTGGTCTCGCCGCCATCGGCCCAGTGGTGGATGTGGTGGTGGTCGACGTACTTCGTGTTCGAGCAGCCGGGGAAACGACAGCCCTTGTCTCTTGATTTGAGTGCACGGCGCATCGCAGGCGGGATGGAGCGGGTCTTGCGACCGACATTGAGGGGATCGCCGTCCTCGGATTCAGTAATTCTGATGACGCTAGGAGCCTGTCGGACTGAGGTTGTCGGTTGAGCGAACAGATACGGGTGATACAAGTAGATTCATGACGAGTCTGGACGAAAATAGTGAGCGGCGTTCTGCGGCGAGGCCCTCAACGGGATTGCAGGGCGAACATTCGT
>JANNNQ010000188.1:0-7470 GCA_031398625.1 Pseudomonadota bacterium
ATCGGCGGCGTTTGACAGCTTTGACCATCCGCACATCATGCCAACTTTCTGTCCGTTCTCAATGTGCCTCAGACCCTATGAAAATAGCGCTCACATCGTGATCAGAGCGCTTTTTTTACCCACACCAAATCACGAAGACCCCTTATTGATTCGCCGCGATCGCCATCTGCATGTCGCGCTGGCGCGCCTTTTCCTGCCGGGACATCAGGATGCCGGCGATGATGACGCCGATGGTCACGATCAGCACCATGATCGTGGCCAGTGCGTTGATGTCCGGACTCACGCCAAGACGCACCTTGGAAAAGATGACCATCGGCAACGTGCTGGAACCCGGGCCCGCCACGAAGCTCGCAATCACGATGTCGTCGAGCGAGATGGTGAATGCGAGCAGCCAGCCTGAAATCAGGGCGGGCGCGATGATGGGCAGCGTGATGAGAAAGAATACCTTTGCCGGCCGCGCACCGAGGTCCATTGCGGCTTCTTCCAGCGAATCGTCCATGGTCGCCAGCCGCGACTGCACGATCACGGTCACATACGCCATCGTGAACGTCATGTGGGCAATGGTGATCGTCGTGACGCCGCGCCCAGCCGGCCAGCCGAACAACTGTTCCATCGCCACGAACAGCAGCAGCAAAGACAGGCCCGTGATGACTTCGGGCATGACAAGCGGGGCCGTGGTCATGCTGGACAGCATCGTGCGGCCGCGGAACTGCCCGAAACGGGCGAGCGCGAGGCCCGCCAGCGTTCCCAGGATGACGGCTCCCGTTGCGTTGATGGCCGCGATCTTGAGTGACAGCCAGGCGGCACGCAGGATCTGCTCGTTCTCGAACAGCCGCCCATACCACTCTGTCGAGAAGCCGGCCCAGACCGTGACCAGCCGCGACCGGTTGAAGGAATAGACGATCAGCGACAGGATCGGGATGTAGAGGAACGCAAACCCGAACACCAGCGCCGAGAGCCGGAACAGCGGCACTTTCCTGCTCATCGGTGCGCACCGCCGGACTCGCGGGACTGGATGCGCTGGAAGTACACGATCGGGACGACCAGGAAGACCAGCAGCGCGATTGCCACCGCACTGGCAACCGGCCAGTCGCGATTGTTGAAGAATTCGGTCCACAGCACCTTGCCGATCATCAGCGCTTCCGGCCCGCCCAGCAGTGTTGGAATGACGAACTCGCCGACTGCGGGAATGAACACGAGCATCGAGCCCGCAACAATGCCCGGCATGGACAAGGGCAGCGTGATCGTCATGAAGGCCTTGAACGGCCCGCAACCCAGGTCCTGCGCGGCCTCTAGCAAGGTCAGGTCCATTTTCTCGAGGTTCGAGTAGAGCGGCAGGATCATGAACGGCAGGTACGAATACACGATGCCGATGTAGATCGCGAAATCCGTCTGCAGCATCACGATGGGCTGATCGATCACACCCAGCCAGAGCAGGAAGTTGTTGATGAGCCCGTTGTTCTTGAGGATGCCGATCCAGGCATACACCCGCAGCAGGAACGACGTCCAGAACGGCAGGATCACCAGCATCAGCAGCACGTTGCGTTTGGTCTTGTCGGCGCGGGCAATGGCATAGGCCATCGGATAGCCGATCATCAGGCAGAAAAACGTGGAGATGGCGGCGACCTTCAACGAATTGAGGAAGGCCTTCCAGTAGAGGCTGTCTTCGGTCAGGAACAGGAAATTGCCGAGGTTGAGCGTGAAGCTCACCGTCTGGTCGCTTACCCACTGCACGAGCGGCTGATACGGCGGCATCGCGATCTGCGTCTCGGAGAACGCGATCTTGAGCACGATGACGAACGGGATGAGGAAGAACAGCAGCAGCCACAGATAAGGGACCGCGATCACCATGGTCCGGCCGGTCACGCCCCAGCGGAGCAACCGGGCCTGCGTCCAGCGATAGGGCGGAAACTGCTGCAGGACCCGCAGGATCAGCTGCACGCCGGCGCTCAGGCCCTGGCTGGTCGGGCCTTCCGCTTTCCTGCTCATTCCACCACCACCACGGGGCTGGTGGCATGCCAGTGCAGCCAGACCGGCTCTTCCCACGTGACGCGGTCGGAAATCTGGCGCCAGACATTGGATTGCGTGACCCGTACCGTCTTGCCAGAATCAAGGCGGATGAGATACACGGAGCAGTCGCCCATGTAGGCGATCTCCTTGACGACCCCGTGAGCGAAATTGTCCTCTGCCTCCGGCTTTTCCCGTGACATCAGGATCTTCTCCGGCCGGACCGCGGCCCAGACCACGGCGCCCGGCGGTGCACTGACGCCGTGATCGACAAACACGGTGCCCTCGAGCTCCGGACACTGGATGCGCACGTACCCCGGCTCGTCCTCGATCAGCTGCCCTTCGAACATGTTCACCGAACCGATGAACTCGGCGACGAACTTGCTGCTCGGGAATTCATAGATCTCGGTTGGCGTACCCACCTGCACGATTTCGCCTGCGTTCATCACGCCGATGCGCGAGGACAGCGTCATCGCTTCTTCCTGGTCATGGGTCACGACCACGAACGTCACGCCCAGCTGCTCCTGGAGATTCACCAGCTCGAACTGGGTGTGTTCGCGCAGCTTCTTGTCGAGCGCGCCCAGCGGTTCATCCAGCAACAGAAGCTTTGGCCGCTTCACGAGCGCGCGCGCGAGCGCAACACGCTGCCGCTGGCCGCCGGACAGCTGGTGCGGCTTGCGCTTGCCGAACTGCGACAGCTTCACCATCTCGAGCATCTCGCCGACACGCTGGCGGATCTCGCTGCCGGACACCTTGTCCTGGCGCAGGCCAAAGCCCACGTTCTGTTCCACGGTCATGTGCGGAAACAGCGCGTACGACTGGAACATCATGTTGACAGGCCGCTCGTAGGGCGGAATCCCGCTCATGTCGACGCCGTCGATGAAGATCCTGCCCGTCGTCGGTTCCTCGAAACCGGCCAGCATGCGCAGCAGCGTGGTCTTGCCGCAGCCGGACCCGCCAAGGAGGCAGAAGAGCTCCTTCTTGTAGATCTTCAGGGAGACATCGTTGACGGCGACGAAGTCACCGAACTTCTTGGTGACCCGTTCAATACGGATATAAGGCTCGGCGCTCGGGTCTTTCCACGGTTCGAATCTACCGTCGCTGCGCGCGCCTGAAGCCATGAATCACCCGGGGTCGTCGGCCCCTCCCACCCGGCTTTTCCGCCGGGAGGGATGAGGAATCGATTCGGACAGGCACCGGCATCCCAGCTGGCGCGCAAGGCAAGTCATCGCACGCCGCTTACTGGCCTGTGCTGAAGCGCGTCCAGGTGCGGGTGAGCAGCCGGGTGTACTCCTCGTTCGTCGCCAGTTCCGGGAACAGCTTGGCCTTCACTTCCGTTGTCGGATACACGCCCGGGTCGTTCTTGACTTCGTCGCTGATCAGGGCAAGCGAAGCCGCATTGCCGTTGGCATAGTTCACGTAGTTGCTGTTGTTGGCGGCCACCTGCGGATCCATCATGTAGTTGATGAACTGGTGGGCATTGTCGACGTGCTTGGCGTCCGCCGGGATGGTCAGCATGTCGAACCAGATGATGGTGCCTTCCTTGGGAATGGAGTACTTGATCACCGTGCCCTGGCCAGCTTCTTCGGCGCGGTCGCGGGCCTGCAGCACGTCACCGCTCCAGCCGACCGCGATGCAGACTTCACCATTCGCCAGGTCCTCGATGTACTGCGAGGAATTGATCTTGCGGACGAACGGCCGGATCTCCAGCAGCTTCTTTTCCACGAGCGCGAGGTCGGCGGGGTCCTGGCTGTTCGGATCCTTGCCGAGATACACGAGCACGAGGCTGCGGATTTCCGCAGGGGCATCCAGGATCGACACGCCGCAATCCTTGAACCTCGCGAGGATCGCCGGATCGAAAATCAGGTTCCAGCTGTCGACGGGCGCATCGGGCATGATCTCCAGGACCTTCGCTTCGTTGTAGCCGATACCGTCGGTGCCCCAGAAGTAATTGACCGAGTAGTCATTGCCCGGGTCATGCAGGGCGACCCGCTGGGCGATCTCGGGATCCGCGTGTACCAGGTTCGGCAGCTTCGACTTGTCGAGCTTCTGGAAGACACCGGCCTGGATCTGCCGCTCCATGAACTGGGCAGAGGGCACCACGATGTCGTACCCCGTGTTGCCAGCGAGGAGCTTGGTCTCGAGCACTTCGTTGGAATCGAAAACGTCGTAGTTGACCTTGATGCCGGTGGCCGCCTCGAAATTGGCGATGGTGTCTTCGGCGATGTAGTCGGACCAGTTGTAGACGTTCAGGATCTTCTCTTCTGCGCCCTCGGCCGACGCCGTGGGGGCCTGGGCCTCCTCCCCCCCGCCGCCGCAACCTGCCAGCGTCATCAGGACCGCCGCTCCAACGAGGTTGAGTCGTAGGGGTGTGTTCATGGTCTGGTGCTCCCGTCAGGTAGAAGAAACCCGGCACGCGCCGGGGTTTTACAGGAGGTTAGCGCAGGCCAACTGCGTTGTGTAGCACCAGAGCGCATTTGCCTGACGATGGTGCGGCCTCGCCGCCGTGCTGCCCACAAAGCGGGCTGCGAGCGAGGCTCAAGGCCCGTCGTAACTGCAGCCACTTGTGCAGGTTTCGTGAATGACGATACGGGACAGCTGGGGCAGGCCTGGATGCAGCTGTGCCCAGACCCAGCGCGCAAGGTTTTCGCTGGTGGGATTGTCGAGCCCTTCGATCTCGTTGAGGTAGTGATGATCGAGGCGATCGAACACCGGGGCAAAGGCACGCTTCATATCGGCGAAGTCCATGACCCAACCCGTCCGTGGGTCGACCGGCCCGCTGACGTGGACTTCGATCCGGAACGAATGGCCATGCAGCCGGGCACACTTGTGGCCAGCCGGTACGTTGGGCAGGCGGTGGGCCGCCTCGATGGTAAAGACGCGGAAGATATCCATGGAGTGCGGGCTTGTGTCGCGCCGATCCTGGCGCTGGCGGGAATTGCTGTCCGGCCTGTCAAATAAATCGATGAATCAATCGGTTGAACGCTTAAACTCAGGCGACTTTGCGCTTGCGGGTGGCGCAACCACAGGCACCGCAGGTGCAGCGGATGGCGCTGCAGTCGCCGCAGACCGCGAAGTCCACCGAACCGAAATGACGACGGCACTGTTCGCAGTACACCTTGCGCCCTTCAGGGCGCGCAGTCCGATAGGTGTTGAGCACCACCCGGTGTTTGCGCAGCAGCTCGTCGCCACAGACCGTCATGTCCTTATAGACGATGTCGCGACGGAAAGTGGTGGCGCTCATCGAGTCGATCTTGAACAGGCGAACCTGTTCGGCGGGCAGGCTCAGTTGTGCCAGCCGGTCGAAAATGACGACCCCCAGTTTCGGGTGAAAAGAGATCTGGAAGGGGTCGGCAGTCACAACGCGATTCTCGATGATTCCGGCAATAAAAAAGTAATCTTATTGTGGTGCGGCGCAAAATAGGATGCAACCTGAAATTGCCCTTTTTCCCCGCCTTATTTTTGCCGCAGGGCGAAACAGGAATGGATCCTGGCATTGCGCTCGAAATCCTTCGGAATCGTGGCCCGGCTCCAGTCCTCGATGGTGAAGTCCGTCAGTGCCTGGCTGTCGAGCTTGAAGCGGCTGAAGTTGTTTGAAAACATGATCGTTCCAGCCGGCGCCAACAGCTTTGCGGCATCGGTCAGAAGCTGCACGTGGTCCCGCTGCACCTCGAAGTCGTCGTCCATGCGCTTGGACCGTGAAAAAGTCGGCGGATCGATGAACATGAGGTCATATTGACGCCGGCCCTCAGCCGCCTCGTCTGCAAGCCATTGCAGGCAGTCCGCCTGGATGAACTCCTGCTCTGGTCCTGCCAGCCGGTTGAGGGCCAGATTGCGCTTCGCCCAATCGAGATAGGTGCGCGACATGTCCACGGTAGTGGAAGAAACCGCTCCGCCACCCGCCGCGTGAACCGTCACCGAGCCGGTGTAGGCAAACAGGTTGAGAAACCGTTTGCCTTTGGCCAGTTCGCCCACGCGCTCTCGCGTGAGGCGGTGGTCGAGAAACAGTCCGGTATCGAGGTAGTCGGTGAAATTGACGAGGAACTCGTACCGCCCTTCGCGCACCCGGTGGAACTCGCGCTGCTCATCCACTTTCTCGTATTGCGTGGCCCCTTTCTGCTGG
The DNA here is from genome assembly GCA_031398625.1 of Pseudomonadota bacterium. GTDB lineage: Bacteria > Pseudomonadota > Gammaproteobacteria > Steroidobacterales > Steroidobacteraceae > CAIUGU01. The sequence goes on from JANNNQ010000188.1 coordinate 6,131, forward strand.
CGGCGAGTGCGGACATGCAGGCGTTCGCGCGGCACTCCGAGCACCTCCGGAATGACGGCCAGTGCTTCCCAGCGCCGCAACCGCGCGCCGTCGCGATCCACCGTGTCGGGCGCCGCGTACTCCTGGGCGTAGACGTGGACCCCGGCAGGTTCGCCGGTGCCATACAGATCGATGGCGAAGGAGTATTCGGGCATGTCCGCGTCGTAGACACGAAAACAGAACACATCCGCGCGCCGCGCCCACGTGCGCAGCGTCTTGAAGTTCTTGGCCAGGCGGTTCCCGAACATCTGCGCGCCCGGGCGCCGCCTGGCCTCGGCGAGTTTGGCCTCTTCGGTCGGCCTGGTTTCAGGCGTATCGAAATGGGCGGGCAGCACTTCGAAACGCAGTAACCGGCACTCCAGCGTTCCGTTGAATAACGTGTGGCTGCGCCGCGCGTGCATGCCGATCTCGAGGGCCAGCGGCGGATTCCCGGTGAACACTGCCGCCCGCCACCCGACAAACTGTTCGCGCAGCCTTGCGCCCAGCGTCGCGTACAGTCCGCGCAGCCCCTCCACATCGCCGATCCGTTCCCCGTAGGGCGGATTGGTTACCACGAGCCCTGTGCCTTCCGACTCCAGACGCAGCTCGCTCAAGGCGCGGCGCTCGATGTGGACGTTGCCGGTCAATCCTGCCCGAGCCACATTCTCGATGGCCGCGTGCACAGCCTGCGGGTCCTGGTCGTACCCCCGCAGGACCAGCCCGGAACGGGCTGCCATGCCCTGGGCGCTACGGTCCCTGGCCTCGGCAACCAGACGCCTCCACAACGCGGCATCATGTCCTTTCCAGCGCAGCAGCCCGAAGTAATCACGACCGCCCCCGGGGGCGATATCGAACGCCAGCAGCGCGGCCTCAATGGGTAAGGTGCCGGAGCCGCAGAGGGGATCGACGAACATCCCGCCCGCGGCTGCAATCGTCGGCCAGCCCGAACGCAGCAGGAGCGCCGCAGCGAGGTTCTCCTTCAGCGGGGCGGCCACACCGCGAGCGCGATAGCCGCGCCGGTGCAGGCTTTCGCCGGACAGGTCGATTGCGAGCGAGGCCCTCTCGCGATGGACGTGGACATTGATCCGGACATCCGGCCGCTCGACATCGATAGAAGGCCGCTCGCCGAACCGACCGCGGAACTGGTCGACGATGGCGTCCTTCGTCTTGAGCGCGCCGAACCGGGTATGCGTAATGCCGGCCGAGGATCCGGCAAAGTCGATGGCGAGTGTTCCCGTCGCACTCAGGTGATTCGACCACTCGAGTGCTTTCACTCCTTCGTACAGCGCCTGCGCCGTCGCGGCATCGATATCACCAATGGG
>JANNNQ010000189.1:0-9265 GCA_031398625.1 Pseudomonadota bacterium
GCGGAGAGTGGCTACACCCTCTCGATCAACCTTTCGGGGACCTCGCTCAACGACGACCGTTTCCTCGAGTTCATGATCAGCGAGCTGCAGTCGTACGACCTGAGTCCCGGTGCGGTGTGTTTCGAGATCACCGAGACCGCGGCGATCGCGAACCTGGCGAACGTCGTGCACTTCATGAAGGAACTGCGGGAGCGGGGCTGCCAGTTCTCCCTTGACGATTTCGGCAGCGGGCTGTCGTCGTTCCTGTACCTGAAGAACCTGCCCGTCGACTATCTCAAGATCGACGGCCAGTTCATCCAGAACGTCACTACCGACCACGTCGACCGGGCGATGGTCGAAGCCATCAGCCAGATCGGCAAGGCGATGGGTCTCAAGACCATTGCCGAGCGGGTGGAGTCGGCAGAGGTCCTCGCGTGCCTGGGTGAAATCGGCGTGGAATACGCCCAGGGCTGGTATCTCGCCCCGCCGGAATCGGTTGAGTCATTAAGCCGGATCACCCGTTCCTCGACGAACGCGAAGATCGCCCAAAGCGCCTGAACCGGTTCGCGCTCGCCGCTCCCCGGCATTCCGGAAATCGGGCATAGTCCCGTCCCAAGTCTCCGTTCACGGTCCGCCGACCATGCTGCCCGCTGATAACCAATTGACTCTAAAGGTGAATCCGATTTCCGTTGCGCCGATGATGGCGTACACCGATCGGCACTTCCGCTACTTCCTGAGGCTCCTGAGTCCAGGGGCGCTTCTGTACACCGAGATGATCACGGCCCAGGCGCTCAAGCACAGTGATCCTGCCAGGTGGCTCGAATTCAGTCGTGAGGAACATCCGGTTGCCTTGCAACTTGGGGGCAGTGATCCCCATGACCTGGCCCAGGCAGCCCGGTTGGGAGCTGAATTCGGCTACGACGAGATCAATCTGAATTGCGGCTGCCCCAGTGATCGCGTCCTGGACGGGCGTTTCGGCGCCTGTCTCATGGCGGAGCCCGAGCGGGTCGCGGATTCGGTTCGGGCGATGCGTGAGGCCGTCCGGATCCCGGTTACGGTCAAGTGCCGAATCGGGATTGAACCCCGGCAGGACGGGGCAGAAGATCGTGTATTTCTTGCGCGGTTCATCACTGAGGTCGCTGCTGCGGGTTGCTCGACCTTCATTGTCCACGCCCGGAAGGCGGTATTGGGTGGTTTGAGCCCGAAGGAAAACCGGGAAATTCCGCCGCTTCAGTACGACGTGGTCGAGTGGTTGAAGCAGCAGTTTCCTGCGTATCGATTCATCCTGAACGGCGGCATACGCAGTGTTGAAGAAGCCCGGCGCCAGCTCGGGAGTTTCGACGGAGTCATGCTCGGGCGGGAAGTCTGCGAGAACCCGTACGTGCTGGCGCAGCTGCACCAGGGAATCTGCGATCCCGCCTGGACGCCGCCCTTGCGTGAGGAAGTGATCGAGGCCTATGCGCGGTATGCGCACGACCGGGTTGCGGAAGGGCATGCTCTGCGGTCCATCACCCGCCACGTGCTGGGGCTGTACGCGGGCCTGCCGCGTTCCCGATCGTGGCGCCGGTTCCTGAGTGAGCAGGGCGCCAGCGCCGGACCCGAATTGCTGCTCGAATCGCTGCGCATCGTCCGCGCTGCCGCTTGAGATTCGCGACGTTTGCTCCGCGTTTGTACATAAGCCGGCCAGCGCCGCTTTATGTATATAATCCCGTGCGCATGGATACGGGGCAGTAGGGCATGGGGAAGGATATTGAAGTTGCGATCCTGTTCGCCGATGTGGTCGGCAGCACGCGCATCTACGAAATCATGGGTGACCAGCGCGCCCGGGAAATGGTCCAGACCTGCGTAGAGATCATGCGGAACGCCACGGAGCAGAATCACGGCTCCGTGATCAAGACGATCGGCGACGAAATCATGGCTACATTTCCTGGCGCCAATGACGCCGTCAATGCCGCCAGCCAGATGCAGCACGACATCGTGACGCATGCGGAGCTCAAGGTAGAGGGACAACCCGTCGCCATCCGCATTGGCTGCCACTTCGGACCGGTCGTGCTCGAGAACCGCGACATCTTCGGTGCGGCAGTCCACACCGCCAACCGCATGACCAGCCAGGCCAAGGCCGGCCAGATCATGATCACCAGCGCGATGGTCGAGGGACTGCCCCCCGAATGGCGCTCGGCCGTCAGGCAGATCGACGTCGCGACGCTGCGCGGCAAGACCAGTGAGGATGAGCTGTTCGAGGTGCTGTGGCAGAAGGAAGATGCCACCAGCATGTTGCCTGCCCTGGCTCTCAACGTAGCGGCCAATTCACGCGACAGGCAGCGGCTGCGGCGGATGCGGTTGCGTTTCCAGGGGCAGGAGATCGTGGTTGATGACGGCCGGACGGCCATCGCGATCGGTCGCGCCGAGGAGAACGATGTCGTCATCAAGGGCAATCTCATTTCGCGCCTGCATGCACGAATCGAGTTCAGTCGCAACAAGTTCACGCTGGTGGACCAGAGCACGAACGGCACATTCGTCACGACCCGGGAAGGAGAGGAAGCCTTTGTCCGGCGTGACAGCATGCTGCTGAAAGGCGAGGGCTTGATCGGGTTCGGGCGGGTGCCGGAATCCGGGTCTGCACTGACGCTCAAGTACGTCTGCGAAGAATAAAAAAGAGCCCGGAATCCCGGGCTCTTCATTCACCTCTCGAACATCTGGCCGGCTGGGTCAGCCGAGGCGCTTTACGACCTTCGCGTGCTCTTCGCGAAGTTGGGCCGGCGTGCGCTGACCGAAGTCGTCCATGTATTTGCCGATGTCGGCCATCTCATTCCGCCAGGCGCTGGTATCGATGGCCAGCAGCTGGTCGATGGCAGCAGCATCCATGTTGAGGCCGGACACGTCGAGATCCTGCGGATTCGGGAGGTATCCGATGGCGCTATCCTGCGCGCCCACCTTGTCTTCGCAACGATCGAAGATCCACTTGAGCACGCGCAGGTTGTCGCCGAAGCCCGGCCACATGAACTTGCCGTTCCTGTCCTGGCGGAACCAGTTGACGTGGAAAACCTTGGGCAACTTGCCGGCACGTTTCTCGAACGAGAACCAGTGCTGCCAGTAGTCTCCGAAGTTGTAGCCGCAGAACGGCTTCATCGCCATCGGGTCGCGGCGTACCACGCCCACTTCACCGACTGCAGCCGCCGTTGTTTCCGAAGCCATGCCTGCGCCGACGAGCACGCCATGCGCCCAGTCGCGGGCCTGGTAGACCAGCGGCGGCACTTCACGGCGGCGACCGCCGAACAGGATGGCCGAAATCGGTACGCCCTGGGGGTCTTCCGCCATCGCGGAGTAAGCCGGGTTCTGTTTCGCGGAGACCGTAAAGCGGGCGTTCGGATGGGCGGCAGGGCCGTTGCCGGTGTACGGCTTGCCTTGCCAGTCGAGAGCGGGTGTCCCGCTCAGGCCTTCCCACCACGGCTGGTTGTCCGCAGTGACAGCGACGTTCGTGAAAATCGTGTCCTTCTGGATCATCTGGTTCGCGTTCGGGTTCGTCTTGGCATTGGTGCCAGGGACGACGCCGAAGTAGCCCGTCTCGGGGTTGATCGCACGTAGCCGACCATCGTTGCCAACCTGCAGCCAGCAGATGTCGTCACCGACGGTCAAGATCTTCCAGCCTGGCATGGAAGCGGGCGGCACCATCATCGCCAGGTTGGTCTTCCCGCAAGCCGAGGGAAAGGCAGCAGCAACATAGTGCGTCTGGCCCTGCGGATTCTGCACGCCCATGATGAGCATGTGTTCGGCGAGCCAGCCTTCGGTGCGGGCCTGCCAGCTGGCAATCCGCAGGGCGTGGCACTTCTTGCCCAGCAGCGCATTGCCGCCGTAGCCCGAGCCCACGCTCTTGATGGTGATCTCTTCCGGGAAGTGCATGATGAAGCGCTTCTTGGGGTCCAGATCGCCCGTTGAGTGCAGGCCCTTCACGAAGGTACCCTCACGCTCGATCCGCTTGAGAGCGGCATCGCCCATATTCGTCATGAGGCGCATGTTGACGACGACGTACGGGCTGTCCGTGATTTCAACGCCGCAACGAGCGAACGGGGAGGCGACCGGGCCCATGCAGTACGGAATGACGTACATCGTGCGGCCCTTCATGGCGCCGCGGAACAGGTCGTCCATCCTTGCGTGTGCCTCGGCCGGTTCCATCCACAGGTTGTTGGGGCCGGCATCTTCCCTGTTCTTCGTGCAAACGAAGGTCAGGTGCTCGACGCGTGCGACGTCAGTGGGATTCGAGCGGTGGAGATAGCAGTTCGGGTGGGTTTTTTCGTTGAGCTTGACCAGGTCGCCTGTGGCTAGCATCTGGTTGATCAGGGTGGCGTTCTCGGTTTCAGATCCTGTGCACCAGTGGATCCGGTCCGGCTGAGTCAAGCGGGCGACTTCCTCGACCCAGGCGTTCAGCGCTGTGTTGGTTGATGAACCCATTTTCAGCGCCGCGTTGGACGTGCTCATTTCGAATCGTGCCTCCAGAACCAAAAAAACCGCAGCCACCTGCGCGCCCTTTGTGAACTGGGAATTTGCGCAGCCCTGCTTACAGAATTGCCTTGCTGGCGATGGCGCGGGGAAGAGCGTGAGTCTGTGCTCCGAAGAGCGGAGCATCGCGCTCAAAACCACCCTCTGTAAGCGTGGGTCCAGGGGGCTTCAAGCCACGCCCGGGGACAGGAGCGGGATTATACCGATCGAGGTGGGGCTGTCATTGCGACGAGGTCGCGAAAAAAAAAGCGCCCACTCTAGGTGGGCGCAACAGGGGGATCGGTAACAGCGGCGCAGTAGAAAAAGTTATGCACCTGAACTACTGCGTTGCAACATTGATGCGTCGCAGCATATGGGCACACGGGGGATGTGTCAACGGCTTCCCCGAAAATAATTTACGGGCCTGCGCGTTTGCGGAAATTCATTGACCCCTTACAGTGCCGGCATGATGAGTTCCCCCCGCAACGAAGCAGCCCGCTTTCCCAAACTGGCAGGGCTGATCGCCACCGGGTGGGGGGCTGCGGTTTTCGGAGCCGGACCGGCGGGCCCTCAGGCCGCAGTCAGCGGGACGCTACCCATCGAGGTCAGCACCACGGCCGCGATCATGGAGACTCTCCCGCAAGCCGAGGGAGGGGAAACAAGGCGCTTTGTTCCCGCAACGGACATCGTGGAAGGGCAGGTGGTGTATTACACCCTTGCTGTCCGCAATCCAGGGAGCCAGCCGGCCCACGATGTCGTCGTCACCAAGCCCGTCCCGGCCAATACCCGGTACATTCCCGGTTCTGCTGTCGCGCCGAATGCGACAGTGACTTTCTCGATCGATGGCGGGGTGACATTTGCGCCGGCGCGGAATCTGGTTGCTCCCGACGAGCCAGGTTCTGCGGGGCCAGTTCCCCCCGAGCGCTACACGCACATCCGCTGGCGGATGCGCTACCCACTTGCGCCCGGCGCTGTTGCCTACGCGCGCTTTCGCGCTGTCTTCCGGTAGTCTGATCAACCCGCCAGCCGCACGGACATGAGAGAAGTTGCCGACCTGTTCAGGACTGCGGGCCCGCTTGCGAATGCCATACCAGGCTTCACCGAGCGCGCCGAGCAGGTCGCAATGGCGGAAGAGATCGCTACCGCCCTGCGCACGCCCGAGCAGCTGCTCATCGAGGCAGGCACGGGCATCGGCAAGACCTTTGCCTACCTGGTGCCGGCACTGTTCTCTGCACGCAGGGTGATCATTTCCACGGGCACACGGGCGCTGCAGGATCAGCTGTTCCATCGCGACCTGCCCACCATTGCACGGGCGCTCGGGCTTCCCGTCCAGGTGGCGTTGCTCAAGGGACGTGCCAACTACCTGTGCCTCCACCGCCTGACATTGGCCGAGCAGCAGGCGGCAGCGAGGGGGGTCAAGCGCGAAGTGGCCATTGCGCTCGATCGTGTCCGGCGGTGGTCATTTGCAACAAGAACCGGAGACATCGCGGAGATAGGCACGATCGGCGAGCAGCATCCGGTGTGGCCCTGGGTCACCTCGACGCGGGACAACTGCCTGGGTGCCGAGTGCCCCGAGTTCCAGCGGTGCCATGTCGCCGCGGCCCGCCGCGTGGCGCAGGCTGCCGATGTCGTAGTCGTCAATCACTTCCTGCTGATGGCGGATCTCGTCTTGAAGGACGAGGGCTTCGGTGAGCTGCTGCCTGGTGCCGATGCGGTCGTGATCGATGAGGCGCATCAATTGCCCGATGTCGCGTCGCAATTTCTCGGACTCTCGATCAGTACGAGGCAATTGCAGGCGCTCTCGCGGGATCTGGTTGTCGAACTTCTGCTGCTCAGTTCGGCCGACGGGAACGCCGGCAGCTGGGCCCAGACGTTCGACCGTCGCATTGCGGATGCGGAGGGCGCACTTCGCGGGAGGGGTGAACGGCTCGATGTGGACGCCTGGCCCGCCGCCTTTGTCGAGTCCCTGGAGGCACTGGGGGCCGACCTGGATCAACTCGGCGACATGCTGGCGCCGGTGGCTGCCGACAATGCATCAATCGCATCCTTGAGACGGCGTGCAGAAGAAATCGTGGACCGCCTGGGAACGCTGCTCCCGGCGCGCGAAGTCGGGTCGTCCGCCGGCATCCGCTGGGTTCAGGCAAGCCAGTACGGCTTCACGGTCCACTACATGCCGGTCGATACCGCAAAACAACTCGGTGCGCTGGTCGCGTCCCGGCCCTGTTCCTGGATCTACACGTCGGCAACGCTCGCGGTGGGAGATGACTTCAGTCACTTCAAGCGCAGGCTCGGTGTTGCGAATGCCAGGACCGCCCGGTTTGGCAGCCCATTCGACTATCCGCACCAGGCATTGCTGTACCTGCCCCGCGGGCTGGATGCTCCCGCTTCACGGCGACACACGCGCCAGGTAATCGAGGCCGCCTGGCCGGTGCTGGAGGCCAGCGGCGGGCGCGCGTTCCTGTTGTTCACGAGTCATCGCGCATTGCGTGAAGGGGCCGAGGTGCTCGCCGGCATGCTGCAATCAGCGGCGCCATTCCCGGTTCTCGTGCAGGGCGAGGCGCCCCGCGATCTGCTCCTGCAAAAGTTTCGCGAGCATGGAAATGCCGTGTTGCTCGGGACGGGCAGTTTCTGGGAGGGAGTGGACGTGAAGGGTCCGGCACTCGCGGTAGTCGTGATCGACAAGCTGCCGTTTGCCGTGCCCGACGATCCTGTGCTCAAGGCAAGGCTCGAGGCGATTGAACGGGAAGGCGGCAACCCGTTCTTCGATGAGCAGGTGCCGCAGGCCGTGATTGCACTCAAGCAGGGAGCCGGGCGGCTCATCCGCGACAGCGGGGATTTCGGCGTGGTGATGATCTGCGATCAGCGTCTGACGGGACGACCGTATGGAAGGATCTTCCTCAACAGCCTGCCGGCCATGCCGCGCACTGACGACCTCGGCAAGGTAACGCAGTTCTTGCGCGAGCGGCTGAGTGCCGTTGGTATCTCTCCACCCGCGTTGGGTGAACAGCACGCGCTGCGGCATCTGTCATGAAGGTCCTCGCCATCGATACGGCAACCGAGCAGTGCTCTGCTGCCTTGAGCATTGATGGCCGTGTCTTCGAGCGGAGCGTCCTCACCGCCCGCAGTCACGCCGAGCTGTTGTTGCCGATGATCGAGGCAGTGCTGGCACAAGCGGGACTGCGCCTCGCTGATCTCGATGGCCTGGCGTTTGGGCGGGGACCGGGTGCGTTCACCGGTGTCCGGATCGCGGCGGGAGTGATCCAGGGCTTGAGTCTGGGTAGCGGGCTGCCCGTAGCGGGCGTTTCCACTCTGGCAGCTGTTGCGCAACAGGCAGTCGGCAGAGGCCACGAAGTCCTGGTCTGCATGGATGCGAGGATGAACGAAGTTTACTGGGGCGTCTTTCGTGCCGGAGAAGGGGGTCTCGCTGTCCCTGTTGGCGAGGAAAGGGTGAGCTCGCCGGGAGGGGTCGATCCGCAGGGCCGTTCCATCGGGACTGGCATGGGGACGGGCTTTCGTGCCTACCCGGATCTGACACTGCGTTTCGCCGGTTTGCAGATCGATGACAGTGCGCTACCGCACGCACGGGAGATTGCGGTGCTCGGCGAGGCTGCATTGCGAGCGGGACAGGGATGTCGGGCTCACGAAGCGCAGCCCGTCTACCTCCGTGATCAGGTAGCGTGGCGCCTCTGAAGTACTGACGATCTGTGGCGGACGGCACTTTTCCGCTCATGGTCTTTCAACAAGTTGCATCGCTGACGACTCGCGCAGGTAGGTGAGTCTGAGCTTCCCCAGGGTCAAATCTGCGTAACAATGCCGGCCTGCGGTCACCCAAGTGTCACAATCCCTTGTTGTAATATCCCCGCAATTATCGGGTTCCAAGTATTTGAAGTTAAAGGGATCGACTGACCTCATGGGCGCGAAGCAGATACTGATCGTCGAGGACGAGCGGCCGATCCGCGAAATGATTGCATTCGGGCTGCGGCGCAGCGGCTTCGAAGTCCGTGAGGTGGAGGACGTGAGTGCCGCGCGTGCGAGCATCGCCGACCACCGGCCGGACCTCGTGCTGGTCGACTGGATGCTGCCCGACATGAGCGGTCTCGAGCTGACCCGGGCCCTCAAGCGTGACAAGGAGACCATGGAGGTTCCTGTCATCATGCTGACAGCCCGCGCCGATGAGCAGGACAAGGTGATGGGGCTGGAAGGCGGGGCAGACGACTACGTGACGAAGCCCTTTTCGCCCCGTGAGCTGCTGGCCCGGATCAACGCGGTGCTGCGCCGGACTTCCCAGGGCGGGGCCGAAGAAGTCATTGATGCGGACGGGCTGGTCCTCGATGCAGCCAGTCACCGGGTCATGGCCGGGGAAGGCACGGTGCAGCTGGGGCCCACCGAGTACCGCCTGCTGTCGTTCTTCATGACTCATCCCGAGCGGGTCTATAGCCGTGCCCAGCTGCTTGATCGCGTCTGGGGCGGGAACGTGTATGTCGAGGAAAGAACCGTCGACGTTCACATCCGCCGCTTGCGCAAGGCGCTTGAAGTGTTCGGGTACGACCGGTTCATCCAGACCGTCCGGGGCTCCGGCTACCGTTTCTCCACCCGAGTGGCCTAGGGAACCTCTGCACAGGTTTCGCGACCGCGTTGCGTCTCCAATTGCCTGCTGCGAGGCATCGGACCGCGGTTCATACTGGGAGTATGGACAAGGGCCGTAACGACGCTAGCCAAGCGATTAGAGGCGCAACCCATAAAATGTTGAATTCATTCATTTCGGGACGGGATCCCCATTTCTTTCGGATTTGGGTGCATGGCAGCGTTA
>JANNNQ010000207.1:0-12812 GCA_031398625.1 Pseudomonadota bacterium
CGCGCAGAACATCCTGCTCGCGGCCCATGCCCTGGGGTTTGCCGCCGTCTGGAAGACGGGCGCGGCGGCTTACGATTCTTTCGTGAAGGAACGACTCGGCCTCGCGCCCAACGAGCAGATTGTGGGGTTCCTCTATATCGGAACCCGGGCTGATTCACTCGCGGCGCGTCCGGCGCCGGAGATCGCGCAGTTCCACGCTGTCTGGCCGTAAGGCGGTTTACGCCGCGTCCGCCTTCGCTTTCACATACCTGCCTGGCGCCGGCTCGATGGGCGGATACGTCCCGTTGCCTAACTGAGTCCGCGCGGGAACTTCATCGCCTGCGTGACCGGCGAGCCATGCGCTCCAGTAGTGCCACCAGCTTCCCGGCACACTGCTCGCCGTGCCCAGCCATTGCTCTGCATCGCCGTCCAGCTGCCCTCCTGCCCAGTAATTGCGCTTGTTCCTGGCCGCAGGATTGATGACGCCCGCGATATGCCCGCTGGCACCCAGCACAAACGTGCACTGACCGCCGAGCAGGTGAACACTGGCATAGGCACTGGTCCAGGGGACGATGTGATCCTCGCGCGACGCGAACACCAGCGCCGGAATCTTCACTTGCGCGAGGGCAACCGGCTCGCCGCATTGCACCGTACCGCCCGGCACACGCAACTGGTTGTCGAGGTAGGTATTGCGCAGGTACCAGCAGAACATCGGGCCCGGCAGATTGGTCACGTCCGAATTCCAGAACAGCAGGTCAAAGGCCGGGGGTTTCCTGCCCTTGAGGTAGCTGTTGACCACATAGGGCCAGACGAGATCGTTGGCGCGCAAGGAGGAAAAGACGAAGCCGAGCTCCTTGCCTTCCAGCAGCCCGCCCTGCCCGATCGCCTGTTCGCGCAGCGACACCGATTCCCTGGTGACGAGCAGGCCTATCTCCCCGGTCTCGGTGAAATCGAGCAGGGTCGTCAGCAGGGTAACGGACGCGACCTGTTCGACGCCACGTGCCGCAAGCACCGCCAGCGCCGCAGCGAGCAGCGTGCCGCCGATGCAGAAGCCGAGCGCATTCACCTTGTCGGCGTCGCTGATTTCAAGGCTGACCTTGAGTGCAGTGAGCACACCCCGCTCGATGTAGTCGTCCCAGGTCAGGTGCCCGATTTCAGGCGTTGCGCTGCGCCAGGAAGCGAGAAACACGGTCTGGCCCTGCTCGACCGCGTAGCGCACCAGCGAGTTTTCCGGCTGCAGGTCGAGGATGTAGTACTTGTTGATGCAGGGCGGAATGATGACCAGTGGCCGCAGATGGACGTGCTGCGTTCGCGGTGAGTACTGGATGAGCTGCAACAGCTCGTTCTCGAATACGACGGCGCCCTCGGTGACAGCCAGGTTCCGTCCGACTTCAAATGCCGTTTCATCGTTGCTCGAGATGCGGCCTTTCGCGAGGTCCTGGGCCAGCAGGCCCATGCCTTCGATCAGGCTCTGGCCGCCGGTTTCCATGGCCAGCTGCATCGCTTCCGGGTTCGAGACGAGAAAATTGGCCGGGCTGACAGCGTCTACGTACTGACGAACCGCAAACTTGAGCTGGCCCCGAGTCCGCTCATCGACCGCGGCGGTGTCGACGACACCCTGCAGGTAACTCGAGTAAGCGAGATAGGCGCGCTTCAACTGCTCGAAGCGGGGATCGTTGCGCCAGACATCAGCGGCGAACCTGCGGTCTTCGTCTTTGGTGGGCGCTGCTGCGGGCGAGGCACCGAACGCCCCCGCCCAGAGCGCGGTCATCTGCTGCAGATAGGCCTGCTGGATGCCGGCAAACTGCTGGGAAGCCTGCATGAAGGCCGCCCACGGATCCTGTACCGGCGCAGCCGGTGCCGAGGCTGCCGCATTCTGCGCGAACGAACCCATCAGGCTGCGATTCGCCTCATACAGGCTCACCAGCCACTGCGCCGGGTCAGTGGCGGGAGGGACAGGAGAATCAGCCACCGGTTGCCGTCCCCGCCCTACTTGCCCAGCAGCGCGTGCGCCTTGATTTCATCCAGGCTCACCGACACGCGCCGGTTGATGATGCTGCAGGCATCGTTACTGGACTTCTGCACCATTTCAGCCAGCTCGCGCATGTTCACGATGGCTTTCTCGAAGGCCTGTTTCGCGAGCTCCGCCTGGGCGGCAGCCACTTCGCGGGGACCGTTCGCAGACTGGACACTGGCCGCTGCTTTCTGCGCCTCGGACATGGCCTGCGCCAGGATCTCGGATTCGCGGCGGGCAACTGCCTGCATACCTTCCACCGCCAGCCGGTTCGCTTCGGTGAGGGCTTCGATATTCTTGCGCTGCGCCTCGAGCAGCCCCTGCACATCCAGGCCCGGAATGTTCAGGCTGGTGAACGCCTTCGTCAGGTCGAAACGATTGGCGTCGAAGCTGCCGAAAGCAAGAAACGGGTTGTTCGGGATCATCGACTTGACTCCTGCGGCGGGCATTGGCCCCATTTATAGAACATTCCGGCAGAAAGATATCGTTTTTTTGTGCGTGCGAAAGGGGTTATTCTGGGCATCGTTTTTTCGGGGGAGACATTCATGACGGACGTTGTCATCGTTGCGGCTGCACGTACTGCAGTCGGCAGCTTCAATGGTGTTCTGTCGAAGATTCCGGCCGCGGACCTGGGCGCGCATGTCATCAAGGGCTTGCTGGCCAGGACCAACGTGAAGCCTGAACACATTTCCGAAGTCATCCTGGGCCAGGTGCTCACCGGTGGAGCGGGCCAGAATCCGGCGCGGCAGGCGGTCATCAAGTCCGGACTGCCACAGATGGTGCCCGGCATGACGATCAACAAGGTGTGCGGCTCAGGCCTGAAGGCCACTCATCTTGCTGCACAGGCCATTGCGTGCGGCGATGCCCGCATCGTGATCGCCGGTGGCCAGGAGAACATGAGCCTCGCGCCGCACGTCCTCCCCGGTTCACGTGACGGCTTCCGCATGGGCGACGCGAAGCTCGTGGACTCGATGATCGTCGACGGCCTGTGGGATGTATATAACCAGTACCACATGGGAGTCACCGCAGAAAACGTCACGAAGAAGTACGGCATCAGCCGCGAGGACCAGGATGCCTTCGCTGCCGCCAGCCAGCAGAAGGCCGAGGCTGCGCAGATTGCCGGCAGGTTCAAGGATGAGATTCTCCCGCTTGAGATTCCGCAGAAGAAAGGCCCTGCCCTCTTGGTCGACAGCGACGAATATCCAAAGCCCGGAACGACTGCAGAAAAGCTTGCCGGCTTGCGTCCCGCGTTCGACAAGGCGGGCACCGTCACCGCCGGCAATGCATCCGGCATCAACGATGGCGCGGCTGCCGTGATGATGATGTCCGCAGCCACCGCGAAGGAACTGGGGCTCACTCCCCTCGCCCGCATCGCGGCCTACTCGTCGGCGGGCCTCGATCCCGCGATCATGGGCATGGGCCCCGTGCCCGCCTCACAGCTCTGCCTCAAGAAGGCCGGGTGGACCAGGGACACACCGGATCTCATGGAGATCAATGAAGCGTTCGCCGCGCAGGCCATCGCGGTGAACCGCGAAATGGGGTGGGACACATCGAAGATCAACGTGAACGGCGGTGCCATCGCGATCGGTCACCCTATCGGGGCATCAGGGTGCCGCGTGCTCGTGACGCTGATCCACGAGATGATCCGGCGCGATGCGAAGAAGGGACTCGCCAGCCTGTGCATCGGCGGCGGCATGGGCGTGGCGCTGGCCATAGAGCGTTGACCATAGAGCGCTAACGGACTTGCATTGCCAGGTGCGGGCGGCCTTTGCGCCCGTCACTGAGCCACAGGTCGAGCCACGCTCCCCTGGCATCGGAGCGTTTCCAGTTGGTCACGGCCACTTCTCCCGGCAGGTAGAGCGGCAGCTTGAACTGCGTGTCGACCTGCATCGAGTCGCGGGGCAGGATGTCCGCCACTTCACCCAGCGTCCGCGCCAGCGACCACATGCCGTGGGCCACGGTCTGCTTGAAGCCGAAGCGGGTCGCCGTGAAATCCAGCAGGTGGATCGGATTGAAGTCGCCGCTCACCCAGGCGTAACGGCGGCCGGTATCGGCGGCCACGATGAAGGGCCGCTTGCGCTCGATGGCGTCCCCATCCGTCGGCAGCCGGTCGATCGTGGGACGCTTGCCCGGTGTGTGCCGCCGCGCGAGCATCGCGCTGACCTCTTCCCACACCAGCTCACCCTCGATCGCAACGCGCGTCACGATGTCGAACTCCTGGCCGCTGGGCGTATCGCGGCAGGAGTCGAAGCTGGCCGTCACCTGCAATGCCTCGCCGACCGGAATGGCGCGCAGCTGGCGTATCGTGTTGCGCAGGTGCACCAGTCCCAGCACTTTCACCGGGAACGCGTCCGCGGTGAAGATCCGCATGTGCAGCGGCATCGCGAGGACATGAGGAAACGCCGGTGGCAGGAAAGCAGCCTCGGGGACGCCACAGATGCGACGATAGCGCGCGATGTGGCTGCGGGTCGGCAGCACCTGCCCGGCATGAATGACGATGGACGGCGGATCGAGAACCGAGGCGGCCTGCAACGGCTTATCGCCGAACACCACTTTCGGGTAGGCGGCAAACAGCGATGGCAGGCGATTGAAATCGAGGCGAACGGTCTGCGGCACTACGGGATCCTGGGCTTGCGATACGGCGCTTAGGGCACGACCCGGTCGATGACGATGTTCACCGATCCAGGGCCGGGTTGCACGACGTAGTCCGCTTCTCCGTAAAAATCCCCGGTCGCCGCCTGCGGATTGCCGGTCTGCGACAGGCGCGCGACGATCTGGACAGTCCGCACGGAACTCAAGCCCTGCCCCGCAATCATGGCGTTGGCATCGGTGAGCTCAACGCTGGTGGGCAGCTGATCAGAGGTGAGACGCACCACGGCAAGCGGCGGACCCCCCGCCGCATTGCGCGCGAGCACGAACAGGCTCAAGGGTGACGTGATCCGCGCCGCAAGGGCGGGTGCGATGCTGACCGCAACGTTGACCGCAGCAGCCGCAGTCGAACCCAGTTGTACATTGATATCGGCGATCTGTGTCTGCAGCACCGATCGCACTTCTTCCGGCGGATTCTGCTCGAGCAACAACTGCATGCGATCGCGCGCCACATCAAGCTTGCCGGCGCTCAGGGCGGAGAGACTGCCATACCAAAGGGCGCGCGGCTCGCGCGGGGCCTTGACGAGGGCGCTTTCAATCAGCTCGCCAGCGCGGCCATTCAACGAGGCTTCATCGGTGAGGATCAGCGCCTCGGCAAGTCCGGTGATCGCAGGAAGGCTGTCGCCCTTCGTCAGGTCGTAGGCCTGCTGGTAGGCATCGACCGCACGCGGGTACCGTCCCAGCATGACGAACGAGCGGCCCAGCATCAGCCAGCCTTCCGCATCGCCGGGTTCGGTCTTCAGCCGCTCTTCCAGCTGGGCGACCATGCGCTCGATGTCAGGTGCAGCAGCACCTGCCTCCGCGCCTGCGGGTAGCGGCTCGTAATCCCATTGCTGCGTGCTGACCGTGGAGTACAGCCACGCAGCGAGCAGCGGCAATGCAACCGCGGTAGCCATGGCTGCCGCTTTCGCGGGTTCGGACCGTGCCTCCTGCGGAACGTCATCCGGCTTGCGCAGCAGCGGACGCACGACGAAACCGATCGCCACGGCTGCCATGACGATTGCGAAGACAATGAAGAGGGTCACGCGGTGCCTGCCTCGGATTCGGCCTGATCGTCGTCGATGATGACGCGCGACCTGCGCTTGATCACTACCGCTGCCGTCCCGACACCCACCAGCAACAGCAGGACAGGCGCCGCCCACAGCAGCCAGGTGGTCGGCTTGACGGGCGGGTTGTAGAGGATGAAGTCACCGTAGCGGGCCGTCATGAACTCGAGGATGTCCGCGTCGGACTTGCCGGCCGCAATCTGCTCCCGCAGTTCGCGGCGCAGGTCGGCGGCGATTCCCACGGGCGAATCGGCGATCGCCTGGTTCTGGCACATCGGGCAACGCAGTTCGCGGGTCAGCGTTTCGTACCGCGCCTGCAACTCGGGGTCCGTGAAGGCCAGTTCGGCATCGAACGCCTGCAGCGGCTGCACCAGGCAGAGCAGCAGCAACGCCAGGCACAGCCTCCCGGTGCTCATTAGGTTCCCTGCCCCGCTGCCTGCTTCGCCGTCGCGATCCGCGGCAGGAATTCCTGCTCCCAGACTTCGCGTGTGAGTGGCGAAATGTACTTGAAGATCACCTGGCCACTCGCATCGACCAGGAAGGTTTCAGGAGCGCCGTAAACGCCCCAGTCGATGCCGACACGCCCCTCGGCATCGAATGCCGTGGCCTGGTACGGGTCGCCCAGTTGATCCAGCCATTGCCGCGCCAGCGTGAGATCGTCCTTCCAGTTGAGACCCACCAGCGGCACGACGTTCGTGCGGGCAATGTCGAGCAGCAACGCATGCTCCTCCCGGCAGCCAGGACACCAGGTGCCCCAGACATTCAGTACCCACACCTGGCCTTTGTACTGGTCGAGTGACACCGTCTGCCCGGTGTTCCCGACCGAAGGCAATGAGAACGCGGGAGCGGGCTTGCCGATCAGCGGTGAGGGAATGGCCGTGGGATCGCGGTACAACCCCACGACAAAGAAGCCGACGAGGACGAGGAAGACGGCGCCAGGCACGAGGTATCGCCACATGGGACTGACCCTCAGGCCCGCGCCGGCGCGCCCGCGGCCGCATCGACTGTCCGGGTGGCGCGTACGCGATAGCGGCGATCGCAAACGGCGATGAGCCCACCGAACGCCATGATGAATGCGCCACCCCAGATGAAGCGCACGAGCGGCTTGAATTGCAGGCGGAAACTCCAGGCTTCGTCACCGAGCGGCTCGCCAAGCGCAGCGAACAGATCGCGATTCCAGCCGGCATCGATGCCCGCCTCGGTCATCGGCGTGGTCTGCACGCGATAGATGCGCTTCTGCGGATGCAGGACAGTCACGGGTTCACCGTCGCGCGTGACAGTGACGTCAGCCTCGACGGCATCGAAATTCGGTCCCTGCACGTCGCGGCTGCTATCGAAACGGAACTCGTAGCCCGCGACAGTCGTGCTCTCACCCGGCTTGAGGCCGAGGTCGCGCTCGATCTTGTAGGACTCGACGCCCGTCGCGCCGATGACGAAGAACGCGAGCCCGATATGGGCAACACTCATGCCGATGATCCCCGGCGACAGGCTGTGCCCCGCGCGCAATCTGGAGACCGGATCGATCAGCGCGGCGCACACCACCCAGAGTCCCGCAGTCATGCCAACGACGGTCAGGACGCCCGGGGTGCCGTATGCAGCCCAGGGAATCGCGATACCCGCCACGACGGCAACACCCAGGCCAATGAGCAACGTCCGCTTGACGCCTTCCAGCCGCGCGCGTTTCCAGGCAGCGTGCATGCCGGGCGCAAGCAGGAACACGAGGGGCAGGGTCGGGATCAGGAAGACGGCGGCGAAATACGGCGGACCCACGGAAATCCGGCCGAGATTCAGCGCTTCCAGAAACAGCGGATACAGCGTCCCGATCAGGATCAAGCCACAGGCCGCCACCAGCAGCACGTTGTTGAGCAGCAGGAACGACTCGCGCGAAACGATCGCAAAGCCGGCATCCGAGCGAAACGTTGGTGCGCGCCATGCGTACAGCGCCAGGGCGCCGCCGATGCAGAGGATCAGGAATCCCAGGATGAACAGGCCGCGATTCGGATCGGAAGCAAAGGCATGCACGGAGACGAGCACGCCCGAACGCACGAGGAAGCCCCCAAGCAGGGCCAGGGAAAAGGCAGAGATCGCGAGCAGCAATGTCCAGCTGCGGAACAACCCCCGTTTTTCCGTGACGGCCAGCGAGTGAATCAGGGCCGTACCGAGCAGCCACGGCATGAACGAGGCGTTCTCTACCGGATCCCAGAACCACCACCCCCCCCAGCCGAGTTCGTAGTACGCCCACCAGCTGCCGAGCGCGATGCCGACGGTCAGGAAGGACCAGGCGAGGGTCGTCCACGGACGCAACCAGCGCGCCCAGAGCGTATCGAGCCGCCCTTCGATCAATGCGGTCACGGCGAAGGCAAACGGCACGGCAAAGCCGAGCCAGCCGATGTAAAGCAGCGGCGGGTGGATCGCGAGCCCCGGATCCTGCAGGAGGGGATTGAGATCGCGTCCGTCCAGGGCCGCCGGGATCAGGCGTTCGAACGGATTCGAGGTCGTGAGGATGAACAGCGCAAACCCGGCGCTGATGATGCCCAGCACACCGAAGACGCGGCTCGAGAACGCCAGCGGCAACTGGCGGCTGAACGCAGCCAGCGCAATCGACCAGCTTGCGGTGACCAGCATCCACAGGAGCAGCGACCCTTCATGCGCACCCCAGACCGCAGCGAAGCGATAGAACGTCGGCAATGCCGAGTTCGAGTTCGAAGCGACATACAGCAGGGAAAAATCGTTGACGTAAAACGCATACGCGAGGCAGCCGAAGGACAGCAGGGTGAACACGAACTGGCCGGCGACCGCAGGGCGGGCGGCGAGCATCCACTGGACGCGTCCCTTGTGCGCTCCCACCAGACCGAAGAAGGCCTGCGGAATGCAGAGGCAGAAGGCCAGTACCAGGGCGAATTGGCCGAGTTCGGCGATCATGGATAGGTTACCGGTGCTGAACTGGGGGTAAGACCTTCATGCTGCTGCTTGAGGCTCTCGGCGACTTCGGGCGGCATGTACTTCTCGTCGTGCTTGGCGAGCACTTCCTCCGCGACGAAGAGTTCGGGACCGGCCATGCGCCCGCGGGCGACAATCCCCTGCCCTTCGCGGAACAGGTCCGGCAGCACCCCTGAGTAGCTGACGGTGACGTCCTTGGCGTAATCGGTGAGCACGAACCGGACTTCGAGACTGCCTGAGGGACGCTGCACGCTGCCCTGGGACACCATGCCGCCGATGCGGAAGGCGCGATCGGCCGGGGCCTTGCCGTCAACCACATCGGAGACGCCATAGAAGTACAGGAGGTTCTCCTGGAACGCCGTCAAGGCGAACGCCGTGGCGGCACCGACGCCCAGGACGATCAGCCCCACCAGCACCATGCGGCGGCGCCGGGGGGTCATGATTCACGCCCCGCAGCGATCCGGCGCCGCGCCCGAACCAGTTCCTGAGCCAGGGCACGCCGCGCAAGCCAGCCGTTGCCCACGAGCACGATCACGGACAAGGCAACGCAGGACCAGACGTAGGCGCCGTACTTACCCATCCCGAAAATGGTTTGCAACTCCATGATTTCAAGCCACTTCTGCTAGCCAGCCGGCATTTCTCTCCCGGCGCAGGATCTCGGCCCGCAACCGGTCGCAGAGTATGGCACCGAAAAAGAGCAGGTAGCCCAGCATCATCACGAGCAAGGGGGCCAGCATGGAGCTGTCGATGGCGGATTCCCCGGTCAGCGCCGAGATGCTCGGCCCCTGGTGGAGGCTGTTCCACCACTTGACCGAGTACTGGACGATGGGGACGTTGACGATACCCACCACCGCCAGCAGGCCGCTCGCCCGGTCCGCCCGCTGGATGTCGTCGTAGGAAGCCCGGAGTGCCATGTAGCCGAGATAGAGGAACAGCAGGATCAGTTCCGAGGTCAGGCGCGGATCCCATTCCCACCACGTACCCCACATCGGCTTGCCCCAGACGGAACCGGTCACGAGGGCGAGAACGGTGAACCACGCGCCAATCACGGCACAGCCCGAAGCCACCGCGTGCGCCAGCTTGATGCGCCAGATGAGCCCGACTGCGGCCGCCACCGCCATGGCGGTATAGACCATGAGCGACATCGAGGCGCTGGGAACATGGAAATAGATGATGCGGAACGCATCGCCCTGCTGGTAATCCACGGGCGCGACAAAGAGGCCGGTATACGCAGACCACAGCATGGCCAGCACGGCCGGCCAGAACAGCCACGGGCGCATCCGGGTAGCCAGCCGATAGGCATGCGGCGGCGATGCGAATTTGTGAAACCAGGTCCACATTCTTGTTTCGACCCCCTACTCGACCCCGATGCGAATCGCGGCAGCCATCGCCAGCGGCCCGATGCTCAAGGCCAGCACGAGTACCGCCGCGAGCAGATTGAGTGGCCCCGCCACGGCTTCTCCTGTCATCGCCAGACTGACGGCACGCGCACCGAAAATCAGTACCGGCATTTCGAGCGGCAGCACCAGGAGCGCGAGCAGGACATTGCCCCGCCGGACGCCGACCGTCAGTGCTGCGCCGATGGCGCCAAGCACGCTCAACGCGCCCGTACCCAACGCCAGCGAGGCCATCAGCACGGGCCACGCCGTAGTCGGCACACCCAGCCCCATCCCGATAACGGGTGCCATGATGACGAGCGGCAGGCCTGAAACCAGCCAGTGAGCCAGCGTCTTCATCAGCAGCATCCACGCCAGCGGCTGTTCTGACAGCACCCACTGTTCCATCGTTCCGTCCTCGACGTCCGGGCGGAACAGCGATTCGAGCGCGAGCAGGCAGGATAGCATCGCGGCTACCCACACCACACCGGGCGCAATGCGCCTGAGCTCCGACAGCTCGGGGCTGATCGCAAGCGGAAACAGGGTGGTCACGATCACGAAAAACAACAGCGGCTGCGCAGCCTGGTCCCAGTGGCGGATGGCCAGGGTCAGTTCGCGCCCGATGATCCGGTACGCCAACGCCCAGAGACCGGGCGCTTGCAGGAGGGCACTCATGCGGCGAGCACCAGTTGCCTTGAGCGCGCATCCCCCGACAGCAGGCCGTGATGGGCCGCAGTGAGGATCGCTCCGCCCCGGTCGAGATGCTGGCGCAGCAGGGCTTCGATGACGGCAGCGCCACTGGCATCGAGATGGGTGGTGGGTTCATCGAGCACCCACAGGATGCCCTGCGACAGCAGCACTCTTGCGAACGCCACGCGTCGGCGTTGCCCCGCCGAGAGCACCCGCGCCGGCAAGGCTGCGCAGTGCCCGACTCCCACCGCTTGCAGAACCTCGCGCCGGTCGACGGCCGTCGTGTCACGCCGCAGGCCAACCCCCGCCTCGAGGTTTTCTTCTGCCGTCAGGTCCAGCTTCAACGCGTTCAGGTGTGCGAGATAAACGAGTTCGCGATGGAAAACCTCACGACCCGCATGCAGGGACACGCCGCGCCAGAAGACCTCTCCCGACTCCATGGGCAGCAAGCCGCACACCACCCGCAGGAGGCTCGTCTTGCCCGCGCCGTTCGGGCCAGTGACCTGCAGGAGTTCGCCGGCTTGCAGAGCGAGGGAAACCTGCCGCAGGAGGTGATGCTCGCCGCGCCAGAGTTCGATGGCCCTGGCCTCGAGCAGTGTTTCGCCGGCCGGCATACGTTTTATCTTCTCACCCGGGATCCTTGAGGCGCGCGCAGTCTAGCAGACGGACTTCGCTTACAATCCGCACGCTCGAGGAAGGCCGCGTCGCGCGAGCAGGGCCCGGGTGGCGTAATTGGTAGCCGCAGGGGACTTAAAATCCCCCGGAGCAATCCGTACCGGTTCGAGTCCGGTCCCGGGCACCATCGAGCAGTCCGCAGTCGTCCGGGGTTGACCGCTCCCACCCCAGAAACACTGCAGTTTCGCTAAATCTCTGTCCGAAGTCTTCCGTAGTCGTCCGCTGCCAGCCTATCATAGCCGGGGGTAACTTACGGGGTAAACCGGTTTCTCACACAGGGGTAACAGATTCCGTACCGGGTCACGGTACGGGCTCAGCGCGATGAAGCTCAAAGACGTCACCATTCGCAATACGGAGCCGCAGGAGAAGCCCATCAAGCTTTTTGATGGAGACGGCCTGTTTCTGCTCATCAACCCCACCGGCAGCCGCTGGTGGCGTTTCAAGTACCGATTCGGCGGCCGGGAGAAGGGTCTCAGCTTTGGCGTCTACCCGGAAGTTTCGCTGAAGCAGGCCAGGGGCCTGCGCGAAGCTGCCCGGAAGCTGGTGGCTGCGGGTATTGACCCGAGTGCCGAACGCCAGCGGGAGAAGGCCGCGCAGTCGGACACCTTCGGCAGTGTGTACCTGGATTGGCTCGGCAAGCAGACCAAGCTCTCGGCCGTGACAGTTTCGAAGCTGCGGTGGATGATCGAGACCTTCGCCCTCCCCCGCCTCGAGCATCGCCCCATAGGCAAGATCAAGCCGATGGAGATCCTGGAAGTCCTGCGAAAGGTCGAGGACAAGGGCAGGCACGAGACCGCCCACAGGACCAAGCAGCGAATCAGCCAGGTCTTCCGGTATGCCGTGGCCATCGGCAAGGCCGAGCGCGATCCGACCCAGGATCTGCGCGGAGCCCTGACCCCGGTCACGACCACGAACCGGGCTGCACTGATCGAACCCTCCCGGATCGGTGAACTCATGCGGGCGATAGATGGCTACAGCGGCCATCCCGTCACTCATGCCGCCTTGAAACTGGCTCCCCTGACCTTCGTGCGTCCCGGCGAGCTGCGCGGCGCACTGTGGTCGGAAATCGACCTGGAGCGGCACGAATGGCGAATCGAGCCCCGGCGCAACAAGATGCGGGTTGTTGACACGGTGAATCTGAAATGCACATATATACAACACAATTTTCATGAATTTAACAAAGAGATGTATACTAATAATGTAAAGTTTGAATGTTTCCTAATCAAGCGTTGCAAGGAGAAGCAACCATAAGAGCAAGATTGCCGAAAGAAGCAAGGAAAAATGCGACAATAAGGCCACATGACAAGACTATGCCAGGAGACCAAACAGTAGCTGCTTTTCAAAGTGAAATAGAAGAGCCTGTAATTTTCCACGGTTACAAGGGAGAATTACTACAACAAACACAAAAAGGTAATATTCTGATTAGAATATCAATATCATTTT
>JANNNQ010000242.1:0-2967 GCA_031398625.1 Pseudomonadota bacterium
CAACATGTGCCGGCACCGCGGCAATAAACTGGTGTGGACCGACTATCCCGAAGCGGAGGAGCGCGGGAGCTGTCGTCAGTTCTCCTGCAAGTACCACGGCTGGAGGTACGCCCTTGACGGCGAGCTGACCTATGTGTCACAAGAGAGGGACTTCGCCAACCTCGACAAATCCGAGTTCGGCCTGGCTGAGGTCACGCTCGATTTGTGGGAAGGTTTTATCTTTATCAATCTCAGCCGGGAGCCGGTCGAGCCGCTGCGTGAGTTCCTCGGCGAGATGGCCTGGGGGATCGAGGGTTACCCGTTCGAGAAGATGACGCATGTCTTTCGGTACCGCGCCGAGGTGAAGTCGAACTGGAAGATCTTCGTGGATACATTCGCGGAGTTCTACCACTCGCCGTATTTGCACGGCAATCAGACCACTCCGGCAGCGACTCGGCAGCAGCAGGAGTTCGGCTTCAGGGCCGCCTTCTACCGCACCTTCGGTCCGCACCGCGTGTCCACGCTTCCGGGAACAACCGCGCCGGACATGGACGAGAAGACGATGGAGCTGATGGTGAAGCCGATCGATCGGCTCATCGGGCGTCTGGCCCGTGGAGGTGCGGAAGGCAGCGGCGACGAGTCGAACCTGCTCACCGCCGCGAATCTGCCCCGTTCTTTCAACCCGCAGAAGGCCGATGCCTGGGCTGGTGAGTCCTTTCAGTTCTTCCCCAACTGGGTCATCCTCGCCGGTGTCGGATCCTACTTCACCTACCATTACTGGCCCACCTCTGTCGGCACGCACATTTTCGAGGGCACGCTATATTTCCTGCCACCGAAGACTCCTGGCGAGCGATTGATGTTGGAGAACACTGCGGTGAGCTTCAAGGAGTTCGGGCTGCAAGATGCCAACACTCTCGAAGCCACCCAGTCGATGCTGAAATCCCGTGCAGTAACAAAGTTTCCGCTCAGCGACGAAGAGACCCTCGTTCGGCACCTCCACAAGACGGTGCGTGAGTGGGTCAGCGACTATCAGGCCTGAGCGCCTATGCCGCTTGCAGCCCTTGCCGTACACCGCCTTTAGCAGGAGACGATGATGTCGACCACGTCCGCCGTCCTACCCGAGGAATTCGCAGATCTCGAGTCATTTGCCAATGACTGGGTGCTCCCGACCGAGCCGCTGCGCTATGCGAAGCGCGTCGAAAGCTCAATGGATGAGCTGCAGTTATTCTACGATGCGACGTTTCCTCGCGGTAAAGCAGCGATCAAATACCTGAACCAGTTCGAGCTCGATGCGCTTCCGGAACAGGCAAATAACCTTATGCTTCTGCTCTACTCGCTGATCAGCGTCTCATTCTCGATTGAGTGCTATAAGCAGCAGAAGTCGCCGGACACCGGTGCCTGCTACCTCGACCTCCTCCAGGAGCCTGTGCCCTGATGACGCCGAAGCAGAGATGGGTAGCCAGGCAACCGAAGGGAACAGAATGGCACGCCCAACTCACTTTGACGAGTATCGCGATCGCTACCCGGACTATGCTTTCGAGCGGACCGATGACGGGATCCTGGTCGTGCGGATGCACCGAGACGGTGGCCCTGCCGTCTGGGACCACCGTACCCATCACGACATCGGTAGCGTCTTCAACGACATCGCAGGCGACCGTGGTGTCCGTGTGGTCATCTTCACCGGTACCGGAGAGAACTTCAATGCCAACTGGGGGCGCCACGGCGATGATCTGCCCGCCTCGATCCCCGCGACTGCTGAGCAGGTCGAGGAGATGGGATGGTACGGCAGGCTCCGGCACGACAACATGTTGGCCATCGATGCGATCATGATCGCCGCGGTGAACGGCCCCACGAATATCCACGCGGAACTGCCGTTCATGTGCGACGTGGTCCTCTGTTCTGACGATGCCTACTTCCAGGATGCGGCGCACTTCCCCCGCAACCTCTCGCCCGGCGACGGGGTTCATACCATCATGCCGATGATCATCGGGCGCAACCGCTTTCGCTACTGGCAGCTGACCGGGCAGAAGATGACCGCGCAGATGGCGTACGAGTGGGGTGCGGTCAACGAGGTGCTACCGAAAGATCAGGTGCTGGACCGTGCCTGGGAGATCGCCCGTCACCTCACGAAGTACTCGCCCGTGGTGTTGCGTCACACCCGCCGGACCTTTGTGCAGGAGTTCAAGCGAGCGGCGGTAAACGACCTGGCCTTCGGGCAGAGCATGGAACTGCTTGGTATGACGCAGTTCAGAGGATCTGG
The DNA here is from genome assembly GCA_031398625.1 of Pseudomonadota bacterium. Lineage (GTDB taxonomy): Bacteria > Pseudomonadota > Gammaproteobacteria > Steroidobacterales > Steroidobacteraceae > CAIUGU01. Next base: position 2,240 of record JANNNQ010000242.1, read on the forward strand.
CGGCGGGATGAAACCGCTTGATCGGGCCTGGGACGATCCCGAGCTCTGGAAGGAGAGCTGATCGCTGTGCCACGAGAGGTCAGCGCAGCCAGCGCAGCGGCCGCTCCATGAGGACGGGGTTGTCCTCGAGGCGGCGGCTGGTCGCGTGCTGAAGATGGTGCCGCATGGCATTTTCCGCCGCATCAGCATCATTGGCCTCGAGGGCGTTCACCACTTCGTCGTGCTCCTCCACCACGGACTGCTTCAGTTCCGGTGCGTTGAGGAGGTCGCTGAAACCGGTCTCCCCGACGCTGAGCAGAGTCTCGGTGAAGGTCTGTACCACGACGTTCGCACATGACGCGGCGATGATTCGATGGAACTGATTGTTGGCCTCCGCGAAGTTCTTTTCGTCCGAGTCGATCGATGCGCGGATGACGTCGTTGAGCTCACGAAGCCTGCCAATCTCGTGGCTCGTGATTTTCGGCGCTGCCATCCGGGCAGCAACGGGTTCCAACCAGGCTCGCGCCTCGTGGACCTCGCGCAGGGTGCCGCGTTGGAACTGGAGGATGAGCGACAAGGAGTCCATCAAGTCGCTCGGCTCGGGGTGACGGACGACCGGCCCGCCACCCGGGCCGGACCGGATCGTGAGGATCCCACGGCTTTCCAGCAGCCTGAGCGCCTCCCGGAGGGTCGTGCGTCCCACTCCCAGTTGTTCGATCATGTCTTGCTCTCGGGGCAGCATTGCCCCC
>JANNNQ010000289.1:0-17647 GCA_031398625.1 Pseudomonadota bacterium
CCCATTCGGTGTAGAACGCAGTAAAGTTGGTGCGCAGTGCTCCGCCAGCCCAATCCGCGCGCAACCCGAACTCGTAGTTCTTGACCGTCTGCTCGTCGCGGAACACGGTGGCCGGAATGTCGCTTGTCAGGCCGTTTTCGATCGACGCCATGTAGGTCAGAACCGACTGAGGAGTATTGCTCTGGCCGCCCGGGCCGTATCCGTCTGCATAGCTGAGGTAAGTCATCACGTCCGGGCTCCACTGGTATTGCAACGTCAGTCGCTTGGTCAGCGCGTCGTACTTGGTTTCCCCGGTGGCCGCGGGGATCGGGTCGATAAATCCGTAAAAGTTGGGGATGTTGTTGTCAGGCAGCAACGTGGCGCGGCTCGCCAGGTTAGTGCTGCTTGACAGCTGAACGGTGTTCGGGGTGGTGTCCTCGCTGTAACGGAGTCCTGCCGCAACCGTGAAAGCATCGGTGATGCGCCAGGTCACGTCACCGAAAAACGCCTGCGTTTCCGGTCGCGTAATATTCATCGTGTCAGAGTTGCTGCCGGCAGGACCAGAAAAAGTGCTCGGTGTGACGCCAGCGACATTAAAAGGGCCTTTGGCGAGTTGATCACCGAGAGTCACTATCCCAGTGCCTTGAGTGATGGCGAACTGGCTGTTCGGCGTTCCTGCAGCCGCACGTAAACTGCTTCCGACAGCACGGGCGCGGTTGTTGAAGCACGAGGCCCGATCATCCGTTGAAACGCGCTGAAGATTCTGGGCATTCCATAGGTCGCAAGTGAACTCAGGCATCGACCAAGTAATCGTCCTCGCGCGCTGGTATGACTCGGACATGTACGCGCCCAATACCCAGTCAATCCGCTCATGCGATCCGAGCAGCTGCAATTCCTGACTGAAATCGTAGCGCCGTACCCGATTGTCGCGCTCCAGCAGGATGACGCTGTTGTCGCCGTCGAAGTCAACCTGTACCGAGCGGGTGGTGTCCTTGTAGCCGGTCAGCGAACGGACCCTGAACGTGTCGTTGATGTCCCAGTTCACATCCAGCGTGTGGCGCATCATGTCAATCACGAGACCGTTGGTTTCCCACGCAATGCGGGTGTCGTAGTCGTCCAGAAGCCCGCCCTGGCCGGAAGCGGTCCGGAAAGTGCTGTAATCGTATCCATTGGCGTTCTGATAGACCTGCGCATTCGGATTCGTGTTGTAGGTCGTCGGGCCTACCTGGAACGTGCTCTTGGGTCCGATCTCCCAGACAACCCGGGCGGGGCCTACCCGATCGGTATCGGATTTCTCCGTGTTGTAGCGAACGCTGAGCGATTCAATGGGTGTCCAGAGAAAGTCGGCGCGCGCCAGCTCGTCGTTGACGTCTCCGTAGGCCCTGTCAATGGAGACACTTTCGACAAAGCCGTCGCGGCTCATGCTTGCCAGCGTGAACTTGGTCTTGAACGTATCATGCAGCGGCATGTCGACTGCTGCCTGGAAATCGCGGCGGTTGAAGCTGCCGACCGACCCCTGCACGCGGGCGCCGAAAGTGTCGGCAGGCGCTCGAGTCACGTAGCTGACGGCGCCTCCCAGCGAGGCGTTGCCGAACAGGGTGCCCTGCGGCCCGCGCAGCACTTCGATGCGATCCACTTCGACGACGCCCATTGTGAGCAAGCCGTCCGTCGTTTCCTGGTTGATGCCATCGACGTAGACGGAGACACCCGGCATGCCGCGTACGCGGAACGTTGCCTGGGATTCACCGGAGTTGCCACCGCCCATGACCGAAAGATTCGGTGCGATGGCGTTCATGTTCGCCACTGTTTCAACACCGCGGGCCTGGAGATTTTCGCCACCGAATGCGGAGATCGCGATCGGCACATCCTGCAGGCTTTCTTCGCGACGGCGCGCTGTCACGAGCACTTCCTCGATTGCGCCTCCGACTGACTGTTGTGCCTGGGCGTAGGCGCCCGTGGGCAGCCATGCTGCGACCGCAAGGCTCGCAGCAGCATAAATGGCCTTCTTGCCATGGTGAGTCGACATTTTTGAATCCCCCTGTGGTCCTGACGGATCGCCTGAAATTTTCTGAACATTCTCAACCGGAGTGCGAGACTTCAGTCTCTGCAATTCATTCCTTGGAATCACAAGCTGCGTTCCGGAACAGCGGCCTGCTTGTAAGTTTTCTGCTACACGCTTTGTTTTCTTGTAGTCCCCTGTAACGAACTGTAAAGAAGGTTTACTCCGCAACCCTTGAGCCGTCAATCGCGCGTCGCAGCAATCAGGGGTGTATGAATTAAGCCACCGATGGCGCCTCGCAGCAGCGCACCTCAGTTGTTCAATCCTCTGGGCTGAAAAAACATGATTAGCGCAGCAGCTCAAGCTTGTAGAAGAAGAACAGCGTGTGGAGGCCCCGGAGATATCGGTCTAGCGCACTGCATAACAGCAAGATGCATAGCGGCAAATGATCCTCGCGATTTACCGAAGACTCTCGCGCGGCCTGTCCGATGTGCCGGAGCACGCTCACAATGACTCAAGTATCCTGCGCGCCGCACTGGTCTCTTCGTCGTTCACGATGTGTTCCTTGCCGCCGTAGTAGTACTCGATGACATGGGCGCCCTTTGCCCGCAGCAGTCCCGCTGTCTCTCCCATGCGGGATGCCGGCACCCAGGCATCTTCTGTGCTGCCGCTGATCAACACAGGAGTACCGCCGAAATCGCCAGGGTAGGTCCATGACGTTCCCGCCGGACCGATGGCGCTGCCGGTAAAGATCAGCAGCGCCCCATAGCGGCCGGGATTGCGCAGCGCAAACTCCGCGACCATACACGCGCCTTGCGAGAAGCCCAGCAGCGCTATGCGCTCTTTCCTGATTCCCTGCGCGACGATGCCGTTCAGCAGGCCTTCCATGCGCTCAAGTGTCCACGAGAGCCAAGGCTCGTTCCCTGCCAGAGGCATCATGAAGCTGTGTGGATACCAGGCACCGTTGGCTGCGAAAGGGGCCAGATGGGCAAGATCGGACCTCCCGATACGGCTGCAGACATCGAGGATGTCCTCAGGATCGCGTTCCCTGCCATGAACTGCGATGACTGCAGCACGCGCGTTGTCGAGCGCACGGCCCCACGTCACCACCGGCTGGCCCAAATGCGGATTCGTCATCATTTCTTGTGCTGCAGCTCCCCTCATGCTGCCACTATAGTGAGAACGCCAGAAGCGGCAGAACCGATATTTTCTGGGGATCAGGATGACTTGATCTCATGAACAACCGGGTGCCAGTAACCTCCCTCGGCGCCGACGCCGGAGGAAGGCGGACCCGGGTCGCGCTAGCGGAGGCTGTTGCCGAGGTAGTCGAAATTGAGATCGACATCTTCGGGAATCTCGAAGTCGTACCCCTTGGTGAAACCGATCCAGCGCCCGAGGAAGATCACGCCCGTCCAGATCACGATGGAGAGGACACCCGCGAGCCGGGCGGCGGGTATAACCGGCACGTCCCTGTCCCAGCCAGCCACTGTCCGCAGCGTGAAGGTATGGAACACGGCCATTTTGACGCCAGCCAGCACGAGCGCGCCCATCTTCAGGAGGACGGGCGTGTTGTTGAAGTAGGTCGTCGCGTTGGGGACGAAGAGCAGCACGCCCGTGACCACGGCCAGGGCAAAGGCGCCCCAGGTCCAGCGGAGCAGCTCACCTGAAACGCGGGTAAAGGGCCGGCGCGTATCCGGGTAGCCGAGCAGCCTCAAATCCACGATGAAGATCGTGCCAAAGACCGTCGCGATGGCCATCACGTGAATCGCTTCGATGACCGGAACGGCCTTGAGCGAAGCACGCAGCCATTCCGCGAGCGCGGACGCTTCAATAGTGGCAAAGAGCGCTGCCAGATCCATGTCTGTTACCCAGGGAAGCTCTGATTTACCTACATGTGTCAAGCGAGCAGCGATGCAACTGATTGAAAGACCATGTTCGGGTAAGCGCCGCTTGCCACAGGTTGGCCGTTTTTCAGGGGTGCCTGGGGGGAAAAGCAATGACTCAGGCGCGGGAAGCCAGCGACAGCGAGCCCCAAACCTCGACGTCGTAGGCGATGGCCCGGCCGAGGAAGATGATTGCGAGCCAGAGCACGACGGTTGCCATCGCGCCGAATCGTGCACCCGCGGGGGAAGAACTGGCTGCAGCAGTAGTTGCAGCGACGGAGCGGCGGAAAGCCAGGGCGCTCACGATGCCGATGACGAGCAGTCCCATCTTGAGCCAGAAGGAGAGGCTCATGAATTCGCGTACCGGCTCGCCGATCACGAGCAGGATGCCGGTGGCCACCATGACGATCAGCCCGCCCTGGATCCAGGGGGAAAAGCGATTCAACACTTCTCCGAGCGACTGGTCCGCGAACAGCAGGCCCATCACCCGCAACGCAAGCATCAGGATCGAGATGCAAAACCCTTTACAGCACCCTGATAACGCGAGTCATGGACGACTTGGGCTATCCATGAGTTCCAACTCATTGATTTCCCCTGTTAGAGCGTCTGGCCGCACTCGACATACGCCTGTCGTCTCACCCTCCCAGCGTGGCACGTCGGCTCCAAGTCGAAGCACCCCTCCCTCCATGGCTTTAACGATACAAGAACATTCCCTGTCGCCACCCTTGTCGTGCCGGCACCGCTGCCTGCCCATGGCATGCACGCAGCCACTACTCGGAGCGATACACGTTGTTCGAAGTGCGATCGCCGGCCAACCAGCGCTTGAGATCCGCATGCGCATTGACGCGCCGGACCTCATTGATCCTTGCCGCGTCCGGCCGGTCGACGGTGAACTCGAGGATCATTCCATTCGGATCCGTCACGTAGACCGAGCGGCAATACCCATGCTCGAGTACATACGTCTGCGGCTCCCTGTAGCCGGCAGCCTCGATGCGCTTCTCGATGGCGGCCTGCGTGTCCTCGTCGACCTTCAATGCAATGTGATGGAACGGCGACGCTGGCATCTGCGGACCGAAGAGAGCCTGGTCCTCCGGATTCGCGAACTTGAAGAACGCCAGAGCACCGCCATCGGCAAGGCCGAAGAACAGGTGGCAATAGTGACGCTCGGCACCGAACAGCACGTCGTTCTCGCACCACGTGGCGATCAGCGGCAGGCCGATCAATTCTTCATAGAATTTCACCGTCGACTCGAGATCGTTCGTCACATAGGCGGTATGGTGCAGCCTCAAGGGCAACTTCGCGGCAGTAGCCATCACGCAATCTCCACTGATCTCCCGCGTCCCGACGAGGGAGGTTGTCCGTGAGCTGGCAGGCAGAGAGCGCAAGTACACCAACAGAAGCGGGATTTCGAGGCCTTAGAGGAACGGGTCGACGCCCATCTGCTTCAGCGGGCCCCATTCGGAAACGCAATCGGCAGGCGCCCACCTGGAATCGTTGGCTTCCTTCTTGAAGCTCGAACTGGTCAGGAACGGCTGACGCAGGTACTGCGGGTCTTCCACCACCGTCGACACGGTGAGCCACTCGTCACCGAAGGCAGCGTAACGGTAGTAGTACTCCGTGATGCCCGCGCTATCGCTGTACGGGACCCCGTTGCGGCGCAGATACCCCCCCGTGTGGTTGGTGGTCGTCACCTTGAGATTGGAGCGCTCCCATTCGGCACGGGATGCACCCTGCAGCGTGCGCGGACCTGCCGCGGCAGCCGCTGCGCCTGTCCGTTCTGCTTCCTGGCCACGCGCATCAGGGCGGATGTTGCCGCCGCCGGTGGCGTTGTTGAGCTCCTGGCGCACCGTCACGACATTGGCACTGACAAAACTCAGGTCACGCACCTGTTTGCCCGCATCGGTTTCGATCCTGAGGGCGTTGTCGCCGGTCCAGCTGATCTTGATGCGGGTCGGCATGCGCATGATGTTGCCGACGCCGTATGCTCTGCAGGCATTCCCATCCGCCTTGTCCTTCTCCGGATCCCAGGCATCGGCAACCTGGCGCGCTGCATCCGTCAGCGGCACGCTCGCATAGTCACCCCTGGAGGGAATGACCATCCGGAAACGCCAGTCTTCGGTGATCACGGCGACCCAGGTGCCGGTCAGGTCGATCGGGGCCGCAGCGCGCGGCGTCCGCGGCGGTTGGGCAGGAGGTTGTGCGGCATGGGCCACATTGATGCCCCCGAGGATCACGAGCGACATCGCTGCCAGCAGCATCGATGCCCGCTTTTCCGTCCTGAATCTCATTGTCTTTGTCTCCACCAGAATATTGGCGATGGGTCCGCAAGCTATGGGGCCTTGCTCATGTCCTGGTATACGGCCTCGATGAACTGGGCCGTCGTCCAGAAGCCGGAATCCGTCCCAAAACGGGGATCGTAGTCGAGCGTCGGCTTGGCTGCCTTGACCTGCTCGAGCGACATGTCCTTGCCCACCATGTCCTTGATACGGTCGCGGATGATCACGAGCATGTCGCGGTACTCGAGCACTTCGTGCTCGTCCGTGATGCGTCCGTGGCCGGGGACGATCATCGTGCCGCCTTCCTGCTGCCACTTGGGCACCGCCAGGTCGAGCACGGTGTTGAGGCCGGCGATGATGCCGTTGATGTGGCCGCCCCGTGCATGGTCGATGAACGGGTACATGACCGTCGTGAAGAGGTCGCCGGTCGAGATCACGTCCGAACCCCGGAAGTGGACGATGCTGTCGCCATCGGTGTGCGCGTTCCGCGCATGGATCAGGCGAACGTTCTCGCCATTGAAGTAGACGTCATGGAACGGCTGGAAGTAAGTATCGGATGGCCAGGCGCCCGATGGCGCGGCCGGCGTCGTGCCTTGGACCGTGCTCATCCTGTTCAGGACGTTCTCATGGGCCACGATCTTTGCGCCCTGGATCGCCTGGTTGCCGAGCAGGCCCACGACATTCGCGCCACCGAGGGACGCCCCCTGGCTCGCGATGGCTTCGTTGCCGCCGATGTGGTCGGGATGGCCGTGCGTATTCACGACGTAGCGGATCGGGGCGTCGGAAAATGTCCGGATGGCGGCGACGATCTTGCCTGCGAGCGGAGCGAACTGGGTGTCGACGACCATCACGCCATCGGTTCCAGCCTGCACGGTCGTATTGCCGCCCATGCCGTTGACCAGGTAGACGTTGCCCTGCACATGGAGGACGCGCTCCTGCACTGCATCGAAATTGGGGCCTTGCGGCGCTGCGGCTGGAGTGCGCGCATTCCGCGCGGGCTGTGCGGCACCAGCGGCCGCTGCCAGGCCAAGCGCCGCCACGCAGGCGAGCGAGACCAGACCCAATGACACTCGGGTTGCCGGACGGGCGCCGCCCTGCATGGCTTTACTTCTTCTCATTGGCTTCAAGCTCCTGGACCGCAGGACTTCCACCCGCAACGGAACGACCGCCGGTTGAAGTGTTGCAGCTGGCAAAAATTTGGAATCCCCCGGAAAAACGTGCGACACCAACTTCACCCGTCTTGCCCCCTCCGGCCGGCTGCCTGCAAGGCCAGGCTGCCCGATGCCGCTTTTCGTAGACGAGCTGTCCTTAGCGACAGTTCTTCAATTCTCTTGTTTGTTGATCGTTCGCACCTCGCGGTGCGAACCGGGTTCCTGCAATACGGTGCCGGAACACCGGCAGGCGCGTTTCACCTGCCGGGTTCCGGAACCTGAAACCCTGCGAACCGTCAGCGTGCTGCAGCAGCGACCTGTGTGAGCTCGTATTCCAGCGGCTCGAGCTTCGCCATCAGCTCCTCGCGCCGCTCTTCCAGCCAGGGCGGCAGCATGAAGTGATCGCCGAACTCTTCCCTTTTCTCGTCGATCTCGAACGAACCAGGCACCGAGTAGGCTGCCTCGAACAGCGCGCCGCCCGGGGTGCGGAAATAGACCGAGTGAAAGTAGTTGCGGTCCTTCACGTCGGAGACGTCGGTGTAGCCGATGCCTTCCACGAAGTCCTTGAACTGCTTCTGCTGGTCGGCATTGTCGACCTTGAACGCGCAATGGTGCGGCGTACCGGCACCGAAGGTCCAGGAGCCCTGGGCCAGATCCGGCTCGGCGACGAAATCGACGTAGCTGCCTGCGCCGCCGTTCTTCAGTTCATAACGGGTGTAGGCACCGTCGGTCTTCGTCTTGCGGCCACCGAAAGCCACTTCCATGAATTCGCCCTGGGGCGCCATGTCCTTGAGGGACACCGTGATGCCCCGCAAACCGCGGATCGCGACCTCCGCGGGCGTCTCACGGGTCGTCCACGGCTTGCGGGCGTCCGTGTCGTCACCGACGATTTCATACTCGATGCCGCACGGATGCTCGAAATGCAGGCCCTTCTCGCCGAAACGCTCGAACGGCTTGAACGCCACACCGCGCGCCTTGAGGCGCCTGGCCCAGAAATCCAGCGAACCGGCCGGAGCCGACAGATTCACGATCTTGATCTGGCCCGTGCCCTTGCGCCCGAAGACGCCGGCCTGCTCGAACGGGAAGCAGGTGATCAGGGTGCTCGGATCGCCATTCTCGTTGCCGTAGTAGAAGTGATAGATCGGGACGGTGCCGTCGAAAAGGACCGTCTTCTTCACGCTGCGCAGGCCAAGCAGGCCGACGTGGAAGTTGTAGTCTTCCTGTGCCTTGCCGACGCACAGCGTCAGGTGATGATGACTCTGAATCAGATTCATGCGTGTTCTCCAGAAATGCCGTCCAGTCCGTCACGGAGCATCCGCTGCTTGGATGTTACTTGACTCTGTTGCAGCCCAACAATCAGCATTGACCCTGCCAAACGTTCACTATAGAGAAAGTCCTGTGCAGCGCAGAACCGATATTTTCTAAGGGTGAGGATGACAACAGCTCATGAGTCGTGACCTACCTCCATTGAACGCACTGCGAATGTTTGAGGCGGCCGCGCAACATCTCAACTTCACCCGGGCCGCGGAATCGTTGCACATAACCCAAGGTGCCGTGAGCCGGCAGATCAAGCTGCTCGAGGAGCAATTGGGACAGCAATTGTTCGTCCGCGACGGGCCTCGCCTCACGTTGACGGAAACCGGCGAGGAATACAGCCGGATCGTCCAGCAGGCGCTCGAGATCGTGCGTGTTGGAACGGCGCGTCTGCGGCAATCGGAATCCCAGGCGCGGTTGCGAATCAGCGTGTTGCCGTCTTTTGCATCGCGTTGGCTGGTGCACCGCCTGGTTGATTTCCATCGCCAGCACCCGGACATGACCGTCTGGTTGTCGAGCTCCTATGATCTGGTCGATTTCAACAGGTCCGACGAAGTGGACGTCGGCATCCGGCTGGGCAAGGGGGGGTGGCCCGGTGTGTTTTCCGAGCCGCTGGGGCGGGAACGCATGAACCTGGTCTGCTCCCCGGCGCTGGCTTCCGAACTGCGCGAACCCTGCGATCTTTTGCGGCACAAAATACTGGCCGCTGGCCCGCCGCATGACGAATGGAACCGGTGGTTTGAAGCAGCGGGCATGCAGCCCCTGGCGGTCGCTCCCACGCTGAGCCGGGACTATGCGGTCCTCCTCGAAGCCGCGGCGCAAGGGTCGGGGATTGCGCTGGCGCGCGACCTGCTGGTCGCCGACGACCTGGATCGGGGCCGACTCGTGCGCCCCTTCGAAATCCGCTTTGAGTCCAATTTCCAGTACCATTTCGTCTGCCCGGCGCAGCGGATCAACGAGCTGCCGGTGCGGGCGCTCTACAGCTGGCTGAAGGCCGCAACCGAAGCTGCGGTCCAGTCGCTCGGCTGAAAGCGGGCTCTCGACAGTCAAGCGCGGAAAGCGTAAGAAGTCGTCGGTCTTGGGTGTTAGTTTCCGGGGGAGATCTGCATGCTGACGAAAATGCTGCGGCGCATGGGCGCGGGCTTCTCTTTGTGGTCGGTGGTGACTTTGCCCACGCTCGTGGCAACCGCATTGCTGGGAATGCCGGCTCAGGCGGCCGAGCCGTCACTCGATGACCTCTTCGTGAGCGCGCAGAAGGCGCTGAACTCCGGACAGAACAAGGAAGCCGCGCGGATCCTGACCCGCGCCGCCCAGGTAGCCCCCGCCGACGCCGAGATCTACATGCTCCGCTCCCGCGCGTACACATCCGACGGGGACTACACCCGCGCCCTCGCCGACGCTGGCCGGGCCATCGAACTCAAGCCCCAGGATCCCGAGATGTATGTTGCCCGCGCCCGCGTTTACCGGGCCGACGACAAGTACGAGAACGCTCTGGCGGATGTCGAGAAGGCCGTCAGCCTCGCGCCGACGAATCCCGACATGTACCTGAGCCGCGCCGACATCCATCGCGACATGGGCAACGATGCTCTGGCCGATGCGGATGAGAAGAAGGCTGAAGAACTCGAGAACGCGGCCCGCTGAATTTGACAGGTGACGCGCAGGCGCCGCGTCACCTGCCGTCTGGCAGGTCCATGCGCCCCCTTACCCGAGCCCGCTGGCAGATTCATTTCTGCGTCCTGCTGTGGGGCTTCACGCCGATTCTCGGCAAGCTGATCTCGCTGGGTGCCTCAAGCCTCGTCTGGTGGCGAATGCTCATCGTGGCTGCCGCCCTCGTGATCGTGCCGCGGGTCTGGCGCGGCCTGCACGCGATGGAGCGGTCGCTGATCGCCGCGTATGCAGGGATCGGTGTGCTCGTGGCACTCCATTGGGTCACGTTCTATGCGGCGATCAAGCTGGCGAATGCGTCCGTCGCCGCGTCCTGCCTCGCCCTCTGCCCGGTGTTCCTGGCCGTTGTCGAGCCCTGGATAGCGCACAAGGCGCACAACCGCGCTGAGCTCTGGCTGGGGTTCGCCGTGGTCCCCGGCGTGCTGCTCGTGATCGGTGGCACCCCCGACGCGATGAATGCGGGCATTGCCGTGGGCGTGCTATCCGCTTTCATCGTGGCTGTCTTCGGTGCGCTCAACAAGCGCCTCATCGAGCGCGGCGACGCGCTCACGGTGACCTGGCTGGAAATGGCGGCCGGTGTCCTGTTCCTGACTGCCGCCGCTCCGTTGCTGTCGAGCACCCCGGTGTTCGTGCTGCCGGATGCGCGGAATGCAATGCTGCTGATGCTGCTGGCGCTTGGTTGCACACTGCTGCCGTTCGCCCTGTCGCTGGTCGCCTTGCGGCAAATGAGTGCGTTCGGTGCACAGCTCGCCGTGAACCTCGAACCGGTCTACGCCATCCTGCTGGCCATGGTGTTGTTCGGCGAACAGCATGAGCTGGGACTGCAGTTCTATCTCGGTGTCGCGATCATCCTGGGCGCTGTCGGAATCCATCCGCTCCTCGTGCGCGCGGAGCCGTGACGGGTCACCGATCGCGCAGGATCTCGCGGGCTGCATTGCGGCCAGGCAATCCGGTCACGCCGCCGCCGGGATGGGTCCCCGAACCACACATGTACAAGCCCGTCAGTGGCCCGCGGTAATCGCCGTGCCCCAGCAAAGGCCGTGCGGCCCACAATTGCCCCAGATTCAGCTGGCCGTGGAAAATGTCTCCCCCGGTAAGGCCGAAGGTCCGTTCGAGATCGAGGGGCGACAGGACCTGCCGGCCGAGTACCGATGCCTTGAAGTTGGGCGCCCACTCGTTGACCGTGTCGATGATCGTGTCGGCTGCCTGGTTTCTGGCTTCGTCCCAGCTGCGACCCCCGGGCAATGACGGCGCAAACTGCTGGCAGAAGAGACTCGCCACATGGGCACCCGGTGGTGCGAGCGAATCGTCCACCGTACTGGGAATGAGCATCTCCACCACGGGCTTGCGCGACCAGCCAAGCGCCTTCGCATCGCGATAGGCCTCGTCCATGTACTGGAGCGAGGGCGCGATGAGGATGCCGCTCTGGTGATGCTCGGCGAGGACCTTGCCGGGCAGGCAACGGAAATCGGGCAACTCCGACAAGGCAACGTTCATGCGGAAGCTCCCGGAACCGCATTCGTAGTTCCGCATCCGCCGCAGGAAATCGGGATTGAGATCGGACGCCGGGATCAGTTGCGTGTACAGCAGCCGTGGATTGACGTTGGCAATCACTCGCCTGGCCAGGATTTCCCGCCCGCCGGCGAGGCGTACACCTCGCACGCAGCCCGCTTCGACCAGCACCTGTTCGACCGGGGCATCCGTCGTGATCCCGACACCCACGCTCTCGCACGCCTGGCGCATCGCCTGCGTGATCGAGCCCATGCCGCCGACTGCATGCCCCCATGTGCCCCGCTTGCCATTGACCTCGCCGAACACGTGATGCAGGAGCACGTACGCAGATCCCGGGGTATCCGGGCTGCCGTAGGTGCCCACGATCGAATCGAATCCCAGCACCGCCTTGACGGGATCGCTCTCGAACCAGCCATCGAGCACGCTGCGGGCGCTTTTCGTGAACAGCTCCAGCACGTCACGCTGACCCGCGAGATCCCGTTTCAGAAAGCGCGATCCCTGCAATGCGAGGTCGATGCGATTGCGCAGGCCGGCAGTCGTTCGCGGCGGTGTCTGCAATGCCAGATCGCGCAACAGATCCGCCACGCGATCCAGCGCCTCGTAGTAAAGGGGCAACTGCGCCGCATCCCGCACCGAGAACCGGGCGACTTCGGCCTGCGTACGCGCAAGACCGCCGCCCGACTTGAGATAGCCGCCGGCCAAGGGCAGGAAATTGGCGATAGGGCGTTCACGCACAACCAGGCCGCGCTCACGCAGCTTGAGGTCGGCGATCACCTGCGGATTCAGCAGGCTCACCGTATAGCTCGCGACGGAGTTGCGGAAGCCGGGATGGAATTCTTCCGTTACCGCGGCGCCGCCCACCACTGGCCGCCGCTCGAGGACACGCACCTTGAGCCCTGCCCGGCCCAGGTAGAACGCGCAGACAAGACCGTTGTGTCCACCGCCGATGATGATTGCGTCAATCTGATCGCGCATGCTTAACCTTGCGAAACGACCGAAGACTCGGCAGCGGCTGCAGTTGCAGCAGAATCAGCGGTCACCGCGAATCCAACCGCCCATCGATCTCGGGTTCCAGCAGCAGGCTCTGCTCGGTCCAGCCCCCACCCAGAGCCTTGAACAACGACACTCGGGCCACGAGCGCCGCTGTCTCGTATTGGGCTTCCTGTATCTGCGCGTCCAGCAGGCGCCTTTCAGCGTCCAGCACATCCTTCCGGGATACATCGCCTGCACGAAACCGCTCGCCTGCAAATGCGAGGAACCGTTCATTCGCAAGTCTGGCGTCCCTGGAGAGGGAAGCTGCAGCAAGTGCAGTTGCATCTTCATTAAGACCCCGCTCGGTGTCCGCGAGGGCGTTGAGTACAGCCGCTTCGTAAGCGAGCGAGGCCTCACGCTCGCGCGCGCGCGATACGCGCACTTCCGCCGCAATCTGGCCTCCATCAAGCAAGCGCCACGTAATGAGCGGCACGATGGAGCCTTCCTGGCTGCCTTCGTCGAACAGGCCGCGGTCACTCAACGCCTCGAATCCCGCCTGGGCGGAAATCGTCAGGCGGGGAAAGTATTCAGCCAGCGCAATGCCTGTCTCTGCACTGCTGGCACGCAGGCGCCGCTCGGCAGCCCGGATATCGGGACGTCGTCGCAACATATCCGCGCGCCCATCCACCGGGAGAGCGCTGATCGGAACAGGTACGGGCTCCGACTCAAGCAAGGCCAGTTCGGCCTCCGGCGGGCGTGCAAGGAGCACCCCGAGAGCGAACAGCGCGTTACGCATGGCAGCCTGCGTTCTCGGCAGTTCTGCTCTGGCTGCCGCAATCCCGGCATCCACCGTCGCCAGTTCTTCAGCCGGCAGGTCACCCAGGCTCACACGCTGGCGGTCGATGTCTCCAGTCCGCAGGAGGATCGCCAATGCAGCATTCTGCGCAACCAATGTGCGCTGACTGCCCCTGAACTCGAAGTACGTCCTGGCAACTTCCGCCGCCAGACTCAAACGCGCTGCCCGTGCGTCATCCTCGGCGGCTTCCAGACGTGACTCCAGCGCGCTGACCTGGTTACGCAAGCGGCCGAACAGGTCGAGTTCCCAACTCGCATCGAAGCCGGTCTGATTCAAAGTCTGATCCCGCTCGATCCCCGGGATCGAGTTGATGGGTAGAGCACCGTTTTCGCTCTGCCGCCTCAAGGTTGTACTGGCCGATATGCCGACAGAGGGGTAAAACCCGCCGCTTGCTGCCTCACTCGCAGCACGCGCCTGGGCAATGCGGGTGCCAGCCTGCTGCAGGTCCAGATTCCGGGCGAGGGCCAGCTCCATCAGCCGGTCCAGCGTCGGATCCTGAAAAACGTGCCACCATTCCGAGAGATCAAGCGTACCTACCATTTCGACCTGCTGGCTCCACTTGTCCGCCATCGCGATGACAGGGGGCCCGCCGTACCGGGGCCCAGGCATGCAGCCCCCCAACAGGATCGTGGCCGAGGCGGCCATCAGCCGGAGGCAGCTCCGAATAGCCCCCCCCGTGCCGTCCACTCCCTCGACTTTCAAACTGCCCATGCTCACTGCAACCTCCTGCGAACGATCACGATCGCTGCCGCCAGCGTGACTGCTGCAATGATCGCCAGCGGCCAGGCGCTGGCCAGCAGTTCTTGCGGGGGCAGGGCCTTCAGGAAACTCCCCTGAAGGATGATGAGGTAATGCTTCAGCGGGATGATCTCTGCTATCCACCGGAGCCACTCCGGTATGTTCTCGACAGGTGTCGCAAATCCCGACAGCAGCACCATGGGTACACCGGCGGCGAAGGTACCGAGAATGGCTTGCTGCTGTGTGGCGCAGACTGCAGAAATCATGAGCCCAACGCCCACGACCGAGAAAATATAGAGAATCAGGCACAGGAACAGCGCCAGAACGGAGCCACTGAACGGAACTCCGAAAACGAAGCGCGCCGCCAGCATCATCACGATTGACAACCCTGCGCCGATCAATAGCGCGGGCGCAGTCTTGGCAACGATAATTTCGGCCGGTGTAGTGGGAGAAACCAGGAGCTGGTCGAAGGTTCCTAGCTCCCTCTCCCGGGAAATGGACAGAGCAGTCAGGAGAAGGGCGATGAAGGTAACCAGAATTCCGGCCAGACTGGGCGTGACAAACCACCGGTAGATCAGATTGGGATTGAACCAGTTGCGGACCGCTGCGCCACCCGGGATGGACGCCTGGGAAACGTCGGTGTTGAAGGATTGCGCAATGACCTCCAGGTAGCCGGCGGCGATCTGGCCGGCATTGGCCTTGCGTCCGTCGATGATGACCTGCGCCCGGCTCACCCCACCTCCCGCTACGGCACGTGAAAAATCCGGCGGGAAGTCAATGGCCAGCAGCACGGTGCCACGGTTGATCAGGTCTTCGACCTCGGCGTGCGACTGGGCGTAGCGAATCCCGCTCACGAATCCCGCACCCTGCACGCGCGAGACAAACTCCCGGGACCATCGGCCGTGATCGCGATCATGGACGGCTATGTCAATGTTCCGCACCTCCAGGGTGGCGGCAAACGTGAAGATAAGCAGCTGCATGACGGGCGGGCCAATCAGAATGAAACGGCTGCGCGGATCCCGCCAGACACTCAGCAGTTCCTTGATGATCTGCGCCGACAACCTCGATGACAGAATTCGCACGATGCGCCTGCTATTCGAGACTCTTCGGAGTCCGGGCAAAGGCAAACAATAGAAATATCGCGCCGATCAGCGTCATCGCGAACAGGTTCGGCAGCAGGAGCGGCCAGACGTCGCCGGCCAGGAAAACGGTCTGCAGCGAAGACACGAAATACCTTGCCGGCACGGCATACGTGAGCATGCGAATCGGCCAGGGCATCGAGTCGATCTCGAACAGGAAGCCGGAAAGCAGAAACGCAGGCAGGAACCCGACAAAGAGCGCGACCTGCGAAGCGAGAAACTGGTTCCGGGTCAGTGCCGAGATCAGAAGCCCCTGTCCGAGCGCCGGAAGCAGGAAAACCGCGGAAACCAGAATGAGCGCCAGCCAGGAGCCGCGGAGCGGTACGCCCAGCAGCAGGGTAGCCATCAGTACAGACACAATGCATGTTGCGAGCCCCAGGCAGAAATAGGGCAGCAGTTTGCCTATCAGGATCTCGTTGATGGCTGCAGGCGTGGAAATCATCGCCTCCATGGTCCCCCGCTCCCACTCCCGCGCCACAACCAGTGCGGTCAGGAGGGTGCCTATGATGGTCATCACAATGGCGATTGCGCCAGGGATCAGCACCCTTCGGCTATCGAGTTCCGGGTTGAACCAGTAACGGGGTTCGATCGCGAATGAGGTGGCTGTCATCACACCGGATTCGCTGCGCTGCCATGCCCCGATGACTCCCTGGGCATAGCTGGACACGAATCCCGCCGTATTGGGTTGAGCACCATCGGTGATCACCTGTACGACAGGGCGACCATCATTCGCGCTGGTTCGCCGGGCGAAGTCCTGGGGAATGACCACAATCCCGCGCACTCCCCCAGACACGAGTTCGTCCGCCGCCCTGGCACGGCTTTGCATGGGAATAACAGCGAAGTACGGGGAGCCGGAAAAGGCTGCCGCCAGCCGGTGGGCACCGGGACTGTCCGTTTCGAGAACCACTGCCAGCGGAACCTGCCGCAGGTCAAGCGAGACCGCGAATGCAAACAGGAACAGCAGAACGACCGGCAGCACGAACGCGATCAGGATCGTAGAGGGGTCCCGGCTGATCTGCAGCGATTCCTTGCGTACCAGTGCCATCGTCCGTTGCCAGTTGACGTGCAGCACGGAGTCTGGCCGGACCTTCGTCATGCGGCGTCCCGTTCGGCTGAATCCGCGGCCTTGATGAGCCGGATGAACGCTTCCTCCATCGAATCGTCCTCGCCAGGCGGGCTCCCGGTTACCCGCTTCAATGCGTCCGGTGTATCCAGCGCAATCAGCCTCGATTTGTACATGAGCGCCACCCGGTCGCAGTATTCGGCCTCATCCATGAAGTGCGTGGTTACCATGATGGTGATTTTCTTGCGGGCGAGCCCATTGATATGGGTCCAGAACTCGCGTCGCGTGAGGGGATCGACACCGGATGTGGGTTCATCCAGAAAGAGCACGGGCGGGCGGTGCATGAGGGCGCACGCGAGGGCCAGTCTTTGTCTGAAGCCGAGCGAAAGATCGCCGGGCGAACTGTCGAGGATATCCCCGAGCTGGAAGGTATCGATCATCTCCGCGACGCGGTCCCGGCGCACACTTCCTTCAAGGCCGTAAACGCCGGCGAAAAAATCGAGATTCTGCAGGACGGACAACAAGCCGTAGAGAGAGAACTTCTGCGCCATGTATCCCAGCTGCAGCTTCGCTGCACTCGTCGCAGTGCGCAGATTGAATCCGGCGACCTGGGCCTCCCCGCTGGTTGGTTGCAGCAGACCGCACAGCATCTTGAAGGTGGTTGATTTGCCAGCGCCATTGGGACCCAGCAGGCCGAAGATTTCCCCCTTGTTGACTGCAAAGCTGACGTCGTCGGTGGCTGCGAAATCCCCGAATCGCTTGGTCAGATTGCGGCAGGCAACGACCGTGTCTCCTGCCGTTTCCGTTACCTCCGTACGCTCGGCGATGCCAGACTTTCCACCTGGCCCGCCACCGAGCAGATCCACGAAGGCATCCTCGAAACGAGGCTGGGCAGACACCAGTGTGGCGCCTTCACGGGCCGCCAGTTCGCGCAGGCTGCCGGACGACGCTGCCTCGCGGAGGACCACCCGCACCGAGTTGCCTTGCAGCACGCCATCACCTACCGACTTGAGATCCAGCGCCAGTGCGAGAAGATTGCGCCGATCTCCCTGTGCGGGCAGCAAGCGGAAGCTTCGATTGTTCAGCCGGCCGGTCAGCTG
>JANNNQ010000364.1:0-8540 GCA_031398625.1 Pseudomonadota bacterium
GGCCATCCATCAGAACAGCACGCGCCGCGATGGGCCGATGATCGCGGTCCACTGCGCGGCCCTCTCCCCCACGCTGCTCGAAAGCGAGCTCTTCGGGCATGTGAAGGGCGCCTTCACCGACGCCCGCCAAGACAAGGCCGGCCGCTTCGCGCTCGCCAATGGCGGCACCTTGTTCCTCGACGAGATCGGCGACGTGCCGCTGGAGATGCAGGTCAAGCTGCTGCGCGTGCTGCAGGAGAAGATCTTCGAACGCATCGGCAACCACGTACCCCTGCGCTGCAACGTCCGCATCATCGCGGCCACCCATCGCAATCTTGATGATTCGATTGTG
The DNA here is from genome assembly GCA_031398625.1 of Pseudomonadota bacterium. Classification (GTDB taxonomy): domain Bacteria; phylum Pseudomonadota; class Gammaproteobacteria; order Steroidobacterales; family Steroidobacteraceae; genus CAIUGU01. The sequence continues at coordinate 332 of JANNNQ010000364.1, forward strand.
CGAGGCACTTTCCGCGAAGACCTGTTCTACCGGCTCAACGTCTTCCCCATCGAGCTGCCTTCGCTCAGGTCCCGTATCGAGGACCTGCCGCAGCTGCTGGGCGATTTCGTCGCTCATTGCCATTCGGAGGGCAGGGGGCGACTGCAGTTTTCGTCCGCGGCGCTCAAGGCGCTTGAGGAATACGCCTGGCCAGGCAACGTGCGCGAGCTGGCGAACCTGGTCGAACGCCTCTCGATCCTGGCGCCCGACCGAGTCATCACCGTCGAGGACCTGCCGTACAAGTACCGGCCGGCCGGCTGGCAGCCCGGTGTGGAAACGCTCGATGTCGCGACGCTGGCACTGGATGAATTGCTGGCCCAGCCCCTCGATGCGGCGGACCCTGTCCCGGTGCGCGGCAGAACGGCAAACCTGCCGTGGACCGAGTCGTCCGGCGGGACGCTGGCGCAGTTGCCGCCGGACGGTCTCGACCTCAAGGAACACATGTTCAACATCGAGCGCGCGCTGATCCGGCAGGCGCTCGATCGTGCTGGCGGGACGGTCGCCCAGGCTGCCCGTCTCCTCAACCTGCGGCGCACGACGCTCGTCGAGAAGCTCCGCAAGTTCGACCTGGGCCTGCCCGAAGAGGCGACAGAACTTTGACGGCCTGGTGATGGCAAGACCTTGCCGCCTGGCGTTGCGGCAACGGACGCCAGGGCGATTCCTCCTGTAATGCCGGTGTTCTCCTGTTGCTGAAGACCTGCGGAATGTGAGGCAGCTCACAGCCACACGCACCAGCCGGCCAGTCACGCGGCAAAAGCCTGCCTCCCGCTGCTCGCGGCACAGATCTTGCTAAATCCTTCCCAGGGGCAACCTTGACGCCCTTGGGAGTTGGAATGACTGTCGACCAGGCCGAACTGATGCCGGATGCGGCCAGCCGCGAGCAAGGTGCCGTGCGCACCCCCCGCCCTGCGGAAGGCGAACTCGTGGCTTGCGCCCGCCCGTCACGGGACCTCGTCGAGCTCGCGCGACGGGTTGCTGCGAGCGACTGCACTGTCCTGATCGCGGGCGAGTCCGGCACCGGCAAGGAAGTCCTCTCGCGCTTCATCCACGTCCAGTCGTCCCGCCGCAACGGACCTTTCGTTGCGGTCAACTGCGCGGCCATTCCGGAGAACATGCTCGAGGCGATGCTGTTCGGTTACGAACGCGGTGCCTTCACCGGGGCGCACGCGACGCATCCGGGCAAGTTCGAGCAGGCACAGGGCGGCACGTTGCTGCTCGATGAGATCACCGAGATGCCGCTCGGGCTGCAGGCCAAGCTGCTGCGGGTCATCCAGGAACGCGAAGTCGAGCGGCTGGGCGCCCGCAACACCGTGCAACTCGACGTGCGCATTCTCGCCACCACCAATCGGCTGTTGCGCAATGAAGTCGCGGCCGGCCGGTTTCGCGAAGACCTCTTCTACCGGCTGAACGTGTTTCCGCTGGCCGTCAGTCCGCTGCGCGAGCGGCGTGATGACATCCTGCCGCTCGCGATGCGGCTGATTGCGCAGCGCTGCCGTCCGGGGATGCGCATTCCCGCGATCAGCGCCGACGCGGCCCATGTCCTGCTGACCTATCCCTGGCCAGGCAATGTCCGTGAACTCGACAACGTCGTCCAGCGCGCCCTGATCCTCGTCAGCGGCCCGGTCATCGAGATCGAGCATGTTCATTTCGAAGTGTGCGATATCCCGCGCTCGACGCCGGCCATGGCAGGACGGAACAGCGATGCGGTGCCGTTACGTGCGCCCGCCGACCTGGCCGATTCGATCGAAAGCGTCGAACGTCAACTGATCCTTGAGGCGCTGCGGGTCGGCAACGGCAGCCGCCAGGATGCCGCCGAGCGGCTCGGCATCAGCCAGCGCACGCTGCGTTACAAACTCGCGCGCTTGCGCAACTCCGGTATCGAGGTGCCTGCAGCATGAGTATCGAAGTCGATCGGGTGCTGTCGCAGATCCGGGCCCTGTCGGCGCAGGCCGCGAGCGGCGCTGCAAAGCCGGCCCTCGCGGACCAGGAAGCGTCGGCCGTCGCCAGCCCGGGCTTCGCGCAGTTGCTGAAGCAGGGCATCGACCAGGTCAACAGCGCGCAGGCCAGCGCCAGCCAGATGGCGAGCGCCTTCGAGCGGGGCACGCCCGGCGTCGAGCTGCCGCAGGTGATGCTCGAGATGCAGAAGGCGAGCGTGTCGTTTCGTGCACTGACGGAAGTGCGCAACCGCATGGTCAACGCCTACCAGGAAATCATGAACATGCCGATCTGAGCCGGAAGGCTACAGGTGACAGGCTACAGGTCGGAAACAGGCTGAAATCAAATGACGCAGATTCGCGAAACAAATGCAGTGCCATCGGGCTCGGGTTCTGGAACGGAACGTGATTCAAGACCCGCATCCGGCTGTAGCCTGAAGCCTGTAGCCTTCGGATTCCGGAGCGTCGCATGAGCGCAGAAGCCGCCGCCCTGCCCCTTGGCTATCGCGCGGTGTCGGGGCTCAAGCCCGTCATGCTGCTGGTCGGCGTTGCCGCCGCCGTCGCGGCAGGTGTTTTCGTCGCCATCTGGACCAAGGGCCCCACGTACGGCCTGCTCTTTGCGGGCCTCACCAACCAGGATTCGGCGCAGGTCGTGCAAGCGCTTGAAGCCGCCGGCATTCCGTACAAGCTGGATCCGGGTTCGGGCGCGATCTCGGTGCCGGCCGAGCAGGTCCAGAGTGCCAGACTCCAGCTGGCCGGGCAGGGCCTTCCCGAAGGGGACGATGCGGGCTTCGCCGTGATGTCCAAGGATCCGGGCTTCGGCGTCAGCCAGTTCATGGAGAACGCCCGCTATCAGCATGCACTCGAGACCGAATTGGCCCGCACGATCACGAGCCTCCAGGCCGTGGGTTCCGCGCGGGTCCATCTCGCGTTGCCGCGGCAATCCGCCTTCGTGCGTGATCGGCGGCCGCCAAGCGCATCTGTCTTCCTGCAGATGAAGCCGGGTCGCCGGCTCGAAAGCGAACAGGTCACGGCCATCCTCAATCTGGTCGCTTCGAGCATCCCTGAGCTCGAAGCCGACCAGGTCACGGTGGTCGACCAGCAGGGCCGCCTGCTGTCGTCGCCGAACAGCGAGGATTCACTGGGCACGCTGCCGACGAAACAGTTCGAATTCGCGCGCCGCCTGGAAGAAGACTATGTCCAGCGCATCGAGCAGCTCCTGACGCCGCTCGTCGGCGCAGGCCGCGTGCGTGCCCAGGTCGCCGTCGATGTGGAAATGGGCGTGACCGAAGAGGCCCGTGAACAGTACAGCCCCGACAGCGCGGTCGTGCGCAGCGAGAATCTCGCGGAGCAGACTGCGGGTGCCGGCAGCGGACCGCAAGGCGTACCCGGCGCACTGTCCAACCAGCCACCAGCGCCGGGTGTGATCCTGCCTCCTGACCAGGCTGCAGCCGCCCAGGATGCGGCTGGTGCCACCGTGGCGGCCGAACCGCAGAGCGTTTCGAGGCAGACCACTCGCAACTACGAGATCGATCGCACGGTCAGCCACACGCGACTGCCGGCAGGACGGTTGAAGCGGCTGTCGGTAGCCGTCATCGTCGATAACCCGCCGGCGGCCGCAGCCGCTCCGGCTGCAGGCGATGCCGCTGCGCCCGCGGCTGCCCCTGCGGCAACCCCCGCTGCGTTGTCGGCAGAACAGATCGAGAACATCACGCGGCTCGTGCGCGATGCAGTGGGCTTCGATGCTGCCCGCGGCGACAGCGTCAATGTCATGAATGCACCCTTCCAGCAGCACGCGATCGAGCCGGTGGAACCGCTGGCTGCGATCCCGCTGTGGGAACGCCCCCTGGTGCTGAACCTGATCAAGGTTGCAGCCGGGTTGATCGTGCTGCTGGTCCTCGTCTTCGTCGTCCTGCGCCCGCTGGTGCAGGGCCTGCTCGCGTCCGCCAAGGCCGCAGCGGCCGTTCCACGGTCAATGATCCAGCAGGGTGACCCGGCGATGGCGGCCGCGCCGGGAGCCACCGCAACCGGGAAGCCGCTCGCCTACGAGCAGCAGGTTGCGCAGGCCCGCAGCCTGGTCCAGCAGGATCCGCGTCGGGTCGCGCAGGTGGTGAAGACATGGGTGGCCGAAGATGAATGAGCGACCCGCATCGAGGAGCGGCACGGAACGCGCCGCCATGCTCCTGCTGACACTCGGTGAGCAGGAGGCAGCCGAAGTGCTCAAGCACATGGGGGCGAAAGACGTGCAACGGGTCGGTACCGCGATGGCCCGCATGTCCAACGTCTCGCGCGACGAAGTGAGCGGGGTGCTCACCAACTTCACGACCGTGATCGAAAGCCAGACCTCACTCGGCGTGGGTACGGACGAATACGTCCGCAAGGTGCTGATCAACGCGCTGGGCGAGGACAAGGCCGCGGGCGTCATCGACCGCATTCTCGTGGGTCGTTCCAGCAAGGGTCTCGAAGCGCTCAAGTGGATGGATGCCCGTGCCGTCTCGGAAGTGATCCGGCTCGAACATCCGCAGATCGTGGCCATCGTGCTGGCGTACCTCGATCCAGACCAGGCGGCAGACGTGCTGGCACTGCTCCCCGAGTGGTTGCGGGCGGACGTCGTCATGAGGATTGCGACCCTCGACGGCATCCAGCCATCCGCCCTCTCGGAACTGGACGAGATCATGGAGAAGCAGTTCGCCGGCAACGGCAACTCCAAGTCATCGACGATGGGCGGCCCCAAGGTCGCCGCGAACATCCTGAACCTGATGGACATGACCATGGGTACGGCCGTGATGGAGCACGTCCAGAAGACGGACGAAGCCTTGAGCACGCGGATCCAGGACCTCATGTTCGTCTTCGACAACCTCCTCGAAGTCGACGACCGTGGCATGCAGGAACTGCTGCGCCAGGTGCAGAGCGACCGCCTGCTGCTGGCCATGAAGGGCGCGGAAGAAGGCCTCAAGGAGAAGATCTTCAGGAACATGTCGCAGCGCGCGGCGGAGATGCTCAAGGACGACCTGGAGGCGAAGGGCCCGGTGCGCCTGAGCGAAGTGGAGGCGGCGCAGAAGGAAATCCTTGCAGTGGCGCGGCGCATGGCCGAGGCGGGTACGCTGGCCCTCGGTGGCAAGGGCGGCGAAGCGTATGTCTAGCACGCCATCCGGATCGCCTGCCGTCGAGCGCTGGGCGCTGCCCGCCGTTGAAGGCCCGTCCATCCATCGCCGATCACGCCTTACGGTGGGCGAGCTGGAAGAACTGGAGCGCTCTGCCTGGCAGGAAGCGTTTGCCCAAGGCAAGGAAGCCGGACTCGCGGCCGCCCGCGTTGAAATCGAAACCCGCCGGCGCGAACTCGAAACCCTGGCGCAGCGCATCGGTTCGGTGCTCGACCTGCTCGCGCAGCCGCTCAAGGCGGTGGATGCGGAGATGGAGCGCCAGCTGGTGACGCTCGCCTTCACCGTCGCGCGGCAACTGGTTCGCCGCGAACTGAAGATCGATCCCACGCAGGTCATTGCAGTGGTACGCGATACGGTGGCGCTGTTGCCGATCGGTGCCCGGGACGTGCGTGTGCACCTGCATCCCGAGGATGCCGTGGTGCTGCGCGAACGCCTTGCAACCCCCTCGTCCGATCGCGCCTGGACGCTGGTCGAGGATCCCGTGCAGAGCCGTGGCGGCTGCCGCGTCACGACCGCCAATTCCCAGATCGATGCGCGTCTTGAAACACGACTCGGCGCTGCCCTGAGTGCGCTGCTCGGTGACGAGCGGCATCCCGATTCGCGGGAGGGGGCGACTTGAGCGAAGTGAACATGCAGCAGGAGCGGATCGCCGACCGCAACGTGCTGTGGTCGGAGCGTCTCGCGCGCCTGCAGCGGCGTGTCGACAAGCTCGATCCACCGCCGGTGGAAGGCTATCTGACCCGCATGGTCGGACTGACGCTCGAAGCCTCGGGCTGCCAGGCGGCTGTCGGCGACTACTGTGATGTGCTGGCGAATGACGGCACGCGCGTGGAAGCGGAAGTGGTGGGCTTTGCCGGGGAGCACCTGTACCTGATGCCGACGGGTGACAGCCACGGCCTGCGGCCGAATGCCCGGGTCGTGCCGCGTTCCTCGTCGGGTAACGTCCGTATCGGACCCCAGATGCTGGGCCGGATCATCGATGGTGCGGGGCAGCCGCTCGACGGGCTGGGCCCCATGGAATGCGAAGCTCCCATGCGGTTGACGGGCATTCCCATCAATCCGCTGTTGCGCCAGCCGATCGTCGAGCCGCTCGACGTGGGCGTCCGGGCCATCAATGCGCTGCTGACGGTCGGGCGGGGCCAGCGCCTCGGCCTGTTCGCCGGCAGCGGCGTTGGCAAGAGCGTGCTGCTCGGCATGATGGCCCGCTATACGAGTGCCGATGTCATCGTCGTCGGCCTGATCGGCGAGCGCGGTCGCGAAGTGAAGGAATTCGTCGAAGGCATTCTCGGACCGGCTGACCGGCGGCGCGCCGTGGTCGTGGCGACCCCGGCCGACAACCCGCCACTCATGCGTCTGCACGGCGCCTGGCTCGCAACGACCGTCGCCGAGTATTTTCGGGACCGCGGGCAGAGCGTCCTCCTCATCATGGATTCATTGACGCGCTTCGCGCAGGCGCAGCGAGAGATCGGTCTGGCGATTGGCGAGGCGCCGGCCACCAAGGGCTATCCGCCTTCGGTGTTCGCGAAGCTGCCCCAACTGGTCGAGCGTGCCGGCAACGGTTCCGCCGGCAGCGGTTCGATCACGGCGTTCTATACGGTGCTGGTCGAAGGCGACGACCAGAACGATCCGATTGCCGATGCCGCCCGCGCAATCCTCGACGGCCACATCGTGCTGTCGCGCAAGATCGCGGAGTCGGGGCTGTATCCCGCGATCGATGTCGAAGCGTCCGTCAGCCGCGTGATGCATGACATCGCAGATTGCGACCATCGCCGCCTGGCCCAGCGATTTCGCCAGGTCCTTGCGACCTACCAGCACCACCGCGATCTCATCGCCATCGGCGCCTACCAGCGAGGCAGTGATCCCCGGGTGGACGCGGCCATCGCGCTGTGGCCGAAACTGCAGCGATTCCTGCAGCAGGACATGTTCGAACAGGTCGAGTTCTCGACGAGCCTGCGCGAGCTGGCCGCCGTGCTGGCTGAGGATAACGGGGTCAATCCAGGAATTGAGGGCAGGACATGACACGCAGCAAACGCCTGGCGCCCGCCGGACGCGTCATCGACGAGCGCGAGCGCCAGCAGGCCGAGCAGCTCGCCGCTTGCGAACGCAAGGTCGCCGAGAACGAAGTGAAACTCGGGGAACTCGAGCGCTACTACACCGATTACGCGCGCCAGTTCGCCGTGCGGGCGGGGCAGGGCACCGGGGTCGCAAACCTGCGGGATTACCAGGCCTTCCTCGCGCGCCTCACGCAGGCCGTCAACCAGCAGACGCAGGTCGTGCTGCAGGTGCGCGCCGAACGCGACGCGGAGCTGGCGCGGTGGCAGCAGGCTGCACGCCATGCGAAGGCCGTCGGTACCGTGATGGAACGCTGGCAGTCCGAAGAACTGCGATCGGCCGAGCGCCGCGACCAGCGTGAATCCGATGAGCGGGCCCAACGCTCCGGTTCGCGCGGCCTGGCTTGAAACCTCAACGAGCAAGCAAGAACCCATGATGGTCGCCACACCTGTTGCTCCGACGCCCGCTCCGCAGAATGCGAAAGCGGGGGCCGATTCCGCTGCCACGCCCGAGGGCGAAGGCGGATTTGCCACGCTCCTGCAGCTGCTCGGGTTGGCAGAGCCTCCTGATGGCGTTGCGGAGACAGCCCCTGACCCGCTGGCGCAGGCAGTGCTGCAGACGCTCGACGGCGCGGTGCCGACGCCGGATCCGCAGTCGCCGCTGGTCCTTCCGTTCATTCAGCCGCTCGACATCAAGGCGGCACAGCTCCTTGTCAGGCAGGGTGAGTCGGCGGCCTTGCCCGGGCTTAACGCCACTCCACCGACCAGCCTCGCGACGCTGTCGGCCGAGGACATCGCCCAGGCGTTGCAGTCCGTGCTCAATGACGCTGCAAGTGACGGCCCTCTCGCAACGCCGGATCCTGCCGCCCCACTGCCGCAGCCGGCAACGCTGCCGGCGCAGGTCCCGGAAACCGCGAGCACTACGCGGACTCCCGTGACCGACAGTCCCGTGCCTCGCCAGTTGCACGCCGAGGTTGGCACTCCTGCCTGGTCCGACGAACTGGGCGCGCGCCTGCAGCTG
>JANNNQ010000382.1:0-3684 GCA_031398625.1 Pseudomonadota bacterium
AGTCCCCAAACTCCGGTTATGCCCGGTGATAGGGGTGGTTTTTCAGCAGGCTTACGGCCCGGTACAAAGCTTCGGCGACGACGATGCGGGCGAGGCCATGCGGCAGGGTCAGCGCCGAGAGGGACCAGCGCAGGTCCGCGCGAGCATCCACTCCAGGGGCCAGGCCGTCGGGGCCCCCGATCAGGAAAGCGATGGGCCGGCCCTCCTCGGCCCGCTTGGTGAGGAATGTCGCCAGCTGGTCGGTGCTCAAGGATTTGCCTCCCACCTGGAGTACGACGACATAGGGGTTGCCGTCCTTGATCTGCCCCAGCATCCGCTCGCCTTCCTGCGCGACGGCTTTGGCGGTCACGGCGACGGCAGGGGCGCCCGTGCGGGTTCCGAGCGGGATTTCGACGAGATCAAGCCGATAGTCGCCCCTGAGACGCTCCGCATATTCGCGATAGCCGGCCTCCACCCAGCCGGGCAGGCGCTGGCCAGCGGCGATCAGGCGGAGAAGCACGGAACAGGCTGCAGGCGAACGGCACGAGCGACAGGAACATCCGCAGCTTGCCGGTCTTTCTGGCTGCAGCCCGCCGTCTGTCGCCTTCCGGAAACCGGGATCACCGTGCGCTTTCCCGGGCTGCAGCGCTGACGTCCCACAGGTCCTCGAGCCGGTAGAACTCGCGGACCCGCGGCAGCATGATGTGCACGATCACATCCTGCAGGTCGACCAGCACCCACTCGCCATCGCGTTCGCCTTCGACACCGACCGGGCGATGCCCCGCCTTCTTCGCATACTCGATCACGCGATCCGCAATCGAGCGCACGTGGCGGTCGGAATTGCCGCTTGCGACCACGAGCGTGTCGGCAATGTCGGTGAGCCCCCGCACGTCAAGGACGGCGGGATTCACGGCCTTCATGTCTGCGAGTGCCGCCGCAACGATACCCGCCAGGGTCGACAGCGGTTTTGCCGGTTCTGCCTTGGCCGGCTTGCGACTGACGGTTTTCGCGGCAACCTTCGCAGGCGCCTTGGCCCGCTTGGCCGTTGTCTTCCTGGCGGCTTTCGCCTTCGGTTTGCCCGCAGCAGGCTTGCGCGGAACGCTCGCCGGTTTGCGGACTGCCTTCGATACGGCTTTCCCTGGCTTCTGCGTCATGCTCACCTCAATGCCTGATGGGGGATCGGATTCATCGCACCCGGTTGTAGCAACCGGTTGTGGCAATGAGGTCACAGACCGCGTCAGGCATCAGGTAACGCGGGTTGCGGCCGGCGGCAATGAGCCGCCTGACTTCGGTGGAGGAAATCTCGAGCTGCGTGACGGCATGAATGAAAATGCGGCCAGCCAGGGCGGCATGCAGATCGTCGACACTGCCCGTGCCGCGGTCAACCAGCAGTTCACCAAGGGGTCCCATCGTAGGGGCCTTCCAGCCGGGGCGATGGGCAACGACGAGATGGGCCAGCTGCAGGAGCTCGCGCCACTGGTGCCATCTCGGGAGTTCCAGGAACGCATCCATGCCGACGATCAGGCACAGCGAGCGATCGGGATAGTCGACACGCAGCGTCGCCAGCGTATCGACGGAGTATGACGGGCCTTCGCGCCGCGTCTCGCGATCGTCCACGACGAAACCAGGCTGGCCGGCGGTGGCTGCCTTCACCATGGCTACGCGTTGCCCGGAACTCGCGAACGGCGCCTCGCGGTGCGGCGGATTGCCCGCCGGCATGAAACGCACTTCGCCGAGTTTCAGCGCCTGCAACAGCTCGAATGCCGTGCGCAGATGGCCGTAGTGGATCGGATCGAACGTGCCGCCAAAAATACCAATGGGGTTCATGCCGCCCTTGCGAGCCTTACGCCCGCCAGCCGGGCAACCAACGCTTCCATCTCAGTCCAGGGATCGCGCCGGAGCGCACCCTTGATGGCGCGATCCACGCGCGCCGCATCCGTCAGGAGACCGGCAATGGCCGTGCCCTTGAAGCGCGCCAGCGCCAAGCGCATCGCAGCCTGCCGCGGCCGCCACACATGCTCCGCTGCCATCGCCGCATCCGGGTCCTGCCCGCCCCTCACGAGATACTCGACGCGGGCGAGCCACTGCAGATCCTTGTTCACGCCCCACAGCACGAGCGTGAGGTCGATGCCTTCCTGCCGCAGGCCCCGGAAGATCCGCAGCGCCCGCGCGGCCTGGCCCCGCATCGCGACCTCACCGAGCTGCAGCACGTCGTAACGGGCACTGTCGACCACCGCATCCATCACGGCGTCGAGGCTCAGTGTCCCCTCAGGATGCAGCAGCGCCAGTTTTTCCACTTCCTGGTGGGCGGCCAGCAGATTGCCTTCCACCCGTTCGGCAATCAGCTCTGCCACTCCGGCTTCCGGCTTGAGGCCGTGGCGGCCAAGCCGCTCTGCGATCCACGCCGGCAGGCGCGGCAGTTCGACGGGCCAGATCTGCACCAGCGCGCCATGTCGTTCCACTGCCGTTGCCCAGCGGGTCGACAGGGCACGCGCATCGAGCTTGTCCGTGACGATCAGCACGAGGAGGTCATGCTGCGGCTGCTCGACCAGGCGGATGAGGGTCTCCGCTCCCTCGCCGGGACTGCCGGTCGGCATGCGGATCTCGATGATGCGCCGCTCGGCGAACAACGACAGCGACCGCGTGCTCGCCGCCAGCTCGCGCCAGTCGAACCCCCGCTCCACGAAGTGGATCTCGCGACCCGTGAACCCGAGTCCGCGGGCGCGAGCACGGATGCAATCGCAGGCCTCGCTGGTCAACAGCGGGTCGTCGCCGGCAATGAGGTACGCGGAGGTCAGGCCCTTGGCAAGGCTGGCTGCCAGATTGTCAGCCGCGATCTTCAAGAGCGGAATGGCACAGCGGCGGGCGGGACGACGACTGTGGGGAAGATCACTTAATTCCAGGGGCCGGGCAAGGCAAGAAAAGGTGCCAAGGAGTATGGCCGATTGAAATGGTCATTGCCAGCCGCTAACTTATGCGCCAGAGTCATCGTCAATGCGTGTTTTTCAGCTGGCAAGAATCCCGCCCCGCTGGTTGCGAGCCTGTCTCGTCAGCCTGGTGCTGGTGCTGGCGCTCGATTCGATGGGGCATGTGCTCCATACGCACGGCCACGAATTCGACGGCCGTCCCGGTGTCGAGACCGCCCTCTGCAGTTTCTGCGTGGCCTTCGACCGGATGGCGGATGGACCCGCAACCACCGCGTTTGTCGTCGCTCCCGCCGACCTGGTCGCCCACCCCCTGCAGCCGGAACCGGCTGTCCCCGCGATCCGCCCCGTTTTCCGCTTCGTTCCCCGCGGCCCTCCAGCCGCCTGATCGACATCGCTTCATGACCGCCCTACAGGGCGGTTCGTAGTGACGGCGTCTGCGGACGGCCGACACGCACCGTCGATCAATTGCAAAGGAACGATCCCATGACCACCGAGCCGCGCCTCGTGCGCCATTCAATCCGTATTTCCGCTCTCGCCCTGGCCATCAGCACCACACTGGGTGCCGCCGCACGGGCCCAGGAAGACAAGCCAGAGGAAGTCGTCGTGACTGCAACGGCCTTGCGGGAAAACCCGCTGGAGATCGCGCAACCGACCCAGATCGTGGGCGGCGACGAGCTGCGCCGCCAGATCGCAAGCAGCATCGGCGAGACGCTCGCCAACGAGCTCGGCGTGAGCTCGACGTATTTCGGTCCCAGTGCCAGCCGTCCCGTGATCCGGG
>JANNNQ010000404.1:0-1997 GCA_031398625.1 Pseudomonadota bacterium
GTCTCGGTGCGCAACGTGAGGCGTGAAGCGATCCACACGCTGAAGGAGGCGCTGAAGGAAAAGGACATTTCGGAGAACGACGAGCGGCGCGCCTCGGACGAGGTGCAGAAGCTGACCGATCGCCACATCGCGGAGATCGACAAGCTACTCGTGCAGAAGGAAGCCGAACTGATGGCGGTGTGACGGCGGCTGCATGAAACCGCGCCCCACCCACGCCAGTTCCACCGTCGTCATCCCTCCGCATGGCGACGTGCCCCGTCACGTCGCGATCATCATGGACGGCAACGGGCGCTGGGCGAAGCAGCGGCATCTGCCCCGCATCGCGGGCCATCGCAAGGGCGTCGTAGCGGTGCGCGCGGCCGTGAAAGCCTGCGCCGAGCGCGGCGTCGGGTTCCTCACGCTGTTCGCCTTCAGTTCCGAGAACTGGCGCCGGCCGCCGGACGAAGTGGCCCTCCTGATGCAACTGTTCATCGCGGCGCTCGAGAACGAAGTGCAGAAGCTGCACCGCAACGGCATCCGGCTGCGGGTTATCGGCGAGCAAAGCGCGTTCGACCCGAAAATCCAGGCCCTGATCGCCGTGGGCGAACGGCTCACGGTCGACAACAGCGGCCTGACCCTGACGATCGCCGCGAATTACGGCGGGCGCTGGGACATTCTTCAGGCGCTTAACAGGTTTTCGAAGGAAACGTCCTTCAAGGATAGAGACACAATCCGGGAATCGGATCTCAATCCCTACCTGTCGATGAGCTACGCGCCGGAGCCTGACCTCTTCATCCGCACCGGCGGCGAGAAGAGGGTGAGCAATTTCCTTCTTTGGCAGCTCGCCTACACGGAACTGCATTTCACCGACACGCTCTGGCCCGACTTCGACGCCGCGGCGCTCGACGCCGCGTTCCAGTCGTACCGGGCGCGCGAACGGCGCTTTGGACGCACCAGCGAGCAACTCGAAGATGCCAAGCGAGGCGAAGGCGGGCGCGCGCCCGCGCGCGCGGTAACCGACGCCTGATCGCTTGCTCCTAACCCGGACCCTGACCGCCGCGGTACTGCTCGCCGCGTTCCTCGCGGCGCTGTTCCTGCTGGACCGGAGCCAGTTCGCAATCGTCGTGTCCTTGGTGGTCGGGATCGGCGCGCATGAATGGGCAAGGTTGATCAAGGCGCGGCAAGTCGCTGCGGCGGCTTTTGCGGTGATTCTTGCCCTGACTTGCCTTTCAATCTCGCGGACGATGTGGGGGACGCTCTGGATATGCGCCCTGGGAAGCGTGTTCTGGATCAGCGTGGCTCCCTATTTCCTCGCGACTGGATTCAGGTCCGCGCCCATGGGTGTGGGCATGGCCGTGGGCCTTTTCGTTCTCGTCCCGGCCGGGCTCGCGATGAGCGCGCTGCCACCGCGGCAACTCCTCATGATCCTCGGCTTGATCTGGATTTCGGATACCGGCGCCTACCTGGCCGGGCGCGCATTCGGCCGCCGCAAGCTGGCGCCCTCGATCAGCCCGGGCAAGACATGGGAAGGGGTAGCCGGAGGCGCGATTGGCTGCCTTATCTACGCTATCATTTGGGCGATTTTCGATGCGGATCTGCGAACCCGCGTGCAGGGGGTCGTCTGGATACCTTTCTTGGCGGGAACTTTGCTGCTCTGCGCTCTCGGCGTCGTGGGTGACCTGTTTGAATCCAGCCTCAAGCGGCAGGCGGGCGCCAAGGACAGCGGCAAGCTGCTGCCGGGGCACGGCGGCGTGCTGGACCGGATCGACAGCGCCACCGCGACGCTGCCGGTGGCGCTCCTCCTGATGCTGGCGATGGGAGCGACATGAGCCAGCGCCTGACGCTGCTTGGCGCAACCGGTTCGGTCGGAGCCAGTACGCTCGACGTGATTGCGCGACACCCGGATCGATACCGGGTTTTCGCGGTTACCGCCAACCGTGCTGCCGATGCACTGCTCGAACTCTGCCGGCGCCATTCGCCCCGGTATGCCGTGCTTTCCGGACTGCCCGAAGACCAGG
>JANNNQ010000424.1:0-5455 GCA_031398625.1 Pseudomonadota bacterium
GCATGGGGCTCCGCGGCGGCGCGATCGCGACGGCGGTCGCGAGCGCCAAGCGCGACGTGTGCCCATCCCAATGCCGGCCTGCCGAATGCGTTCGGCGAGTACGACGAAACTGCGTGCGAGACCGCGACGCTGGTGCAGGAATTCGCCAGCAGCGGGTTCGTCAACATCGTGGGCGGCTGCTGCGGCACGACGCCGGACCACATCCACCACCTGGGCGAAGCGGTGGCGATGTTCCCGCCGCGACAACCACCGGTCATCGAAGTCCGCTGCCGACTGAGTGGCCTTGAACCCCTCAACATCGGGCCGGACAGCCTGTTCGTGAACGTGGGCGAGCGGACCAACGTCACCGGCTCGGCGAAATTCCGCAAGCTGATCGAGGCCGATGACTACAGCTCCGCGCTCGATATCGCCCGCCAGCAGGTGGCGAGCGGCGCGCAGGTCATCGACATCAACATGGACGAGGGCATGCTGGATTCGGAAGCCGCGATGGTGCGCTTCCTGAATCTCATCGCCTCGGAACCGGATATCTCCCGCGTGCCGGTGATGATCGATTCGTCGAAGTGGACGGTGATCGAGGCGGGCCTCAAGTGCATCCAGGGCAAGGGCGTCGTGAACTCGATCAGCCTCAAGGAAGGCGAGGCAGGGTTCCTGGCGCAGGCACGGAAGGTCCGCGCATACGGTGCCGCGGTGGTCGTCATGGCTTTCGACGAGAAGGGCCAGGCCGATACCACCGGGCGGAAGGTGGCGATCTGCCAGCGTTCTTACCAGTTGCTCACCGAAGTGGTGGGCTTTCCGCCGGAAGACATCATCTTCGATCCCAATATCTTTGCGGTTGCCACCGGCATCGAGGAGCACAACAACTACTCGGTGGATTTCATCACGGCAACGGCGGAGATCCGCCGCACCTGCCCGCATGCGCAGATCAGCGGTGGCGTCAGCAACGTGTCGTTCTCCTTCCGTGGCAACGATCCCGTCCGCGAAGCCATGCACTCCGTGTTCCTGTACCACGCCATCAAGGCGGGCATGAGCTTGGGGATCGTCAATGCGGGGCAGCTTGCGATCTACGAGAACATCGAGCCGGAGCTGCGCGAGCGGGTGGAGGACGTGATCCTCAATCGCCGGCCCGATGCGACGGAACGGCTGCTCGAGATTGCCGGCCGGTACAAGGGCGAGGCGGGTCAGAAGCGGGCAGAGGACTTGGCGTGGCGCAGCTGGCCGGTCGCAAAACGCCTGGAATACGCGCTCGTCAAAGGCATCGACGAGTTCGTGGTCGAGGACACGGAGGCGGCGCGCCAGTCGTTCGAGCAGCCCCTCTCCGTCATCGAAGGACCGCTGATGGATGGCATGAACGTGGTTGGCGACCTGTTTGGCGCGGGCAAGATGTTCCTGCCGCAGGTGGTGAAGTCGGCGCGCGTCATGAAGAAGTCGGTGGCCTACCTGATCCCGTACATCGAGGAGCAGAAAGCGGCGGGTGGCGGTTCGCGATCGAACGGCAAGGTGGTGATGGCCACGGTGAAAGGCGATGTCCATGACATCGGCAAGAACATCGTCGGCGTCGTGCTCCAGTGCAACAACTTCGAGGTGATCGATCTCGGCGTGATGGTGTCCTGCGAGCGCATCCTGGAGACCGCGCGCCGGGAGGGCGCGGACATGATCGGCCTGTCAGGCCTCATCACCCCGTCGCTCGATGAAATGGTGCATGTGGCCCGCGAGATGCAGCGACAGGGCTTTACCCAGCCGCTGCTGATCGGCGGTGCCACGACCTCGCCTGCCCACACCGCGGTGAAGATCGATCCGCAGTACGCAGGGCCGGTGGTGTACGTGAAGGACGCCTCGCGATCCGTCGGGGTGTGCCAGCAGTTGATCACGGCCCAGTCCCGTGCCGAGTACGTGGCGAAGATCAAGAGCGACCATGTGACGCGTCGCGAGCAGCACGCCGGTCGCAAGGTCAAGTCGCCCCGGCTGACCCTGGGCCAGGCGCGCGAGAACCGGTTTGATGGCGGGTGGCACGAGTACCGGCCACCCGTGCCGCGGATGCTGGGAATCCGGGCTTTCGAGCAGCCGCTCGAGGAGCTGACGCGCTACATCGACTGGATGCCGTTCTTCAATGCCTGGGAGTTCGCGGGCAAGTTCCCCGACATCCTGACCGATGACGTGGTGGGCGAGCAGGCGAGTGACCTTTATGTCGAAGCCCGTCAGCTGCTGAAGAAAATCATCCGCGAGCGCTGGCTGACCGCGAGGGGCGTGATCGGCCTGTTTCCGGCGAACTCGGTCGACGAGGATGTCGAGGTCTACACCGATGAATCGCGCACCCGCGTGCTCAAACGCCTGCATTTCCTGAGGCAGCAGAAGGACAAGCCCGCCGGCCAGGCGCATCTGTCGCTGGGCGATTTCATTGCCCCGAAGTCATCCGGCGTGCCGGACTACATCGGCGCCTTCGCCGTGTCGTCGGGATTCGGCATCGAAAGCCCGCTGGAGCGCTTCGCGGCCGACCATGACGACTACTCGTCGATCATGCTGAAGGCGCTGGCGGACCGCTTCGCGGAAGGCTTTGCCGAACGGGCGCATGAACGCATCCGCCGCGAGTTCTGGGGCTACGCGCCCGACGAGCGCTCGAGTGGCGATCAGCTCATCCAGGAAACATATCGCGGCATCCGTCCGGCACCCGGCTACCCGGCGTGCCCCGATCACACCGAGAAGGCGACGCTGTGGGAGCTGCTCGATGTGGACCGCACTGCGGGCATCAAGCTCACCGAGTCCTTCGCGATGTTCCCGACGGCTGCAGTCAGCGGGTGGTACCTGTCCCACCCGGAAGCCCGTTACTTTGCGGTCGGCCAGATCGATCGCGACCAGGCCCTGGACTACGCCCGCCGCAAAGGGGTGACGGTGGAGGAGGTCGAGCGCTGGCTGTCCCCGAACCTGGGCTATGAACCGCCCCTCCAGAAGACCGGGTGACTGCCGATAACGAAAAGGCCCCGCTTCGACAGGATCGCCCGTATCGTGAACGCCGTCTCATCACGTACTCGAATGCTGGAACCCTATGCCGGGTTCTTCGCTGCTGCGCTGCCCGGGGCCGGGTTCGCCCTGGCCACCTCGTCTTGCGAGATCCTGGCAACCGCAGGGTCAAATCCGGTTGCTGCGGAGTCATGGCTGCGGGAACTGCAGCCCCGACGCACGCGTTGCCACGCTCGCACGGCAGCAGGGTGCAGCTGGCTCGCCGTGGAGCTGCAGGATGGCAGCGGGGCGTTCGCCGGCTGGCTGGCAGCCCACTGGCCCGAAGCGCTGGACG
This sequence comes from Pseudomonadota bacterium, assembly GCA_031398625.1. GTDB lineage: Bacteria > Pseudomonadota > Gammaproteobacteria > Steroidobacterales > Steroidobacteraceae > CAIUGU01. The sequence continues at coordinate 3,290 of JANNNQ010000424.1, forward strand.
CGCAGCTGTGGCCTGATGCAGCGGCCGTGGTCGCGAATCGTCTGCTGCCCGTCCTGCCGCTGCTGGCCAGGGACCTGGCAGGGATTGCACCCGAGGCGATTCAGGCTGAGCCTGCGGAAGGCAGCATCGTCGACTGGTTGCGGGAAGCCCTGGAGCAGGACCGCATGCAGCTGTATGCCCAGCGCATCATGCCGCTGCAGGATTTCACGAGGCCTTCCGGTTACGAACTGCTCGTGCGCCTGCGCGATGAGGATGGCCACATCGTCGCACCGGAAGAGTTCCTGTCGGCTGCCTATCGCTATCAGTTGCTGCCAGCCGTTGATCGCTGGGTGATGGAACATGCCATCGAGATGCTCGCGCAAGTGGGCAATGTCCTGCGCACGAGCGACATCGCCATTGCGATCAACGTGTCGGGCCAGTCGCTCGGCGACCAGCTGTTCGTACAGCGCCTGGCAGATCGCCTGGCCGCAGCGAACATTCCTCCCGCCCGCATCCTGCTCGAGATTGCAGAACAGACGGCGATGGCCAACCTGCCGCAGGCAGCGGAGATGATGCGCCAGCTGCGCGAGCTCGGTTGCGGCGTGGCGCTGGACGATGCCGGTGCCAGTCCGAACTCCATGGCCGTCCTGACCGAGCTTGCCCCCAGCCGGATCAAACTGGACCGCTCGCTGGTCCGCGACATCCTTACCAACGGCCGTTCGGAAGCGACGGTCAAGGCGCTGGTCCAGGCAGCCAGGGCCAGGAAGATCGAAACCGTGGCCGTGTTCGTGGAGAACGAGAGTATCGCCCGCAAGATGCGGTCGCTTGGGCTCGACTACGGGCAGGGCTACGTGTTCGCCAGGCCCGAACCGCTCGAGCAGGTGCTCGGGGTGATGCGGAAAGACGCCGCGCGCCGCGCCAGCCTCGACCGCCAGACAACCTGACGACTACCATGTCCCCCGGTGCCGCCCACGATACCAACGCCGAGGCCTTTGCCTTTGTCCGGTCGCTGGCCTCCGAGCTGTCCTCAGGCCAGGTGGACCTGCCGTCGTTCCCGGACGTCGCGATGAAGATGCGGCAGGCCCTCGACGACGAGTCGGTGAGTATCGAGCGGATCGCCCGGATTGCCGGTGCAGAAGGGGGCCTGGCCGCGCGGATCCTGGTGATGGCCAATTCGCCGGCGATGGGCTATGGCGGCAAGGCCGTCACCGAACTCAAGTCGGCGGTCACGAAGATCGGTCTCTCCAACGTCCGCACCGCTGCCCTGGCCTTCGCGCTCAACCAATTGCGTCGGGCGACACTCTTCCAGAACATCATTGCCGACCTCGAACGCCTGTGGCTGCGGAGCACGCAGATCGCGGCGCTCAGCCGGATCGTAGCGGAACGCTCGGGGAGCCAGAACCCCGATCTCGCGATGCTGGCGGGGCTGCTCCACAACATCGGCAGTGTCTACATCCTCGCGCGTGCGCAAACCCGGCCGAGTACCCTGCTGAGCCCCGATGTGCGCGACAGCCTGCTCAAGGACTGGAGTCCGGGCATCGGGCGCAGCATCGCGGAGAACTGGGGCTTGCCGGAAACGGTGGTCGAGGCAATCGCCGGGCAGGCAGAGTTGGAACCCACGCGTCGCGGGCCCGCGGATCTCACGGACGTGCTGTGCCTCGCTATCCTGATGGCGGACCAGCCCGGTGCGACCGTCGAGGCCGTGCCCCTTGCGGCCGTTGCGCTTGCGCGCCTGGGGTTGCAACGGTCGAGCTGGCCGGACATCCTTGCCGCCAGCGAGGCGGATATCGCAGAGCTGCAGGCCGCACTAAACGGTTGAGCAATCGCTTTCCGGGTTAACCCCGTTTCCCCCCGCGCGGCGTTCATTGGGCAGGCCCTTCTCCCACGGAGTCTTCCATGAACGCCTTTGCCGGTCCCGCCCGTTCCGTTGCTGTCGCGATCACGCTCACCCTGCTGGTTGCCTGTGCGGCGAAGGAGGTGGAGAACGCCCCCGAACTGGAGCAGAAGGTCGCGGCCGACATGGCTGTCAGCACCGGGAATGCAGTGCGTGCGTCAGCCCCGCTACCGGCAGCGACGTTACTGGCCAGGGAGTCCTGCTGCTTCATGCCGCCGGTCCGGAACACCGAACGCTATGGCGCGGTGGATGACAATCCGGTGCACCGGGTCATCGAGCAGCCGGTATCGACT
>JANNNQ010000001.1:0-2063 GCA_031398625.1 Pseudomonadota bacterium
CACCTGGACGCGATTGCCAATATCGAGCCGACCATGACCCTGCTGGAGGAATCCGGCACGATCAGGATAGTGGTCGAGACGGTCAGCGTTAAGGGCGCGACGGCGGTGTTCGGGAGTCCGCTTCCGGCGGGATCGCTTTACACCCGCGAGGAATTCGTCAGATCCAATCCGGCCACCGTGCAGGCCCTCACCAGCGCGATGGTGCGTTCCCTGAAATGGCTGCAGAAGGCGACGGCGGACGAAGTCGCGGCTGCCGTTCCGCCCGAATACCTGATGGGCGATCGCAAGCTGTATCTCGCGGGTCTGCGCAAAATGCGCGAAAGCTATTCGAAGGACGGCTTGTATTCGCCCGCCGCGGTCGCGGCGCAGTTCAAGGTGCTGTCCGCGTTCGAACCGGCGGTGCGGGATGCGAATCTGGATCCTGCCGGGACTTATACGAATGAGTTCGTGAATCTGGCTCTGAAGAAATATAGATGAAACAAGCGTGAAGGCCGGGTGAGTCAAGGGAATAAATCCCGACCGGGCGTATTAATGCAACGCAACATCGTCAACCGCATCGGGATTGCCCGTTGGCTTTACATAAACTCCCTTGAGCCCTCCTGAGACTAGTGATACGGTGATGTTTTACAGTGATCCTCTTGCCCGGTGTTCAGCGGGCATCGTGACGCGAATGACGCATCCAGGCTATCCAAAAACATTCCTGCCAATGGCACTCGTTGCAATCCTGATTTCGCTCGCTCCGGCCGCAAGTGCTGCTCAGGGCGATCCGGAAAAGGCCAGGCCGACTTTCAACCAGATGTGCGCCGGCTGCCACGGCACCCAGGGTAACGGCCAGGAAGGAACGAAAAGTGGCTTCGTGCCCCGTGTCCCCACGCTCGCAGACAAGGAATACATGGCCTCGGTGCCCGATGACTATCTGACGATGATCATCAAGAAGGGCGGCGCCTACATGGGCAAGATCGCGGCCATGCCCGCCTGGGAAAAGAAACTGAGCGACGAGGAAATCAACGACATCGTCGCGCTCATCCGCACATTCACGAATTGATCGCGGCGCCCGGCCGCGCATCGGTGCTTCATCGCAGGCCCAAAGGAAAACAAGTGTCAGTTGGTAAAGCAGGCGCAGTGACGATTCAATAACAGGAACGTCAACGAAGGAGGAGAGAAGAAAATGAGAATACTAAGATACGCAGCAGTGGTTGCATTGGCAGTTGGGTGGGTTTCCGGATCGGCGTTCGCGCAGGACCGTGCAATGGCCGAACCGGGCGGTCCCGCCGGCAAGTGGTCCACTCGCACGCCCATCAAACCTGATCCGAGCAAGATCAAGGTTGCCCCGGGATACAAGGTCGGGGTGTTCGCCGCCGGCCTCGATACCATCACGTCCCTCACGGTCGACAAGAACGACAACGTCTGGGTCGCGATTTCCGGCAACACCTTCGGCTTCCCGCCGACGGGCATCGACAAGCCGCACGTCAAGATCTTCGACAAGTCCGGCAAGCTGATCAAGGACAACGTCGGCCTGGGCATCTTCAAGTCCTTCGCCCTGAACGAAATCGGTTACTGCCCGGAAAACGGCCGTACCTACGTCGGCGACTATAGCTACGGCATCTGGGAAATCGATGGCGTCAACGGCACCCCGAAGCTGATCATGAACGAAGTGCCGATCGGCGACCATGCACTGGGCGGCATCACCTGCCGTGACGGCTGGCTTTACTACGCAGTGGGTGCACCTTCCAACTCGGGCTTCTCCGACCCCAACATCCATGGCTGGACGGATGCGGTCGACCCGTACTGGGAAAAGCGCACCACCGACGGAATGCCGCCGCTGCCGCGCGATCCGCCCTGCCGCGACATCGTGCTGACGGGCCTGAACATCCGCGACACGGAAGGCAACCTGACGGGCGCGTACCTGCCCAAGGGCACGCCGTCCAAGCCGGGGCAGGTCATCAAGGCGCAGAAGCCGTGCGGTGGTGCCATTCATCGCGCCAGGCTGAAGGCCGACAGCAGCTACAAGACCGACGATTGGGAAGTGTATACGATGGGGTTGCGCAACTCCTCGGGCGTGG
>JANNNQ010000006.1:0-15027 GCA_031398625.1 Pseudomonadota bacterium
CAAGTATCCAGTGTCACGGTTGATCGGTCGAAAGTTGCTCATGGCGGAGATCATTCCAGAGGAAACTGTTCGTGATTATCGCTTATCCGTTGATCTTGTATCCATCGCTAAGCCCGACAGGCTGCTAGACGGCCAGATCGCCTTTCATTACCTCCACGCAGCGGCCGGAGATATCGACCCGCCTCGCCTCTCCCTGTGATTTCTGCACTCGCAGCGCGATTTCGCTCGGTCGCCCCATCTCCACACCCTGTTCGATGGCGAACGCCACTTCGCCATCCGGCCGCGGATCGAGCGTGGCAAGAAACGCTGCCAGTGCAGCAGAGGCACTGCCTGTAGCGGGATCCTCGAACGTACCACTCAAGGGAGCAAACATGCGGGCACGCAACCGCGTGCCGTCATCGGCACGCGTATAGATGAAAAGGGAGAAGCGGCTGGTGCTGTCCAGGCGCCCATCGCGAAGGGCAGCATTCCGGAAGGCCTTGACGTCGGGTTGCGCATTGGAGAGGCCTTCCGCGGTAACCTCCGCAACGATGAAGGGCACTCCAACGGAGACCGGGCATGGAAGATGCCGTTCCAGCCGGACGTTGTCCTGTTTCAGCTGGATGCAGGCTGCGATGACCGCCGGGTCGATGGATTCGCCCACGGCAAGCTGCTGGGGTGCGGTAATCGTGGCGCCAGCTTGGCCCCCTTCATCCGGAAGAAGGCGCACCTCGACGAGCCCGGCCGGCTCTTCGAAGCGCATGACGCGACCCGGTTGACCGCCAAAAAGGCCTTGCTGCCGGCCCAGTACGCAGGCGGTCCCCACGTTCGGGTGGCCGGCGAAGGGCATTTCCTGCGTCCGGTTGAAAATCCGCACGCGGGCGGTGTTCCCGGGCATCTCGGGAGGCAGGACAAAAGTCGTCTCCGAGAAATTGAACTCCCGCGCTATCAGCTGCATCTCAGTGTCAGACAGGCCCCTTCCGTCAGTAATGACGGCCAGCGGATTGCCGCCAAACCGGGTTCGCGTGAAAACGTCAACGACGACATAAGGGACTTCGCGCAGGGTTGGCATGGGGGGCCTTTCGCTTTGGTGGGCCCGGTCAGGCTTAATTATTCCCGGACGTGACGATGCAGTATCCTACGGCCGCGAAATGCACGAAAGCCGCACGACTGTCGGGCGGAACGGATCCAACCTTGAGGGGGAAAGCAATGCGAATGACAGCTGTATATGGGGCCGTGGTGGCGTGCCTGGTCACTGCCGGGCTGGTGGCGCCACAAGTTGCCGCTGCCCAGGACGCTGCGATCACGAATGTGAGAATCGTGGTCGGCAACGGGACGGTACACGAGTCGGGCACGATCATCGTGCGCGGCGGGAAAATCGAGTCTGTGGCAGCAGGCCGCGCCGCAACGCGCGGACTTCGCGTCATTGATGGCGCGGGCATGACCGCCATGCCGGGCTATATCGACGGCCACAAGCACGTCGCAGACGGCCCTAATGGCAAAGCGTGGATGCAGTCCTTGCTGGAAGCGGGCTACACCACGGTCCTGATCGGCGGCGGTCAGGCTGATGCCAACGTCGCGCTGGCGAACAAGGTGGCCTCAGGCGAGTACAACGGTCCGCGGTTGATCCCGTCCGGACAGATCAGGCTGAACCAGACTCCCGATGAGGCGCGCGCCGCGATCCGCGAACTCGTCGCCAAGGGGGTTAAGCACACCGGCGAAATCGGGCTCGCGCCGGAGCCGGCCCCGCCGCAGGCACAGATCGAAGTCCTCAAGGCCATTGTCGACGAGGCCAAGAAAGCGGGTGTGCAGGTCAACGTGCATGCCGTCAGTACACCCGCCATGATGGCTGCCGTGGAAGTGGGCGTCACCCGGCAGGTGCACCTGCCCAACAAGGACTGGACAGGGTATGACGATGCGGAAGCCATCGCGAAGTCGGGCACGATCGTTGCCGGCCTCATCGCGTTCGGAGCGCCGAACATCGACAGCCTGTCTGATGGTCCCGCACCCGTCATCTGGCCCAAGGACAACGAGCCGCGTTTCCGTGACGGCAAGCCGTGGCCCGAAGCCATCGCCGGCGCCAATCGGGATACCAAGGGCCGGGCTACGGGTACCGAGGGCGGCTATACCATCATCAACGCCCGCCGCATCTGGGATGCCGATCCGAACCACCAGACGATCTCCTACTCGACGGACCAGAACGGTGATGATCTCGTGGTACTCGAGCACGAACTGAAATCGTTCAACATCGTCTTCTCGATGGCCGACATCCACAAGATCATCGGACCCAATTCGGCACGGTACGTCGGCATGGAAGACCAGATCGGCACGCTCGAAGCGGGCAAGCTTGCCGACATCATCCTGCTGGACGGCAACCCTACCCTGAACATCTACGAGATGCTCAAGACCAAGGTCGTGCTCAAGGAAGGCAAGATCGTCGTTGACAAGCGCTAGGCGGGCCGATACCGCACGCACCAGTGAGCCATCGCATGGCTCACTGGTGCCTTCCGACGGAAGGACAGCGAAAAGCAATCCAAGAGCGCCAGGTACCGCAGGTTGATCAATCCCCTCATGACCTTCTACTGTTCTCTTTGGACAACACCAAAGAGAAAAGCAGCAAAAGAGGAAAGAATTGGCTCCCCGGGACGGATTCGAACCGCCGACCAACGGATTAACAGTCCGTAGCTCTACCACTGAGCTACCGGGGAACGGGCGCATCTGGAAGGGCCGCGATTCTGCGGAACCGGACGGGCGGGTGTCAAGGAAAGCCGGGGCTAACCGCGGTTATTTCGTAATGCGTTTTTCCACCAGGTCCATCAGGTAGTTGGCGAAGGGTTTGCCCAGCTTGTCGTGTTTCAGGGCGAATTCGACGGTCGCCTGCAGATATCCGAGCTTGCTGCCGCAGTCGTAGCGCTTGCCTTCGAACTCGTAGGCGTAGACCGGCTCGTCGCTCAGCAGGTCCGCGATGGCATCGGTGAGCTGGATCTCGCCCCCTGTCCCGCGTCCCGTGTGTTCGAGCTTGTCGAAAATGCGAGGGCTCAGCAGGTAGCGGCCAACCACGGCGAGATTCGAAGGGGCATTCTGCGGTCGCGGCTTCTCGACGATCTGCTTCACCCGGCTTACGCGCCCCTGTTTGTCGGTGGTCGCGACGATGCCGTATTTGTCCGTCTCCTGGGGAGGCACTGTTTCTACGCCGAGCACACTGCCGCCATTCGCGGCATGCACTTCCGCCATCTGCCTGAAGCAGGGAACCTCGGCGTCGATCAGGTCGTCCGCCAGGTGGATGAAGAACGGTTCATTGCCAACAACGGGACGCGCGCACAGCACCGCATGCCCCAGCCCCAGCGGCGAAGGCTGACGGATATAGATGCAGCTCGCCCATGACGGAACGATGTCCCTGAGCAGCTTGAGAAGGTCTTCCTTGCCCTGTTCCTTCAGCGCCTCTTCCAGATCGTGGTCGGTATCAAAATGATCCTCGATAGCCCGCTTGGAGCTGCCGGTAATGAAGACCAGTTTGTCGGCACCGGCTCGCAGCGCTTCCTCCGCCGCGTACTGGATGAGCGGCTTGTCGACGATGGGCAGCATCTCCTTCGGACTCGCCTTCGTTGCGGGCAGAAATCGCGTGCCACGGCCTGCGACCGGAAACACGGCCGTCTTGATCCTGGTTGAACTCACGGGTCCCTCTCCGATTGATCGGTGCCGGCATGATACCCCACCGGATGTGACGGTAGCCCGAGCGGGTGGTCACGCTTCTGCCGCCAAACCACGACAGGCGTGCGGGATACAGGCCGATGCGGCGCAACCAGGCCGCCGCACCAGCCTGCAGGCGGCACTATTCCGCTGGCTTCGCCCCCGCGGCGGGCGCCCTCTCCAGCCGGATGTTGGCCCGATTGGTCTCGACGACTTTCGGGCCGATTCCCTGCACCTTCAAGAGGTCTTCCGCCGCCTTGAAGGCACCATTCTTCTCGCGATACGCGACGATGGCCTGCGCACGGGACATGCCGATGCCATTCAGTTCGCGCGCGAGCGTCGCGGCGTCCGCCTTGTTGATGTCGACGGGGCCCGCCCAGCTGAAGGCTGGAAGCAGACTCAGGATCAACGCCTGGATTGCCCAGCGGACATTTCCCGCCGGCGCGCGGCGACCAGGATTCGCACGCTTCTCGTTTGCAATGGACATGGGGACCTCCTTGTTGACTATCGGGTGCTTCGCCGGCATGCAATCGGTGACTGCAAGCCGGCGTGGCTGCATTCTCGACAGGGAGGAGTGGCGAAGCGAGTTGCAAATCTGCCGGAAACAGCGAGATTTGCGCCTGCCGAATTGCGCGGCTAGAGAGGGCGCAGATGCGGCGCGAGTTCCAGACGGCCAATCGGTGTCAATCCATCCCAACTGCGGCAGCCCGGGCACTGCCAGAAATGAGTGGCACTCGCGAGCCCGCATTCCACGCAGCGATACCGGTGCACGCGCCTGAATATCTGGCCCAGTGCGGCCGCCAGGGTTCGCAGTTCCTGCTGTCCCAGGCGCGATACATCGCCTGCAAGCGCCGGGACGAGCTGCCCCAGGTTGGGATCGGTGCGAATGTAGTCAGGCAGGCATTCGCTGACGAAGGATTCCGATTCCAGGCCACTCACGATCGCCGCGAACGCAACCTGCGCCCGCCGGGCCGGATCCGCATGCACCCAGCCTGCGAACGCCGCTGCCATTGCTTCGCTGCCCGAAGCGCGCAACGCAACCATGAAGCGCGGCAACGCCAGTGGCAGCAGCTGCGGATGCAGCTCCACCACCTTGCGGCAGAGGCGAAGCGCCATATCAGCATCGGCGTGCTCGATGGCCATGTCAGCCCGAATCAGCGCTCCTCGCGGGAAATTGCGCTGTTCCGTGCGAGCCTTGTGCAGCCATTCGCGCGCAGCAGGGAGATCCCCTTGCTGCCGCGCCAGCTCGGCGAGCTCGCAGTAGTAGTGGGCAATGGCCGTCGGGTACTCGGGTGAAACGAGATACTTCAGGCGTTCGAAAGTCCGGATTGCATCCTGCCACTCGGCCTGCTGCTCGTAGATCCGCAGGAGATAACGAAGTGCACCCAGCCTGCGGTCGCTGCCTTCGGCGAGGCGCTGGAACAACTTCACGGCACGATCGTAGAGACCGGCCCCGAAGTAATCCTCGCCGAGCGCGAACATGCCGTGTTCGCGATGCGCAGGCTGCAGACCCGGTCGAGCCATGATGTTTTCATGCACGCGGATCGACCGGTCTACTTCCCCCCGGCGACGGTAAAGTGCGCCCAGCGCGAAATGGGTCTCGACGGTTTCATCCTCGACTTCGACCATGCGCAGGAAAACTTCCAGCGCCTTATCCGGTTCCTCGTTCAGCACGAAGTTGAGGCCTTCGAAGTACTGCGCCTTCAGCGGACGCGGAGGTTCGACTTTCGCGTTGCGATGCCGGGCCGAGTACCAGCCTGCCGCGGCAGCGAGGAACAGCGCCACGACCAGCGCAGCGAACAGTTCAGGAGACATTGCTGCCGCCTGCACGGGCCTGGGATTCCGCAAGTCGCAGGGCGCGACGCAACCGTCCGCGCTCTGCCAGCAGGTCGGCAACCCAGGTGAGGCGCCATATCACGCCAAGCAGGAGACCCGTCACGAATGCAACAATCAACGCGAGGCCAATGGGCGGGGTAAGCCGCATGAAGGCCAGCTCCAGTGGTACACGGTCGTGATTGAGCGCGCCGAACAGCAGCGCGAGCAATGCCAGGAAGGCGAGCAGGACAGCAAGGGCGATTCGCTTCATCGGCTGCTGACGCCACGCGTGCAGTGGCGCTCCTGTGGGAACGGATCGGCACGACGTTCCGATCATACGCCGCCCTGCCTGTGCCGGACGACTACGCCGGAAGCGGTTGCTGCAAGGGACTGGCGACTAGTCGCGAATGGGATTGCTGATGCCGGCGTTCACGCGTTCGCGCAGGTCCTTGCCAGGCTTGAAATGCGGAACGTACTTGCCGGACAGCGCGACGGTCTCGCCGGTCTTGGGATTGCGCCCCTGGCGGGGTGGGCGGAAATGCAGGGAAAAGCTGCCGAAGCCGCGAATCTCGATCCGGCTGCCCTGCGAGAGGGCATCACCCATGATCTCGAGGATCTGCTTGACGGCCAGCTCCACGTCCTTGGCAGGCAGGTGTTTCTGCTTCGCCGCGATCAGTTCGATGAGTTCCGACTTGGTCATGTCAGGCCCGATCCAGTTGTGCCAGCTGTGCGCGGAATCGTTATTGGGAAGTCAGCCCATTGCCACAGCGGGAGCCTGCCGGATGGCAGACCCCGCCACGACTCGGTTCAGTTGTTGTCCTGACCGGCGATGTGCTCCTTCAGCAGGTCACCGAGGCTGGTGCCCGACGAAGACTCGGTGCGGTAGCTCTGTACCGCCTCGTTCTCTTCGTAGATTTCCTTCGCCTTGATGGACAACGCAATCGTGCGGGCCTTGCGGTCGACACCCGTGAACTTGGCTTCGACCTCATCGCCCACCTTGAGCTTGGTACGCGCATCCTCGACCCGCTCCTGCGACAGCTCGGAAGCCCGCAGGTGACCGTCGATGCCGCCACCAAGATCGATGACCGCGCCCTTGGCATCCACTTCCTTCACGACACCCTTGATGATGGTGCCCTTCGGGTGCTCGGCAATCCAGCCCGAGAACGGGTCCTTCGCCATCTGCTTGATGCCGAGCGAAATGCGCTCGCGTTCCGGATCGATGGCAAGGATGATCGCCTCGATCTGCTGGCCCTTCTGGTAGTTGTGCACGGCTTCCTCGCCAGGGACATCCCAGGAGATGTCCGAGAGGTGCACGAGTCCGTCGATGCCACCCGGCAGGCCGATGAAGATGCCGAAGTCGGTGATTGACTTGATCTGGCCTTCGACCTTGTCATCGCGGTTGTAGTTCTCGGTGAACTCCTTCCACGGGTTGACCTTGCACTGCTTCAGCCCGAGCGAAATGCGCCGGCGCTCTTCGTCGATGTCGAGCACCATGACTTCGACTTCCTGGCCGACGTGCACCACCTTGGACGGGTTCACGTTCTTGTTGGTCCAGTCCATCTCGGAAACGTGCACGAGGCCTTCTACGCCTTCCTCGATCTCGACGAAGCAGCCGTAGTCGGCGATGTTCGTGACCTTGCCGAACAGGCGCGTGCCCGTCGGATACCGGCGGCCGATGCTCTGCCACGGATCGTTGCCAAGCTGCTTGATGCCGAGGCTGACGCGCTGACGCTCGCGATCGAACTTCAGGATGCGGACATCGATCTCGTCACCGACGTTCACGACCTCCGAGGGATGCTTGACGCGCTTCCACGCCATGTCGGTGATATGCAGCAAGCCGTCGATGCCGCCAAGGTCCACGAACGCACCGTAGTCGGTGAGGTTCTTGACCACGCCCTTGATGACGGTGCCTTCCTGCAGCTTCTCCAGGAGCTCCGACCGCTCGGCGCTGCTCTCCTGCTCGACCACCGCACGCCGCGATACGACGACGTTGTTGCGCTTCTGGTCCAGCTTGATGACCTTGAACTCGAGCACCTTGCCTTCGAGGTACGACGGGTCGCGCACGGGGCGGACATCCACCAGCGAGCCCGGAAGAAAGGCACGGACGAAATCGATTTCGACCGTGAAGCCGCCCTTGACGCGGCCATTGATGATGCCCTTGATGATTTCCTGTTTCTCGAAAGCCTGTTCGAGTCGCGTCCAGGTGCGGGCGCGCTTGGCCTTCTCGCGCGACAGGCGCGTTTCGCCCGAACCGTCTTCGAAACTGTCGAGCGCTACTTCGACGTCGTCGCCGACGCTGACTTCCAGCTCGCCACGCTCGTTCTTGAACTGCTCAAGCGGGATGACCGCTTCGCTCTTCAGGCCGGCATTGACCAGGACGACATCGGAACCAATCTCGACGATGCGCCCCATCAGGATGGTGCCTGGCTTGATCTTCTGGCTGGCCAGGCTTTCTTCGAACAGTTGGGCAAAACTCTCGGTCATGAGTACTTCTCAGGGCCGGTACGGCCCGCTTGCCCTCACCGCCGCTCCAGGCGCACAAGGGGTTGTTGATTCAAGCTGCGCGTCCTGCGCAGCGGTTGCAAAGCATCGCATCGACAAAACTGTTGAACCGGCAAATCGCCAAACGTCAGACGAACCGCTCGTCGGCTGCTGCCAGCACCCGATCGACCACGGCGTCGATGGTGAGCGAGGTCGAATCCACGATCAGGGCCTCGCTGGCGGCGACCAGCGGCGCAACCGCGCGACTCATGTCGCGCCGGTCACGTTCGGCGATCTCCCGCGAAAGGGCGGCAAGGCTAACATCAAGACCCTTGTCTTTCAACTGCTTATGACGCCTGCGGGCCCGCTCGTCGGCACTCGCGGTGAGGAAGATTTTGAGCTCGGCAAGAGGGAAAACCACGGTTCCCATATCCCTCCCATCTGCCACGAGACCCGGCGGCATGGCGAAAGCGCGCTGCCGGTCCAAGAGGGCCGCGCGGACGGGTAGCATGACGGCAACCCGGGAAGCCTCCTCCCCTGCCCGTTCGGTCCGGATGGCCGCGGTCACATCGGCCCCAGCCAGCCAGATCTGTTCCTCGCCATGGAGATTGGCGCCGAAACGGACATCAAGGGCGATTGCGCAGGCAGCGTGGGCTGCCTCGTCGGCGGGGTCCAGTCGGGCCTGGCGCGCCGCAAGGGCGACCAACCGGTACAAAGCCCCGCTGTCGAGGAGATGCCAGCCGAGGTGCTGGGCCACCCGCCGGGCAATGGTGCCCTTGCCCGACCCGCTCGGGCCGTCGATTGTGATGATGGGCACCCGATCCGCCACGGGCAGGATCAGGCAACGGTCTCGACGGCCAGGCCCGCCTGTCGAGCGGCCTCTACGAACCCGGGGAAGGAGGTGGCGACATTCTCGATATCGAGGATCCGGATAGGGGCCGTGGACCGGAGCCCGGCGGTTGCAAAGGCCATCGCGATGCGGTGATCCCCATGACTGTCGATGGTGCCTCCCCCAAAGTGGCGGCCATCGGGACGGCCTTCCAGCCGCATGCCATCCGGCAACAGCTCAGTCTGCACCCCGAGGATGCTCAACCCGGCGGCCATGGCTGCCAGCCGATCGGTTTCCTTCACCCGCAGTTCTGCGGCGCCGGTGACCTTGGTCTCTCCCGTCGCACAGGCGGCGGCAATGAAAAAAGCGGGGAACTCGTCGATGGCCAGGGCCACCAGCCCTTCCGGTACCTGGATGCCCTTGAGGCGGCTGGCGCGAACCTCGATGTCCGCCACCGGCTCGGCACCAGCGGAGCGGTGATTGACGAGGCGCAGGTCTGCGCCCATCAGGCCGAGGATGTCGAGCAGTCCCGTGCGGGTGGGATTGACGCCGACACCCCGGATCACGAGTCGATCCCGGGCGCCCAGCAGGCCGGCAACGATGAAGAAGGCCGCCGACGAGAAATCAGCTGGCACTTCCACGGCCGTTGCCTTGAGCTCCGCTGGCGGCGTAACGGCAATCCGCCCGCGCGCCGCTTCGACTTGGCCGCCGAAGGTCAGGAGCATCCGCTCGGTGTGATCACGGGTGACTCCCGGCTCGGTGACCGTGGTAACGCCGTCCGCGTACAGGCCGGCCAGCATGAGAGCGGACTTCACCTGCGCACTCGCCACCGGCATGTCGTAGTGAATGCCACGCAGCTTTTGCCCGCCGCTGATGCGCACCGGAGGTTTGCCCGCCAGGGTCTCGATCCTGGCCCCCATCTGGCGCAACGGAGCTGCGACGCGTTCCATCGGGCGCTGCATCAAAGACGCATCACCAATGAGTTCGGAAGCAAAGGCCTGCCCGGCAAGCAGCCCGGTCATCAGCCGGATGGCCGTTCCCGAGTTGCCGAGATCCAGCACGTTCGCTGCGCCCTTCAGTCCATGCAATCCCACCCCGGTCACGCGCAGATGGGTCGCCGACGGGCGCTCGATGTGCACACCGAGCGATTTCATCGCAACCATCGTGGCCAGGCAGTCCTCGCTCGCAAGGAAGCCGCTGACGAGGGTTTCCCCGGTCGCGATGCTGCCGAGCATGAGGGAGCGATGGGAAATCGACTTGTCGCCGGGAACCGTGAGTTCCCCGCCGACGTGCTCAACGGGAGTGACGACATACGCAGACATTTAACGAAAGAGGCTCTCAGGAATTGGGCAGGGCGTAAAGGAGGACTCAGCGACCCGGCAATTCGGCTGCCAGACCGGCGATCAGCCGTTCGTTCTGCTCAGGCGTGCCGATCGTGATGCGCAGGTGGTTCGGCAGGCCGTAGCCCCCTACGGGCCGCACGATGACTCCGCGGCGCAGCAGCGCTTCGTAGACGGCCCCGGCAGGCCGCTCACAGTCGACCAGCAGGAAGTTGCCGGCTGAAGGGTGGTACCGCAGCGGCAGCCGGTCGCACGCAACACGCAACTGGTCCATGCCGGCCCGGTTGAGAGCGACGGTCCGCGCCAGATGTGCGTCATCACCCAGTGCCGCTTCTGCCGCAGCCAGCGCAAGCGAATTGACGTTGAAGGGCTGCCGTACCCGATTGACCACGTCGGCCACTTCGCGACTCGAAAGCGCATAGCCCACACGCAGACCCGCCAGCCCGAACGCCTTCGAGAACGTCCGCGTGACCACGAGGTTGGGCAGGTCGTGTAGCCAGGTGGAGGCATCGGGATAGTCGGGAACACTGGCATATTGCCGGTAGGCCTCATCGACGACGACGAGAACGTGGGGTGGCACGGATTCGATGAAGCGCTTGAGCCGCCCGGATTCGAGCCACGTACCGGTGGGGTTGTTCGGGTTCGCGATGTAGACCAGGCGGGTGCTCGCATCGATGCACCTGGCCATGGCGTCGAGATCGTGGCCTAGTGCCAGGGGATGGCCTTCCGGCAAGGCCGGGGCAATCCGCGACTCCGCACCCGTTGCCTGGATCGCGATACCGTAGATCGCGAATGCGTAGCGGGAAATGACAGCCGAAGTCCCGGGCGTCAGGAACGCCTCGGCCAGCATCACCAGCAGTTCATTCGAGCCGTTCCCGAGCGTGATGCATTCCATCGCGCAAGCATGGTGTGCGGCCAGGGCCTGCTTGAGGGAGTACCCGTTGCCATCGGGGTACAGCCCGATGTCAGCCGCCGCTGCGGCGATTGCAGCCAGGGCTCGCGGTCCGGGACCCAATGGATTCTCATTCGACGCCAGCTTGATGCTGTCGGTGACGCCGTACTCGCGCTCGAGCTCGGACACGGGCTTTCCGGGCACATACGGAGACAGCGAGCGGACCGCTTCTGCAGCCAGGTCGAGGGCATGACTGCGCATCGAAGTCAGCTGACGGCTTTCGGGTAGGACCCGAGTACCCGGATCAGCGAGGCCTGCGCTTTGAGGTCCTCCAGTGCGGACTTCAGGGGCTCGACATCGGCATGGCCGTCCGCGTCGATGAAGAACACGTAATCCCACTTCCTGCGTCGCGAAGGCCGCGACTCGATGCGTGTCAGGCTGATTTTGCGCCGCGCGAAGGGCTCGAGCAGACGATGCAGCGCGCCGGGAGAATCGGTATCGCCCGCGGAAAACAGCAGCGTGGTGCGGTCAGTCCCGCTCGGATTGAACAGCTTGCGGCCGATCACGAAGAAGCGCGTCGTATTGTCGGCCTGGTCCTCGATGTTCGCGACTATGACCTGGAGTCCATAGACCTCGGCGGCGGCCTGACCCGCAATGGCGGCAGTCCCCTTCTCGTCCCGTGCCCGCCGCGCCCCTTCCGCGTTGCTGCTCACGGGTATGCGTTCGATGCCGGGCAGGTTCTCGTCCAGCCAGGAGCGGCACTGGGCCAGTGATTGCTGATGCGAACAGATGCGGGCGACCTTGCGCAGGTCCTGCATCTGCCCCATCAGGTGCTGCTGGATGCGCAGCTCGATCTCGCCGCAGATCTTGAGGGGCGAGTTCAGGAACATGTCGAGCGTGTTGTTCACCGTGCCTTCCGTCGAGTTCTCGATCGGCACGACACCGAAATCGGCGTGACCCGCCTGCACTTCCTGGAACACCTCGTTGATCGTGCCGAGCGCCAGCGCCCGCACCGAATGACCGAAGTGCTTGAAGACGGCCTGCTGCGTGAAGGTGCCTTCGGGACCGAGGAACGCGATCTTGAGCGGTTCCTGCTGCGCGAGGCAGGCAGACATGATTTCCCGGAACAGACGCAGGACTTCGTCGTTCCGGAGCGGCCCCTGGTTGCGCTTCAACACGGAACGCAGGACTTCGGCTTCCCGTTCCGGACGATAGAAATCGACCGTCCTGCCTTGCGCATTCTTGGACAGCCCGACTTTCTGGGCGAGTGCGGCCCGCTCGTTCAGCAGCGCCTGCAGGCGCTCGTCCACGCCATCGATCTGGCGGCGGATCTCCTCCAGATTCAGTTTGGGCGGGGTCGCCACAGGGCTACGCGCACCCTTCCTGGCGCCAGCGACCGCGTTCGATCCAGTTGTCTTGCGGGCCACGGCTACAGGACGGAAACAGTCAGGACGCCGGGGATGGCACGAATCTGCTCGACGACCGCAGCGGGAATCTGTCCCTCGACGTCGATCAACGTATAGGCAAGGCCACCGCGCGACTTGTTGAGCAGGTCTGCGATATTGAGGTTGGCAGCAGCCAACGCCGTGGAAATCTGGCCGACCATGTTGGGCACGTTCTCGTTCGCGATTCCGATGCGGGTGGCCCCCATCGTACGCGGCAGCACCGCTTCGGGAAAGTTCACCGAGTTGCGGACGTTGCCGTTCTCCAGGAAATCACGCAGCGTGTCGGCCACCATGATCGCGCAGTTATCCTCGGCCTCGCCGGTCGACGCTCCCAGGTGGGGAAGCGCCACGACCTTGGGGTGATCCTTGAGCGCCACGCTCGGGAAATCGCAGATGTAGCCGCCCGTATGGCCGGCATCGAGCGACTCGGCCATAGCCGTTTCATCGACGATGCCCGCCCGCGCGAAGTTCAGGATCACGCCGTTCGCCTTCATGAGCTTCAGCCGGGCTGCATTGACCAGGGCCCGGGTTCCATCGACCAGCGGCACATGCACCGTCACCATGTCCGCCCGCGCGAACAGGTCATCGAGCGACAACGCCTGCTCCACACCGGAAGAAAGCTGCCAGGCGCGCTGCACCGTGATCTGCGGATCAAAGCCGAGCACGCGCATGCCGAGCCCATGAGCCGCATTGGCAACCTCGACGCCGATCGCACCCAGCCCTACGACGCCAAGAGTGCGTCCCGGCAGCTCGAACCCAACGAACTTCTTTTTGCCCTTCTCGACTGCTGCCTCGAGCGCGTGATCGTCACCCTTGAGGTCGCGAACATACCCCCACGCCTGGCAGATGTTGCGTGCCGCAATGAACAGGCCCGCGATCACGAGTTCCTTGACGGCGTTGGCGTTGGCGCCGGGCGCGTTGAATACCGGGATGCCGAGCTTCGACAGCTTCGCGACGGGGATGTTGTTGGTGCCCGCCCCCGCACGCCCTATCGCCTTGACGCTCTGCGGTATCTCCACGGCATGCATGTCTGCCGAGCGGACCATGATCGCGTCGGGACGATTCAGGTCCGATGCCACCTCGTACCTGTCGCGGGGCAGACGATCCAGCCCGCGGACAGAAATATGGTTGAGCGTGAGAATCTTGAATGGCATGCGGGTCCTGGATTCTGTTGAGGCCGACTTGCGACAGGCGCTGCAAGGCTGCACTCCCGAGGGAGGGCTCAGCCTTCCAGTTCTTCTTCGCTGCTCTCGGCGACGATGCGTTCGAGGCCGACGAGCCGCTCCCCTTCATCAAGCCGGATCAGGCGCACCCCCTGCGTGTTCCGGCCCTGCACCGAGATTTCGCTGACCGGCGTACGGACCAGTGTGCCGCCCGAGCTGATGAGCATGACCTCATCGTCCGAAGAGACCTTGAGCGCCCCTACCAGCAGGCCATTGCGCTCGGTGGTCTGCAGCGCGATGACGCCCTGGCCGCCGCGCCCGTGCAGCGGGAATTCGTCCTCGCTCGTCAGCTTGCCGTAGCCATGCGTCGAGGCAGTCAGGATCAGGCCCGGCTCACCCATGACGATGAGCGATATGACTTCGTGACCTGCCCCCAAGCGAATGCCGCGCACACCTGCCGCATTGCGGCCCATGGGCCGCACGTCGTCTTCAGCGAAGCGGATGGCCTTGCCTTCGCTGGTGGACAGCATGATCTGCTTGGTGCCATCGGTAATGTCGACACCGACGAGTCGATCACCATCATCGAGTTCCAGGGCGATGATGCCGGCCTGCCGCGGACGCGAGAAGGCATCGAGCGAGGTCTTCTTGACCGTACCCCCCGCCGTTGCCATGAATACGAACTTGTCCGGCTCGAACTCGTGGATAGGCACCACGGCCGTGATGCGCTCCCCTTCCTGCAACGGCAGCAGGTTGACCATCGGCTTGCCACGCGAACCACGGCTGGCCTGGGGCAGCTGGTAGACCTTGAGCCAGTACAGCTTGCCCGCACTCGAGAAGCAGAGCAGCGTGTCATGGGTATTCGCGACAAAGAGCTTGTCGATGAAATCCTCGTCCTTCATGGTCGTTGCCGCCTTGCCCCGGCCTCCGCGTCGCTGGGCCTGGTAGTCGGTAACAGGCTGCGCCTTTGCATAGCCGCCATGCGACAGCGTGACCACCATGTCCTGCTGCTCGATCAGGTCCTCGATGGTGAGGTCCGAATGATCCTGGATGATCTCCGTACGCCGCGCGTCCGCGTAGGCTTCCTTGATCGCCAGCAGCTCCGCACGGATCACTTCGAGCAGGCGCTCGGGCCGCGCGAGGATGTCGCCGAGGTCCTGGATCGTGACGAGGAGGTCGCGATATTCGGAGGCGATCTTGTCCTGCTCAAGCCCCGTCAGTCGATGCAGGCGGAGATCCAGGATTGCCTGGGCCTGCAGATCCGAGAGCCGATACCCCTTGCCCGACTCCATGAGACCGTATTCGCCGGGCAGGTCGTCGGGGCGCGTGCCGATCTCACCGGTGCGGGCGAGCATCTCGGGGACTGCCCCTGCTGGCCAGGTCCGGGCCATCAATG
>JANNNQ010000099.1:0-26402 GCA_031398625.1 Pseudomonadota bacterium
GAATGTTCGCCCTGCAATCCCGTTGAGGGCCTCGCCGCAGAACGCCGCTCACTATTTTCGTCCAGACTCGTCATGAATCTACTTGTATCACCCGTATCTGTTCGCTCAACCGACAACCTCAGTCCGACAGGCTCCTAGGCCTCGAAAAATCCCATCTTCACGCCCGCGAGCTGGATGACGTCGTTGTCTTCCAGGCGACGGGCCTGCGGGCCGATGGGCACGCCGTTGACGAGCGGATAGGAACCTTCGGCACCGCCATCCACATGCACGATGAAGTAGCCGTCGGCACGGCGCGTAATGGCCGCTACCTGCACACCCGGACGGCCGAGCGTCGTGAGCGCCTTGTTGAGTTCGAGTTCCCGGCCGGCAAAGGCGCCACTCAATACCTGCAGTTTTGCCTTCATCAGCGCGGTCGGCGCATCGCCTGACGTCGGTGCGGCGTCGGCAGCGGCAGGGCGCCGGACCGGAGCGTCGGAAGCGGAAGCCCTCTGGGCCGCCTGCGCGGCCATCGCCGACCCGGGCGTGATCACCATCGTCTTCTCGAATTCATCGGGTTCCGTTTCACCCGACTGGCTGTCGACGAACCGCAGCTGGTGGTGGCCCACGGTGATGACGTCGCCGTGCTGAAGCGCGTGCTTCTTGATCAGCTTTCCGTTGACGTAGGTACCGTTGGTGCTGTTCAGGTCTTCGAGGAACGAATCGTTCAGGATGTTGTTGATGATCAGCGAGTGGTGACCGCTGACGGCAGGATTGTCGATGCGAATGTCGTTGTCGGGCAGACGACCAACGGTGTACCGCTCCTTGTTCATGTTGTACTCGGCCAGAACTTGGCCATCCAGGCTCAGGATTAACCGTGCCATGTGTCTGCCTCGATTCCGTTATGCGACCACTTGCCGTGCCATCAGTCGAACCAGCCAAGCAGCTTGTCCACCACCCCTTTGCGTACGGCGAAGGAGTCCACGACCTGCGAGAGGACGATCGAGATGTTGTCCCGACCGCCGTTGTCGTTCGATAGCTGGATCAACTGCTTAGCGATGGTTTCAAGACTAGCACTAAAGGTGCTGATAGTTAAGTGAATGTCTTCGTCTTCCACCATGTCGGACAGTCCATCCGAACAGAGGACGTAGTAGTCGCCCTTCAGGGCCGGTTCCTCATGGATCTCGACGTCCACCGAAGGCTCTACGCCGAGCGCCCGTGTGACGTAGTTCTTGTTATTGGCGCGCTGCGCTTCTTCCTGCGAATAGAACCCGCGATCCACCAGCTCCTGGAGCAGCGAATGATCCATGGTCATCTGCTCGAAACGGCTGGTCCGCAGTCGGTACACACGGGAGTCGCCTACATGGGCGATGGCCACCTTGTTGTCGAAGAACAGGCAGGCCACGATTGTGGTGCCCATGCCCTCGCACTGCGGCTGGGTCTTGGCCGTCTGGTAGATGATCTTGTTGGCGCGCATGATCGAGTCGCGCAGCAAGATACTGGGCCGGGACAGGCCGGATTCCTTGTCATCGACCGTGAGGTCCTGGCGTTCGAACGCTTCCTTGACGAGGCTCATCACGGTCTTGACCGCGATGCCGCTCGCCACTTCGCCTGCGTTGTAGCCGCCCATGCCGTCGGCCAGTACCAGCAAGCCGATATCGGAATCGACACCAATCGTATCCTCGTTGTGCTCGCGTACGCGTCCGACGTCGGTGACCCCGACCGAGCGGATCTTGCCGCGCAGGTTCATCATGCCCGCGCTCAATGTGCTACTGCCTGCGCACAGCTGCGCAACGCCGCGGCCAGTTCTGCGCCGCTCTGGTAACGGTCTTCGGGATTTTTCGCGAGGGTGCGATCGAGGATGGTCTCGACGCAGTCCGGCAGTTCGGGCCGGATCGAGCGCAGGGGCGCATGCGGTTCGCTGGCGATTTTATGCATCAGCTGGGTCATGGATCCGGCGCGGAACGGCAGTTGCCCGGCAAGCAGGTGGTACAGGCTGACGCCGAGTGCGAACAGATCCGAACGGCCATCGAGGCTGCGCCCCTCGAGTTGTTCCGGTGACATGAAGGAGGGGGTGCCGAGGACGATGCCGGTCTTCGTTCTGCTCGTATCCGTCAGCCGGGCAATGCCAAAGTCGGTAATTTTGAGTTCGTCGGAGTCGGGATCGTACATGATATTAGCCGGTTTGATGTCCCGGTGAACCACATTCTGCCGGTGGGCGTAGTGCAGCGCGTCGGCCAGGCGGGCGATCAATCCCATCACGGTGACCGGCGGCAACAGGTGCGCGGCCTCTGCGAAATGGCTCAAATGCCGGCCTTTCAGGTACTCCATTGCGATGTAAGCGAGGCCCCGGTCCTCCCCCGCGTCATAGACCGTGACGATGCCGGGATGATTGAGGCGGCCTGCCATTTCGGCTTCACGGAAGAAGCGCATCTTTACTTCATCGAGGTCCGCATCCTCGAATTCCCGGGCGAGCGAGATCGCCTTGATGGCAACGACCCGGTTGATCTTCGGATCGCGCCCCAGGTACACCGTGCCCATCGCACCCTGGCCGAGTTCGCGTTCTATCTCGTAGCGTCCCAGCGTTTCCTTCGCGGGCTCGGCCGCGGCTCGCTTGCCTGTCTCGCTGTCCGCGGCCGGAGGGGTTCGGGGCCGGGGTTTCGGCGGCGCAGGGGGTGGCGGACGGGTGCGGTTGGCAAGATCGCGGTACTTCGCGTCGTGGCCGGCGAGGTACTCGAAGACGTCGTGGGCCTTGTCCGTCTGTCGCAAACGCTCCAGTTCGAGGCCCAGTCCGTAGAGGGAGTCGAGTACTTCGGTCGAAGGGGGGCAGCGCCGGAAAGTCTCGAACGCGAGATCGTGCTGCCCCTGCCGCTGCAGGTTGCGAGCCATGCGCAACAGGTTGTCACCCGATACGTTCGTGAACTTGCGCCCCGCAGCCGGACGAGCGACCGGGACTGGCTCCGCGGAAACGAGCAGGGTTACGACGAGGCCGGCGGCAAGCGCCAGGGTGGGCAGCACCAGCTTGGTCCAGCTGCCGAGCCAGCTCAGCAGGACGATCTCGATGATCAGGAAACCCCAGGCGAGCGCAAGGCTCGAAAGCAGGGCTGCCTTGCCCTTGAGCCTTGGAAGCAGGCCACCGGCGAAGGCGACGGCTGCAAATGCGGCGATCGCGTCGAGTACCACGGCCCAGAGCGGGCGGTCGAACGGGGCGCCCGACAGCACCCAGTCACGGAACAATGCTTCGAGGGCCCCGGTTGCATCGGTAAGGGCAAGGCGCCCGATGACCAGTACCAGGGCGGTGGCTGTACCCGCCAGAAGCCAGCGGTATCGGGTCACTTGAAAGTCAGTTGCCACCACGCTGTCGCACTGTCGGTTACGGAGACCGCCGCGAGTATAGACGAAGGCGGGTGGGGCATTTGTCGGGGCCGTCACAGGCTTAACCCGGCCTGCGAGGTCCGGTAGCATCGGGGCCCCCGGGTCTGTGCCCTGAACCCGGATTTATCCCCCAAAACCGGATTGCCCGATGGCCAAATCGCGAGTCGTTCATGTCTGCGATGCCTGCGGCAACGAAAGCCTGCAATGGCTGGGGGTCTGTCCTGCGTGCAAAGCGGTCGACAGCTTCAGGAGCCTGACGCTGAACCGGACATCGCCCGCCCGCGCCAGCCTGGCTCCGGCCAGCACGGCAGTTCGCTCCATGGCTGAAGTCCTGGTGGGGGATGAGCCGCGCATTGCCACGGGCCTCGACGAACTGGACCGGGTGCTCGGCGGCGGGCTGATGCAGGGTTCGGTCACGCTGCTGGGTGGCGATCCGGGAATCGGCAAGTCGACCCTGCTGCTGCAGGCGGGTGAGGCGTTGAGCCGGGCCGCATCGACGCTGTATGTCACGGGCGAAGAATCCCTGCGTCAGGTGAGTCTGCGCGCACAGCGATTGGGCGTGTCGGGCGATGCCCTCAAACTGTTTGCGGAAACCAGTGTCGAGGCGGTGCTCAACGAAGCGCGTGCGCGCGACATCCGCATTCTCGTGATCGACTCCATCCAGACGATGTTCGTCGAAGCCGTCGAGTCATCCCCGGGGTCGGCTGCACAGGTGCGGGAGTCTGCGGCCCAGCTCGTGCGGTTCGCGAAGTCGACGGGCGCAGCCGTACTCATCATCGGTCACGTCACCAAGGAGGGACTGATCGCAGGCCCGCGCATCCTCGAGCACATGGTCGATACGGTGCTCTATTTCGAAAGCGATGCGGGCAGCCGTTACCGGCTGGTGCGTGCCGTGAAGAACCGCTTCGGCGCGGTGAATGAGATCGGCGTGTTTGCGATGACCGAACACGGATTGAGGGAAGTCAAGAATCCTTCCGCCATTTTCCTGTCACGCCATCCCGCGCCCGTGCCCGGTTCCGTCGTGATGGTTGCCCGCGAAGGCACCCGGCCGATGCTGATCGAAGTGCAGGCGCTGGTGGATCCGACGCAAGCGATGAATCCACGGCGAGTTGCCGTCGGGATCGAGCAGAATCGCCTCAGCCTGCTGCTGGCAGTGCTGCATCGGCATGGCGGCGTGGCGACCGCCGGGTACGACGTGTTCATCAACGTGGTGGGCGGGGTGCGGCTCAACGAGACCGCAACGGATCTTCCCGCCGTGCTGGCCGTCGTTTCCAGCCATCGTGACCGCGCGTTGTCAACGGGACTCGTGAGCTTCGGCGAGATTGGCCTGGCTGGCGAAATCCGGCCCGTGCCCTTTGGCGAAGAGCGGTTGCGGGAAGCAGCCAAGCAGGGCTTTGAACGCGCCATCGTCCCGGCCGCCAACGTTCCGCGCAAACCCATCGACGGGATCCGGGCGATCGGTGTCGAGCGTCTCGACGAAGTGCTGGCTGCGATTGGAGAACTGCGTTAGCCGGGAGGCACGATGCGCGCCGTCTTCACGGCGTTGCCTGCGGTCTGCAGGATCTCCACGGCGTAGTTCGCGATCTTGAGGCTGGTGCCCGCCTCCGGGATGGTTTCGAGGTATTCGACGATCAACCCGTTGAGCGTGCGGGGCCCGTCGGTCGGCAGGTTCCAGGCGAGCCGCCGGTTGAGGGTCCGAATGTTCACTCCCGCGCTGACGACGAACCCCCCCTTGCCATCGCGATGGATGTCCCGGTGCAGGGTGGCGGGATCGGACGTGAACTCGCCAACGATCTCCTCGAGGATGTCCTCCAGCGTGACGAGTCCTTCCACGTCACCGTATTCATTGACGACCAGGGCCATGCGGCGTCGTTGTTGCTGGAAAGTGAGCAACTGGTTGTTCAGTGTCGTGCCAGCGGGAACGAACAGCGGCTCGCGTTCCTGGGCCAGCCGCCGCAGCAGGTCACGTGACAGGTCGCCTCGTGCCAGTGACTGCGAGACTTTCTTCACGTGCAGCACGCCCACGATGCGATCGAGATCCGCTTCGTACACCGGCAACCGCGTATGGGGATTCGAGCGCAGCTGTTCGAGGATGTCGTCCCAGTCGTCTTCAAGGTCGATGCCGCCGATCTCGGTCCGCGGAATCATGATGTCATCGACAGTCACTTTCTCGAGATCGAGGATGCTCATGAGCATCTGCTGGTGACGGCGGGGTACGCTTAAGGTCGATTCTGCAACGACAGTGCGCAGTTCGTCGGCGCTCAATGACCGTCCGGTCGTTCGCTCCGGCGACACGCCCACCAGGCGGATGACGCCACTTGCGACCAGGTTGACTGCCCATACCAGGGGGTACAGCGCCTTCACCAGACCGGTGTAGATCCACGCTGCAGGCAGTGCCAGCCGTTCGGGATGCAAGGCGCCATACGTCTTCGGCGCGATCTCGCCGAAGATCAGCACGACGAGCGTAAGGACACCGGTGGCCGCAGCGAGCAGCGGTTCGCCGCCCAGGCGCAGCGCGATCACCGTGGTAACGGCCGCTGCAGAAAAATTCGCGAGGTTGTTGCCCAGCAGGATGGTGCCGATCAGCCGGTCCGGTTTCTCCAGCAGCTTTTCCACAAGCCTGGCACTGCGGCTGCCCGCGCTGGCCATGTGCCGGATGCGGTAGCGGTTGATGCTCATCAGCGCGGTTTCGGTGCTGGAAAAAAAGGCGGACAGCAGGAGCAGGACGGCGACGATGCCGAACAGGACGGGGAGCGATAGCACGTCCACGTTGGCGCTCTACCTGCGGCGGCGACAGCGTGGCTGCACCTGCGTCAGCCCCAGTGGCGTCCGAGGATGCCTTCGAGTACCAGCTTGCTGCCGAAGTACGCCAGCCCGAGCAGGAGGTAGCCTCCCAGCGTCCACCTGAGTGCGGTGCGGCCGCGCCAGCCGAGATACCAGCGCCCGGCCAGCAGCACGGCAAAGACTGCCCAAGCGAGGCACGACAGCACGGCTTTGTGCAGCAGGTGTTGCGCCAGGAAATCCTCGACGAAGAAGAAACCGCTGAACAGCGCGAGCGACAGCAGCGCGAGTCCAGCCGCGATCGCCTGGAACATGCCGGTCTCCAGCGATTCGAGCGGCGGCAGCACGGCAAGACTGCCGAGCGGCTGCCGGCTCCGCAGGCGGCGGTCCAGCAGCGTGCAGGCGATCGCGAGCGCGGCTCCGACAGTCAGAAGAGCGTAGGCGACCGTCGACAGGACCACATGGGCCGTCAGCTCCCAGCCCCGGCCGGAGGCCGCAAACTCGCGCACCGTGTCGTCCACCAGTGCCGCCACCACCCCGGCGATGATGAGCAGCATGGCGCTTGCGCCGGCAAAGCGAGGTCGGCGAGCGGCGGCGATGACGGCAATGGCGGCGACCACCCACGCAATCAGCGAAGCGGTGCCGCCCGCGGAAAGCCCAAATTCCTCTAGCCCGGCCAGATCCCGCCACAGCTTCGCGCCATGGAAAGCGAGCGCGAGCAACCCCATGCAGATCCCGGCCACGTGGGTACCGCGGGCGGCCGCGGGCGCAGCACTGCGCACGCTGGAGGCGAGCCACAGTGCGGAAGCGAGGTAGCAGGCGAAAACGACAATGGACAGCACGGGGCGGGACGACCTGGAGACGGGTGTACCACTTGAGGTTGAGAACGCGCGGGATCATGTCACACGCCCCCGGCCATTAGAAGCTGCCGCAGGCCGGGCATCGCGCCACGTATACTGCGCCCCTTCCGGATCCGAGGGTTTCACCCCATGTTCGATCAGCTGAGCGGCCGTCTGCGCGGCGTCCTCGATGCCCTCCAGGGCCGCGGTCGCCTCACCGAAGAAAACATCGGCGACACGTTGCGCCAGGTGCGCATGGCGCTGCTGGAGGCCGACGTGGCCCTGCCCGTCGTCAAGAGTTTCATCGACGCGGTCCGTGCCCAGGTCGTGGGGATGGAGATCGAGAAAAGCCTGACCCCGGGCCAGGCTCTCGTCCGCACGATCCATGACGAACTCGTCCGCCTGATGGGCGAGGGCACGCGGCCCCTCAATCTGCGTGCCCAGCCTCCCGTCGTGATCCTGCTGGCCGGCCTGCAGGGCGCCGGCAAGACCACCACGGCCGGCAAGCTCGCGAAGTGGCTGAAGGAAAAGGAACGCCGCAAGGTCCTGCTCGCAAGCACGGACGTTTACCGGCCTGCTGCCATCCTGCAGCTCGAGCGCCTCGCGGGACAGATCG
Source organism: Pseudomonadota bacterium (assembly GCA_031398625.1). GTDB lineage: Bacteria > Pseudomonadota > Gammaproteobacteria > Steroidobacterales > Steroidobacteraceae > CAIUGU01. Next base: position 7,588 of record JANNNQ010000099.1, read on the forward strand.
AGGTGGGCTTCTATCCCGCGGATGCTGCCAAACCGGCCGTCACGCTGGCGAAGGAAGCGCTCGAAGAGGCGCGCCAGTCGCTCTATGACGTCCTGATCGTCGACACTGCAGGCCGCCTGCATATCGATGCGGAGATGATGGAAGAAGTGCGCGCGATCAGCGCGGCGGTGAATCCGGTCGAGACGCTGTTCGTCGTCGACAGCATGGCCGGCCAGGATGCGGTGAATGCCGCCAAGGCCTTCGGCAGCGCCCTCGATCTGACCGGCGTCATCCTGACCAAGGCTGACGGCGACGCGCGGGGAGGTGCGGCCCTTTCCGTCCGCCACGTCACCGGCAAGCCGATCCTGTTCATCGGCACGGGCGAAAAGGCTGCCGCCCTGGAGCCGTTTCAGGCCGAACGGGTAGCCTCCCGTATCCTGGGGATGGGCGATGTGCTGTCCCTGGTCGAGGACGTAACCCGCCAGGTGGACCGGGAGCAGGCCGAGAAGCTCACCGCCAAGCTCAAGAAGGGCAAGGACTTCGACCTCAACGACCTGCACGACCAGCTTGGTCAGGTCGAGAAGATGGGCGGGCTTGCGGCCCTCGTGGAGAAGCTCCCCGCCAAGCTGATGGGCAAAGCCGCCCAGGCTCCCAAGCCCGATGACCGGGAGATCCAGCGCCAGCTGGCCATCATCCGGTCGATGACTCCTGGGGAACGCCGCCACCCCAAGGTCATCGACGGGTCGCGCCGGCGCCGGATCGCCCAGGGTTCCGGCGTCCAGGTGGCGGACGTGAACCGCCTGCTCAAGAACTTCCTGCAGATGCAGAAAATGATGAAAAACATGACCAAGGGAGGTGGCATGGCCCGGATGATGCGCGCCATGAGCGGGCGAATGCCCCCCGGGCCGTTCGGCTGAACCCGCAAGGCCAGGGCGCGGCCTCCGGCAGCTCGCAGGGCAGGGTCATTCGGGCCTTCCCAAGCATTTCAATTCCCCAAGAATTTCATTAGTATTCGCGCCTCATTTTTCCGGGCCCAAGAAGCAGCACCTATGGTTACGATCCGCCTGACCCGTCGCGGCACCAAGAAAACGCCGTTCTACCATGTCGTTGTCACCGACAGCCGCAAGCGTCAGGGTGGGACCGCCCTCGAGCAGATCGGGTTTTTCAACCCGATTGCCGTTGGCAAGGAGCGCAAGCTGGAGCTCGACCTGGGCCGCGTGGAGTACTGGGTGGGGAAGGGCGCCAAGCCGTCCGATCGGGTCGCCCAGCTGGTCGAGACCGTCAAGCGGCAGATAGCTGCCTGAACGGCTACCCGTTGCACGTGGCCCTCAGCGGGTCGTGGGTCATCTGTGAGCGGGCCGATGGCGTCACCCAGTTCGGACAAGCCCGCTGCTGACAAGCCCGTCAGGGCGGACCGGATCGTGGTCCTCGGCCGGATCACCGGGGTGTTCGGGGTGCGGGGATGGGTCAAGATCCAGTCTTTCACCAGCCCTCCTGAAAATCTCCTCGAGTACGAGGTCTGGCAACTGGGGCAGCGTGGCTCCTGGACTGTGGCGAACTGCGCGGAGGCGCGGCCCGCAAACCGGGCGCTGCTCGCGAGATTCGAGAACTGTATGAATCCCGACCAGGCGCAGCTTCTGGTCGGCGGCGAGATCGGCGTGTGGCGCAGTGAAATGCCGCCGCCCGCGGCAGGGGAATACTACTGGGAAGACCTGACCGGCCTCGATGCCTACTCCCCGACGGGAGCCTGGCTAGGCAAGGTGGACCACTTCCGCGAGACGGCGGTGCATCCGCTGATGATCATCCGGGGCGAGCGCGACCATGTGGTGCCGCTCGTGAAGCAGCGGCTGGTCGCGGTGGATCTGGACGCTGGCCGCATGACGGTGGATTGGGACCCGGACTGGTAAGTCGATGCACATCGAGGTCGTGACGCTGTTTCCGGCCTGGGTGGCAAGCGCCGTGAGGCTCGGAGTGACGGGCCGGGCGATCGAGCGCGGCCAGGTGACGGTTGGCACGGTGAACCCGCGCGATTTTGCGCAGGACGTGCACGGGACGGTGGACGATCGGCCGTACGGCGGCGGGCCAGGCATGGTGCTCAAAGTGGAGCCCACGCGCACGGCGCTCGCCACGGCGCAGGCCAGGTTGCCCGAGGGCAGCCGGAGCATCTACCTCGCCGCGGATGGCGTGCCGCTGACGCAGGCTAGGGCCGCGGAGCTGGCGAAGCGACCGGGTCTGCTACTGCTGGCCGGGCGGTACGAGGGCGTGGATGAGCGCCTGCTGGCGACGGCCATCGATGAACGGATCTCGATCGGCGACTACGTGCTCTCGGGCGGTGAGTTGCCCGCGCTGGTGCTGATCGATGCGGTATTGCGACTGTTGCCCGGCGTGCTGGGTGATGCCGAGTCGGCGGCGCAGGACTCGTTCAGCGCGGGGCTGCTCGACTGGCCGCATTACACGCGGCCCGAAGTCTGGGAGGGCCAGGCGGTGCCGCAGGTGTTGCTGGGCGGGGATCATGCCGCCATCCGGCACTGGCGCCTGAAGCAGGCATTGGGGCGGACGTGGCAGCTGCGGCCCGAGCTGCTGGAGCACCGGGGCTTGAGTGCCGAGGACAGCCGGCTGCTGGATGAATTTGTGCGGGAGCAGGGTCTGCAAAGGCCTGCATCCGGCTCATGAAGAACTGACTGCAAGCATTGTTTACAGGCCAAGGACCAAGTACATGAACAACATCATTGCCACGCTCGAGGCGGAAGCCACGAACAAGAAGATCCCCGAGTTTTCTCCTGGCGACACGGTCGTCGTGGAAGTAAGGGTGAAGGAAGGCGATCGCGAGCGCGTGCAGGCCTACGAAGGCGTCGTCATTGCCCGCCGCAACCGGGGCATGAACTCGTCCTTCACGGTCCGCAAGGTGTCGCATGGCGAAGGCGTCGAGCGCGTGTTCCAGACCTACAGCCCCGCGCTGGGCGGGATCACCGTGAAGCGCCGCGGCAACGTCCGTCGCGCCAAGCTCTACTACCTGCGTGACCTGGCCGGCAAGGCCGCACGCATCGAAGAGAAGGTCTGAGGCAGCCGCCGGGTCTGGCCGGCGCGCGGGTTCAAGACGGGGGCGGTTGCGCAAGTGGCCGCCCCCGCCGCGTTTCGGGGCGTCGCCGGTCCGGCGGTAGCCGCGGTTCGCTGCCCGCGGGTACACTCGAAGCAAGCCATTCCTGACCGTTCGCAGCCTGAGGTTCCGGAACTTCATGAATTTCATCAAGGGTGTCTTCGGATTCCTCTGGCGCCTGCTCGATGGCGTGCGCAAGGTGCTGCACGTCATCCTGCTGCTCTTCATCTTCGGCGTGCTCTGGGTGGCCGTCTCGCCTTCGATCCCGCTGGTGCCGAGCCAGTCTGCCCTCGTGATTGCTCCCGAAGGCGCACTCGTCGAGCAGTTGAGCGGCGATCCATTCGAACGGGCGATTTCGGAAGCGTACGGACAGGGGCAGCCGGAAACGCTGCTGCGCGATGTCGTGGAGGCGATCCGCGAGGCGAAGACGGACGAGCGCATCCAGGCGCTGGTGCTCGATCTCGGCGGGATGGCCGGCGGCGGTACCCCCAAGCTCGAGGAGTTGAGCATCGCGATCCGCGACTTCCGCTCAAGCGGCAAGCCGGTGATCGCGCAAGGCGAGTATTACGACCAGGCGCAGTACTACGTTGCCGCCAACGCCGACGAAATCTACCTCGATCCCGAGGGGCTGGTGCTGATCGACGGCTATGCGTACTACCGCATGTTCATGAAGGATGCGATCGACAAGCTTGGGCTGGACGTGAATATCTTCCGCGCCGGCACTTACAAGTCGTACACCGAGCAGTTCAGCCGCAACGACATGTCCGAAGCCGAGCGCGAGGAAGCCCAGGCCTGGCTCAATTCGCTGTGGGGCACCTACCAGAGCGCCGTCACGGAAGCACGCAGTCTGCCGGCAGCCGCGCTCGCGGAGTATGCAGACCAGGCAGTGCAGCGCGTGAATGCGGCCGGCGGCGATATGGCTGTCGTGGCGCTGGAAAGCGGGCTCGTGACCGAGCTCAGGACCCGCGCCCAGGTGGAAGAGCGGCTCGTGGAGATCACGGGTGAGGACGACAGTACCCACGGCTTCCGTGGCGTCCTGCATACGGACTATCTGAATTCCATCCGTTCGCAGCGTGCGCTTGCAGCTGAAGAGCGTGAGCGGGTTGGCGTGATCGTGGCGTCGGGCGAAATCCTCGATGGCGAACAGCCGCCGGGCACGATCGGCGGGGATTCGACCGCTGCCCTGCTGCGGCAAGCCCGCTTCGACGACCGCGTACGGGCGGTGGTGCTGCGCATCGACAGCCCCGGTGGCAGCGTGTTTGCTTCCGAAGTGATCCGTCGGGAAGTCGAGGCCATCAAGCTGGCCGGCAAGCCGGTGATTGCTTCGATGAGCAGCACGGCGGCGTCGGGCGGCTACTACATCGCCATGGACGCGGACCAGATCTGGGCCAGTCCGGCGACCTTGACGGGATCCATCGGCGTATTTGCGATCTTCCCGACGGTGGACCGCACGCTGGCAAAGCTGGGTGTCTCGGTGGATGGCTTCGGGACGACGCCCCTGTCCGATGCCTTCCGGCTCGACCGCCCGCTGGGCGATGCCCCGAAGGAACTGCTGCAGACGACCGTCGACCATGAGTACCGCAATTTCGTCGCGAAGGTCGCGCAGGGTCGCGGCAAGCCGGCGGATGAAATCGATACCGTGGCCCAGGGAAGAGTGTGGTCGGGCAAGGATGCGCAGCGTGTTGGTCTCGTCGATGAACTCGGCTCCTTCCGGGATGCGCTGGATGCGGCTGCCCAGCGGGTGGATCTCGGCGATGACTACCACGTCGAATACATCGAACCGCCGCTGTCCTGGCGTCAGGTGCTGGCCCAGGAAGTACGGGTGCTCGCCGGTCGTGCGATTCGTGCGCTGGCTCCCGAGGAGTCCGTGGCGACCCGCGTGCGCAAGGCATTGTCGCCCCTCGAGGCAGAGCTCGCCCGCCTGTCACGGTTGTTCGAAAGCCGCGGGGCCTACTACTACTGCCTCTGCACGATGGAATGAGCGGCCGCGAGCGCGGCGTTCCTGAAACGGCTGACGCTCTCCGCATCGACAAGTGGCTGTGGTTCACGCGGTTCTTCAAGAGCCGCTCCGAAGCGACGGATGCGGTGACCGGTGGACTCGTGCATGTCGGCGGGGAGCGGGTGAAACCGGCGCGCGTGGTACACGTGGGCGACCACCTTTCGATCACCCGCGGTGACTTGCGTTACGAGGTTATCGTCCAGGGGATTCCGTCGCGGCGGGGTCCCGCTGCCGAAGCACAAACCCACTATCTCGAAACTCCCGCCAGCCTCGCGGCGCGCGAGCAGAAGCGCGCGCAACTGCGAATGGCGCCCCCGTCACCCGACGGGCGTCCCGACAAACATGCGCGCCGGGCGCTACGGACACTCCGCGGCCGCTGAGTCCGTGAAACTGCGGTTTCACCGCAGAAATTCGACGCGCGCACATCCAGACGCTGCCTTACCTTCGTGACCGGACTCCGTCAGGGATGGCGGCTACTTTTCCTCTTCCGGAACTCAAGGATGAGTCACGAGCCGGTTCGTTTCGATCCTGGCCAGGTGCTCTGGCTGCTGTCGCTGTTTGCAGCGCTCCTCCACCGTGGAGTGTCTGCCGGACTCGTTGCGCAGGAATGCATCGGGCCGCTCGATGGCAGGGATTTCGAGCGGCTGGCTGGGGCAGTCGGGTTGACTGCCACGATCGGATCCCTGGAGCCCGTCAACGGAGCGACGCTCGGGTCCCTTGCGTTGCCAGTTGCTCTCGAAGTCCTGCCCGAAAACGAAGGGCAGGTTGCGGTTTCCGAAAGCGGTGACTGGTGGATGCTGCTTCGTATAGAGGGATCTCAAGCCTTGGTAGCGCAGCGAACGTGCAATGGTGCCGTGACGGTGCCCCTTGAGCGGGTACTGCGGCGCATGACCGGGGTGATTGTTCGCGTGCGGCCGGGCGATCACGGACCCAAGGATCCTGAGGTCACCGGCCAGCCGTCGTTCGGCTTCCGCTGGTTCTTTCCCGAGCTGCTCAGGCACCGCACGTTGTGGATCGAGGTCGTTGGCGCCTCGCTGGTGCTCCAGCTGCTGGCGCTGGGCTTGCCGCTCTTTACCCAGACCATCATCGACAAGGTCATTGTCCATCGAACGGAAAGCACGCTCATCGCCTTGTCGGTCGGCATGGCGGTGTTCCTGGTCTTCACGGCGATTCTCACCTGGGTCCGTCAGTACCTCATTCTGCATACCGGACGGCGCGTCGATGCCGTGCTGGGTAGCCATGTCTTTGAGCATCTGTTCAAGCTGCCGTTGCGTTACTTCCACCATCGCCCGACGGGCGTCGTCGCGGCGCGGATGCAGGGCATCGAGACCATCCGTGAGTTAATCAGCTCGGCGGCCGTCACGCTGATCCTGGATCTGCCGTTCCTGCTGATCTTTGTGGCGATCATGTTCTGGTACAGCGTGACCCTCACCCTGATCGTGCTGGGTATCCTCGCGGTGATCGTGGCAGCGAGCCTTTTGGTCGCCCCCCTGCTCCAGGTGCGCCTCAATGAGCAGTTCCTGAGAGGAGCCGCCAATCAGGCATTCATGACGGAGTACGTGGCCGGCATGGAGACGGTCAAATCGCTCCAGCTCGAGCCGCAGCTGAATCGTCGTTACCGCGACCTGCTCGCGGCCTTCCTCGAATCGTCATTCCGGACCCGGCAGCTCTCGAACACGTACGGCACCGTGGCCAATACGCTGGAACAGGTGATGACCTTGGCCGTCCTGATCACCGGCGCCTGGATCGTCATGACCTCGACCGCGCTCACGATCGGCATGCTGGTGGCGTTCCAGATGTTCTCAGCCCGGGTCTCGCAGCCGATGTTGCGGCTGGTCGGTCTGTGGCAGCAATTTCAGCAGGCGCGACTCGCCGTCAAGCGGCTGGGGGACATCATGAATGCGCCGGCTGAGACGTATCGTCTGGAAAGGGCGAGAACGAGCGCCGGGGCAGGGGCGGTTTCAATCAGCGGGCTGTCTTTCAGGTACGCCGAGAATCTCCCGTTGCTCTTCGACCAGTTTGCGCTGGAGGTCGCACCCGGGCAGCTGATCGCCGTGATGGGGCCGTCGGGAGCAGGGAAGAGCACGCTCGGTAAACTCCTGCAGGGGTTCTATGTGCCGACTGAAGGGCTGATCCGGATCGATGGGGTCGACGTCCAGTACATGGCGGCCAATGAGCTGCGTGCCCACTTCGGGATCGTCCCGCAGGAGACCACACTCTTCTCCGGCACGATCTTGGACAATCTGAAGCTCGCCGCCCCCTTCGCCTCGTTCGAGCAGGTGGTGGCTGCGTGCCGGATGGCCGAGATCCATACCGCCATCGAGAGCTTGCCCCATGGCTACCAGACGGAAATCGGCGAGCGAGGGGCGGGCCTCTCGGGCGGGCAACGTCAACGACTGTCTATCGCCCGCGCCTTGCTCAAGGGGCCCCGCATCCTGATCTTCGACGAGGCGACTGCGAGTCTGGATCCCTCCACCGCGGAACAAGTGGCCCGCACGATCAACGGCCTCAAGACCCGCGCGACCATCCTGTTCATCGCCCATGCGCTGCCCAAGGCGCTGCAGGTCGACCAAATCGTCCGGATCGGAGACAAGCTGACGGTCATCCCCGGGGACAGGGAAGGACCGGTGCCTGGCGCCAGCGACGGCCGGATCGAAGCGTAGGAACCCCCACTGACATGCCTGCCATCACTGCCCCTCCAACGAACCCCTCACCGACGCTGACCCTGCGGGTCGCCTCGGCCCTGTTCGAGATTGAGGCGACCGATCCCGCGAAAGGCAGTCGTGTCGTGCTGAAACTGGTCTGCGCCCTGTTTGGCCTGTTGCTGGTCTGGGCGATCTTCGGGAAACTCGATATCGTGGCGGTGGCGGAAGGGAGGCTGGTGCCGGAGACCTACGTCAAGATCGTCCAGCCTGCAGAAGGAGGGGTGGTGCGGGAACTGCTCGTCAAGGAGGGCGATGTCGTCGTTGCAGGGCAGGTACTGGCCCGGCTGGATCCCACGCTGGCGGCCGCAGACGCCCTCGCCGTGACAAAGGAGCTGGCTCAACAGCGGTTACAGCTGCGGCGCATCGAGGCGGAACTCGCTGGTTCGGCGTTGACTCGCCAGCCTGATGACGATCCTTTGCTGTTCTCGCAGGTGCAGTCACAGCTCCGGGCCCATCGGCAAACCTTCCTCGATTCCCTGGCCGCCGAGCAGATGGCCAGGCTGCGGACAGAACACGAACTGACAGCCGAATCTGAGACCCTTGAGAAGCTCGAAACTACCCTGCCGAGTTACGAACGCCAGGCGCAAGCCTACGAGAAACTCGCCAGCCAGAAGTTGATCGGGCAGTTGCAGGCCGAAGAGGAGCGTCGAAATGCACAGGAGCAGGCGCAGGATATGGAATCCCAGCGCGCCAAAATCGAGGGCCTTAAAGCCTCGCTCCGCCAACATGATCAGCGGCTCGCGCAGCTCAAGAGCACCTACGAGAGCGATCTCAACGCTCTGCGCCTCGAAACCCTCTCCAGCGTCAGTCAGCTTGAGCAGAGCGACAGCAAGAACAGCTATCGCGAGGGGCTGCTGGAACTCAAGGCCCCGCAGGCCGGAATCGTCAAGGAACTCGCGACTACCACCGTCGGCGCCGTCATCCAGCCCGGTACCGTGCTCATGAGTCTGGTTCCTGTCGACGAACCCCTCATTGCCGAAGTCGCGATCGAGAATCAGGACATCGGGTTCGTACAGCCCGGTCAACAGGTCAGGGTGAAGCTCGCCGCTTACCAGTTTCAGAAGTACGGCATGCTTGAGGGCAGGGTCAGAACCATCAGCGCCGATGCCAGCCAATCTGCAGCAGACGTTCCAAGTGGATCATCCCGCCCATCGCCGATCTTCAAGGCGCTCATCGAGCTAGATCGACAAGAGATCCGGATCAACGATCTCGCGCTACCCGCCCTGGCCGGCATGCAGGTCAGTGCGGAAATCAATCAAGGGAAGCGAACAGTGATGGAGTATTTGCTGTCGCCGGTGCAGAGAATGACTGGGGAAGCGGGGAGGGAGCGCTGATGCGATTTCGGATTCGAATAAAGCCGGAGATGACCACGAAAGACGGCTACGGATCCTTTACGCAGTGGCGGCTACCTCCGATTCTTGTCGCAATCACAATGCCGGACTTGCCAAACTGGCGAAACGGAATGGCCAGAAAATGGCCAGAATGGCAAGTCCGGTACCAAACGGTTTTATACTCGCGCGCTCGTCAATCAATGGAGCGGCAAAGGCATGCGGGCAGCGCGAGATCCTGTAGTTATTGCAACCGGTCTGGTGTTGAGTCTGCATGCGGCGACGGCAGCTGCGGACTGGAGCGGCAAGGGTGAAGTGGGTGCGGCCATGGCGAGTGGCAACAGCGAGACCAGGGCGGCGAACGCCAAGGTTGAGGTGGTCAATGAACTCGAGCGTTGGAAGCACCTTGTCGGCCTGACCGGCAACTACGCGTCGGATCAGATTGGCGCCACGGCACAGCGCTGGGAGGCACGCGGACAGTCAGACTTCAGTTTCGGCCAGCGGGCTTTCTGGTTCGGCTCGGGCCGTTACGAAGATGACCGTTTCAGCGGCTTCGACTACCAGAGCGCGGCCGGCACTGGTATTGGCTACCGCTTCATCGATAACGACGCGACCAAGCTCACCGGGCAGGTCGGCGCCGGTTACAAGTTCTTCGAGACGCGCGATTCGCTGGCCGATGACGGCATCACGATCATCCCGGGCGACAACGACAGCGAGCTGATCTTCACGGGTGGCGTCGATTTCGAGCACAGACTGACGGACACGACCCAGATCCTCAACAAGTTCCTGGTGGAATCGGGGGGCGACAACGCCTTCCTGCAGAACGAACTGGCGCTCCAGGTGCGGATGACCGAAGTCCTCGCGCTGGCCGTCGGCTACGCCGTCCGCCATAACACGGATCCTCCAGAGGGTTTCGAGAAAACCGACACGCTGACGACGCTGAATCTCGTCTACGAACTCAGGTAGCGGGACCTCAGCCAGCGCCGAACGCTCAGAACCGGAACGTGTAGCCCGCCTTGATCACGACGTCCGCATTTTCCGACCGGAAACGGTCGTCGCGGTCGAAGTCCTGCAACGCGTGGTTGAACACGAGATAGGTCTCCCGTCCCATTTCCGGGATCCACTGCAACCGGCTGTTGATGCCGATCAGCTCCGATTCGTTGTCGTACTGCACGAGGTTCGACCACGAGAGCCTGGACGAGAAGACGATGTCTGCGCGCACCTGCAGGAGGCGGGTGATGAACTCGCCCTGCGGCAGGTCCACGTCGAAGTACTCGTATTCACCAGATAGCGCGAAGTGGGGCGAAGGCCGCCAGGTGATCTCGCCTTCGATATTGATGCGCTCGCCGTTGTAAAAATCTCCGGTAGCAAACCTTACCGTTCCGGACAGCACGCGATGACCGCCGGTTTCGACCGACACCTTGTATTCGTCGAACTGGTACTCGCCTGGCAGCAGGATCACGCCGTCGGAGATCTCGAAGTCCTCGTACAGCACTTCCTTGTTCGAGATGTAGCTGAATTCCAGCTCCTCGCCAGCGTCGGTCTCGATGACGAGCGGACGGACCGTGATCACCTGCGACTGCAGCCCGGAATCCAGCAGCTCGATACGCTGGACATCGAAGGTGCCATAGAGAGCCTGGATGAACCCGTCCATGCGCCGGGTGTAGCGGGATTCGAAGGTGTAGTCGCGAATGCCGGGGTTGTTGACGAAGCCGAGCGCCGGAAAGAAGTTCCGTTCCAGCTCCTTCATCCCGATACCGGCCCGGAAGCCGGTTTCATTGGGCATGCCGATGCGCACGCCCCAGGCGGCATCGTCGCCGGTCACGTTTTCAGTCTCACTCTGCTGGTACCAGGCTTCGGCTTCGAGCACGTTGTCGCCGGCCAGCTGCGTGTTCTGGTAACGGAAATCGGCGCCGATGACGGTATTGCCGAGATTCGAGCGGGGATCGCCGTTGGTGACGATCAACCCCAGGCTCGACTCTTCCAGCACGTTGGCCACGGCCCGGGCGACGAGCAGGTTGCGCGAATCAATCGTGTCGTACGCAGCCTGTTGCACGTCGAGCAGGCCGACGTTCCAGTTGCCCACGCGGCCCGTCAGCTTGCCGCCGACCCGCAGGTCGACGGGTTGCCCGTCGGCACTGAGACCAATGCGGCGCGAGAAGAAGGGTCGACCGTTCTCCAGGGAATTGCCCGAGATCTCGGTGTCGTTGTCGGCGCTGGTGAGGCGGCCGAACTCGAAGATATCCGCATCCTGCAGGAAGAATGCCCGTTTCTCCGGGAAGAACAGCCCGAACCGCGTCAGGTTGACCTCACGGTCATCGACCTCGGTCGCGGAGAAGTCGGTGTTGATCGTGAGCGCAGCCGTGAGGGCGGGCGTGATCTTGTAGAACACATCCAGCGAGGGTTCGACATCCTGGTCGTCGCCTTCCGGATCGAAGCGGCGCTCGTGACGCACACTCAGTGAAGGGACGAGATCGAGCCCCAGGCCCTGGTTGAGGCCACCGAGGCCGGTCGCCGTCCCCGCGGTGCCCGGATTGACCTGCTGGTTGCGCGAGGTCCAGCCCATGAATTCCTGGCGCCGTTCGATCTTCCGGCGGAAACCGATACCCCACGTGTCGCTGGCCGGGTTGAAGGTCAGCGTCTTGACCGGGATGGCCATCTCCGCGACCCAGCCCTCGCTGTCCCGGGTGCCCATGGCGCGCCAGATCCCGCGCCAGTCGAAATTGCGGCTGCTCGTGTTCTGGAAGATGGCCTGGCGCCGCACGCCATTCGCGTTGACCTCGAACCAGTAGCCGCTGCGCCGGTCGTTGAATGTATCGAGGACGATGGCGAAGTTGTCGTCATCCTGGAGCTGCTCGCCCTGGCGCATGACATTCGCGGCCACGCGCTCCGGTTCGCTGTCCCACATCTTCGCGGCGACATAGAGCGTGTCCTCGTCGACCATTACATAGACGCGCGTCCGTTCGGAGGGCTGTGCGAACTCGATGGGTTCGATCTGGTGGAAATCCTCGACAAGCGTTGCGCCGGCCCATTCCGCCTCGTTGAGGACTCCGTCGATGACCGGTGGCTGGCTCGCGCGAGCGATGTGGATGGACTTGGGTGGCGGCTCAGCAGGCGCCTGTGCGAGGGCGGAGACGGAGGCGAGACAGGCAAACGAAGCGATCAGGCTGCGGACAGACACCGTGAAGACACTCCCTGGAACGATACGGACTCGAATTGTCGCGGGAGGGTCGCATGGCGCGGTTAAATGAAGTGTGAATCCGGCGGGTGCCCTTGCCTCAGGCAGGTCGGTCGGTGTTGCGGGGGTAGTCGAGGTCCACCTCCTTGCCGGTACTCCAGTCGAGGTCCGTCCATTGCCTGACGTCGAGCGTGATGGTGACGACTGCGCAGGTCGGCATGTGGTCGATGCGGCGGTCGACGGAAACCTGGTCCGCGAACTCGGTGAGTCCGGGGTTGTGGCCGATGACCATGACGTGCCGGGCCGCAGCCCCGAGATCGCGAATGACGCTGAGGATGGTCGCAGGATTGGCGTGGTAGAGGCGCTCGTCCTGCAGGAGCTTGCTGGCGTCGACGCCCAGTTCACGGGCGATGATCGACGCGGTGCTGAGCGCTCTGGCTGCCGGGCTCGTGAGGATGCAGCCGGGCTTGAGCTTGCGCTCCCGCAAACGCCGGGCCATGTCGGGTGCGTCCTTGAGGCCGCGTGCATTCAGTGGCCGGTCCCAGTCGGGTTGGCCGGCCACGCTCCAGTCGGATTTCGCATGGCGGACGAGCGTGAGGCGCCTCATGGGGAATGCTCCCTGAATTTCATTCCGGAGCTTGAACCTCTACGATGCCGTCGGCAACCCGAGTTGGATAGGTTCGAATCGGTTCGTAGGCGGGCGGTCCCAATACGGCGCCGGTGCGCAGGCAGAACCGCGCACCATGGCGCGGACAGATCACCACATCACCTTCCACTGCACCACCCGCCAGCCCGCCCCCGTCATGGGTGCAGACGTCGTCCACTGCGCAAAACGTACCGGCCACATTGAAGACAGCCACCGGTTCGCCGTTGACTTCGATCTGCGCATAGTCGCCAGGTGGGATCTCCACCGCAGCCTTGACGGTAACCCAATACATGTTCCGCTATCCGGTAGTTCCTGCCAGCGCCCAGTGCCCCAAGGCTCCGGCTGGTCCTCTCACATCATCCCCGTCTGCAACCGGGCTGCTTCGGACATCATCGTCTGGTTCCAGGGGGGATCGAAGACGAGATCGACATCCGCCCGCTTGACGGTGGGGATGATCTCCACCTTTTCCTTCACGTCACGGACGAGCACTTCGCCCATGCCACAACCGGGAGCGGTCAGCGTCATCTTGATGGCGGCGACACGCAGCCCGTCCGCTTCCCGCGTGATATCGCATTCATAGATGAGGCCGAGGTCCACGATGTTGACCGGTATCTCGGGGTCGTAGCAGGTGCGCATCTGTTCCCATACGAGTTCCCGGACGTCGTCGTCAGTGGCATCGGGGGGGAGTTCGGGGGTGAGCATCGGCTCCTTGCCCAGGGCGTCGGCATCGCTGCCCGCCACGCGGAACAGGTTGCCTTCCACGTACACCGTGAAGCTGCCGCCCAGCGCCTGCGTGATGAAGCCGGTCTTGCCGGCACGCAGGGTGACCGGGACGCCGGCCGGGACCATGACTGCTTCGACATCCCTGCCGATGATGACTGCTTCGTTGTCGTGACTGCGCAAGGCGGTTCCGTGAACGGTTATTCGGTTGAGATGGGGGCTGCCGCCACGGTCGGCGGATGCAGCGCTGCCTGCAGCGTGTGCCAGCAGAGGCTGGCGCATTTCACTCGTGCCGGGAACTCATGCACGCCAGACAGGGCAGCGAGCTTTCCCAGGCCGGGTGCAGCGATCGCGTCGCGGCGGGTCAGCAGGTCGTGGACTTCCGCGTAGAGCCGGTCGACCTCGGCAATCGACTTGCCCTTCACCGCTTCGGTGAGCAGGGAGGCCGACGCGACCGAGATCGCGCAACCGGTGCCTTCGAAGCGGGCTTCCTTGACCTGATCGCCCTCCAGATCGACGTAGATCGTGAGGCGGTCACCGCAGAGCGGGTTATGGCCATCGGCCTGCGCGTCCGGTGCTTCCATGGGTCCGAAGTTCCGCGGGCGGCGATTGTGGTCGACGATCACGTCGCGGTAGAGGTCTTTGAGATCCATGGCAGGTTCAGCCCAGGTACTCGCGTGCTTTCAGCAGTGAAGCCACGAGCACATCGATTTCTGCAGGCGTGTTGTAGAACGCGAACGAGGCCCGCGCGGTCGCCGGAATCGAGAAGAAATCCATGACCGGCATGGCGCAGTGATGGCCGGTGCGGATCGCAACGCCATCTGCATCGAGAATGGTGCCGATATCATGGGGATGGATGCCATCCAGGACGAACGAGACGACTGCTGCCTTGTGAGGGGCGGTACCGACGATCCTCAGGCCGGGCACGGTCGGGAGTCTTGCGCTCGCGTACTCGAGCAGGGTGTGCTCGTACGCGGCGATGCGCTCCATGCCGATCGCTTCCAGATACTGGATCGCTGCTCCCAGGCCCACTACGCCCGCAATGTGTGGCGTGCCGGCTTCAAACTTCCACGGCAGCTGGTTGTAGGTCGTGCCCTTGAAGGACACCGACAGGATCATGTCGCCGCCGCCCTGCCACGGCGGCATGGACTCGAGGAACGCTTCGCGGCCGTAGAGCACGCCGATGCCGGTCGGGCCAAACATCTTGTGGCCCGAGAAGCAGTAGAAATCGCAGTCCAGCGCTTGGACGTCGATGGGGGCATGGGGAATCGCCTGCGCCCCATCGAGCAGGATGGGTACGCCATGCTTCCGGGCGACGGCGATGAACTTCTGCACCGGCACGATGGTGCCGAGCGCATTCGAGACATGGGCCAGTGCCAGCAGGCGCGTGCGCGGCCCAATCATCTGCTCGAACGCCGCGAAGTCGACTTCGCCCTGGGCGCTGATCGGAATCACCTTGAGTACCGCACCGGTCTGCTCGGCCAGCAGTTGCCAGGGCACGATGTTGGCGTGGTGCTCGAGCCAGGAAATGAGGATTTCATCGCCCGCCTTGATCCGTGGCCGGGCGAACGATGCGGCGACCAGATTGACCGCCTCCGTGGTGCCGCGGACGAAGATGATTTCCTTCGTGGAGCGCGCGTTGATGAACCGGCGAACGGATTCCCGGGCGCCCTCGTAGGCATCCGTGGCCCGCTGGCTCAGGGTGTGCACGCCACGATGCACGTTTGCATGGTCGTGTTCGTAGTAACCCGAGATCGCGTCGATGACGCTGCGGGGCCGCTGGCTGGATGCGGCGTTGTCGAGATAGACGAGCGGCTTGCCGTTGATCTTCTGGTGCAGGATCGGGAAATCCGCGCGGAGGGCTTCGACATCGAACACGGTCGGGTTGCGGGCGGTCCCGATGGCGGCGCTCATGCGGATGCCTCCGGGTGCACCAGGAAGTGCCGCGCGAAGATGCCATGCAGGTGCGTACGCACCGGTTCCAGGCTCATGTGGCCCATGACGGCCTCGACGAATGCGAGCGCCAGCAGGCCCCGGGCCTCCGCCTCGTCAATGCCGCGGGACCGCAGGTAGAACAGCGCGACCGGATCCAGCTGGCCCGTCGTTGCACCGTGACTGCATTTGACATCGTCGGCGTAGATCTCGAGCTCCGGCCGCGTATCGATCTCGGCCGTGGGAGACAGCAACAGGTTGCGGCTGGATTGCCGCGCATCCGTCTTCTGCGCGTCCTTGTGCACGATCACCTTGCCGTTGAAGACACCGCGGCCACGGCCGTCTGCCAGCCCGCGATAGTCTTCGGTGCTCGTCGTATGCGGGACCGCGTGCTCGAGACAGGTCCGCGTGTCGAGATGCTGGCTGCCATTGGCCAGGAAGATGCCATTCAATGCCGCGTGAGCCTGCGTGCCCTCAAGTCGAGCGACCAGGTCGAGGCGACCGAGGCTGCTGCCGAGGGCCAGCGTATGACTTTCATACCGGGCATTCCGCCCGACGGATGCGTTTACGTGGCCGAGGTGGATGACCTGAGATCCTTCCTGCTGCAGCCGGTAATGCTCGACGATGGCGCCGTCCACCGCGGCGACCTGGGTGACGGCGTTGACTACGTGTTCGGCCCGCTCGGCTGACAGGTAGTGCTCGACGAGGGTCACGCGCGAAGCTGCAGCCGCGCGAACGATGATTCGCGGGCTGACCAGCCAGCGCTGGCTGGAACTGGTGGTCAGCAGGGCGATGTACACGGGCATGGCGACCGTGACCCCGGCCTCCACCTCGATCACCAGTCCATCTTCCAGGAAGGCGCGATTGAGCAGGGCAAAGCGGGCCGAAGGATCGGCTGCTTCCATCCCGAGCAGCGAGGCCGTTTCTTCCGGAGATTCCTGTAACACGCTCTGCAGCGTACGGATGCGCAAGCCGGGCTGCATCCCTAACGCTGATGACTGCGCGGCGGAAAAACGTCCGTTCACGAAGACCAGCCGCTGCCAGCCATCGCCCGGCAACTGGCGGGCGGTGAGTTCCGTATCCACGGCAGCCAGCGGATCGGCAAGCGCGAGCGTGCGGCTTTCGAAGCGGCGCAACGGCGTGTACTTCCAGGCCTCGTCGCGCGCTGTCGGCAGCCCCTGCGCCAGGAAGGAATCGAGGGCTGGTTGCTGCAGATCAGGCGCGCGGACGGTGCGTGATGCGAACAGGGTCCGCAAACGCTCGAGCACCGGCGACACCGAGGGGAGGGGAACGGCACTCATGCCGCAGCCGCCTCCTGCCTTACCCAGTCGTAGCCCCGCTTCTCGAGCTCGAGTGCCAGGTTGCGATCGCCGCTCTTGATGATCTGGCCGTCCGCCAGCACGTGGACCCGATCTGGTTCGATGTAGTCGAGCAGCCGCTGGTAATGGGTGACCAGCACCATCGCGCGATCGGGGCTCCGCAGGCTGTTCACGCCCTGGGCCACCACCTTCAGCGCATCGATGTCGAGACCGGAGTCGGTCTCGTCGAGCAGCGCGAGCCTCGGCTCCAGGATCAGCATCTGCAGGATCTCGTTGCGCTTCTTCTCGCCACCGGAGAAGCCCTCGTTGACGCCGCGGCTCAGGAAGTTCTCGCTCATCTGCATGAGCTGCATCTTTTCCCGGACCAATGCCAGGAATTCGAATGCGTCGACCTCCTGTTCGCCACGGTGCTTGCGGATGGCATTCAGGGCGGCCTTGAGCAGGTAGACGTTGTTCACCCCGGCAATCTCGACCGGATACTGGAATGCAAGGAAGACGCCTTCCCGTGCTCGCTCTTCCGGCGCCAGCGCCAGCAGGTCACGGTCGTTGTAGGTGACCGTCCCGGACAGGATCTCGTATCCATCGCGACCGGCCAGCACCTGCGTCAGCGTGCTCTTGCCCGATCCGTTCGGTCCCATGATGGCGTGCACCTCGCCCGCGGGGACGTCGAGGTTCAGGCCCTTCAGGATGTGTTTCTCGCCGGCCTTCACGTTCAGGTTCTTGATGCTCAACATCCCGTGCACTCCAAGATTATCCCACCGAGCCTTCGAGGCTGACGGCGAGCAGGTTCTGTGCTTCCACGGCGAATTCCATCGGCAGTTCCTTGAACACGACCTTGCAGAAGCCGTTCACGATCATGTTGATCGCGTCCTCGGCAGAGATGCCGCGGCTCAGGCAGTAGAACAGCTGGTCCTCGCCGATCTTCGAAGTCGTGGCTTCGTGCTCGACGCTTGCCGAAGGGTTGCGGATTTCCATGTACGGGAACGTATGTGCCCCGCATTCGCTGCCCATGAGGAGCGAGTCGCATTGCGTGTAGTTGCGGGCACCCGTGGCGTTCGGCAGGATCTTCACCAGCCCGCGATAGGTATTCTGCCCGTGGCCGGCGGAAATGCCTTTCGAGACGATGGTGCTGCGCGTGTTGCGGCCGATGTGGATCATCTTCGTGCCCGTGTCGGCCTGCTGGAAGTGATTCGTGACTGCAACCGAATAGAACTCACCGACGGAGTTGTCACCCGTGAGCACACAGCTCGGGTACTTCCAGGTGATGGCTGAGCCCGTCTCGACCTGGGTCCAGCTGATCTTCGAGTCGGCGCCGCGACATTCACCGCGCTTGGTGACGAAGTTGTAGATGCCGCCGCGACCCTGCTCGTCGCCGGGATACCAGTTCTGTACCGTCGAGTACTTGATCTGCGCGCGCTCCAGCGCGACGAGTTCCACTACGGCCGCATGCAGCTGGTTTTCGTCCCGCATCGGGGCCGTGCAGCCCTCGAGGTAGCTGACGTGCGACCCCTCATCCGCAATGATCAGCGTCCGCTCGAACTGACCGGTGTTCTTCGCGTTGATGCGGAAGTACGTCGAGAGCTCCATCGGGCACTTCACGCCCTTCGGAATGTAGACGAACGAACCGTCGCTGAACACCGCGGAATTGAGCGTGGCGAAGAAGTTGTCGGTGTACGGCACGACCGACCCGAGGTACTGCTTCACGAGGTCTGGATGATCCTTCACGGCCTCGGAGAACGAGCAGAAGATCACGCCCATCTCGCCCAGCTTCGCGCGGAAGGTCGTCGCGACCGAGACGCTGTCAAAGACGGCGTCCACGGCGACGTTGGCCAGCATCTTCTGCTCTTCGAGGGGAATCCCCAACTTGGCAAAGGTCGCGAGCACTTCCGGATCGACTTCATCAAGACTGGCC
>JANNNQ010000136.1:0-12746 GCA_031398625.1 Pseudomonadota bacterium
GGCCGGTACAACAGTCCCGAGGTCGACCGCCAGGTCGCGATCGCGCAGAACTCGATTGATCCCAAGGAGCGGATGCAGGCCTTCGCCCGCATCCAGCAACTCCTGATCGAAGATGCCGCGATGATCCCGAACTTCGAGCGCGGCACCTTGTTTGTCCAGGATCCCCGGTTGCGAGGCGTCGTCCGGCGATCGGTCGGCACCGACCCCGATTTCACAAACGCCTATATCGTCGCCGACTGATTTGGCTATTATCGAGCCGTGCTGAAATACATCCTCAAGCGACTGCTGCACGGGCTCATTACCGTCTGGTTCATCGCCACCGCCACCTTCATCGCCATGCATGCCGTCCCGGGCGACCCGCTGTCCGGCGAGAAGGCGATGACCGAGGAAATCCGGCGCAACCTGGAAGCGAAGTACGGCCTCGACAAGCCGGTGCTCGAGCAGTACGGCATCTACATGGGGAACATGCTGAAGGGCGACTTCGGCATCTCGTACACCCAGCAGAACCGCCAGGTGAACGACATCATCCGCGAGCATTTCCCGGTTTCAGCCACGCTGGGCATCCTCGCCGTCGTGTTCGCGGCCTTAGGGGGCATCCTCTGGGGCGCACTCACGGCGACGTACCGCAACCGCCTGCCCGATGTCGTGATCATGTTCCTCGTGATCCTCGGCATCTCGGTGCCGAGCTTCGTGTTTGCGGCACTGGGGCAGCTCACGCTCGTCAAGCTCAACGGCTGGACCGGCGTGACGATCTTCCCCGTGGCGGGGTGGGGCACGGTGATGCACATGGTCATCCCGTCACTGGTGCTGGGCATGGGCACGATGGCGTACCTCACGCGCCTCATGCGGTCCTCGATGCTCGAAGTCACCAACACCGATTACGTCCGTACCGCGAAGTCGAAAGGCCTGCCGCCCGCGCGCATCTTCCTGAAGCACCAGCTGCGTAACGCGATCCTGCCCGTGGTCACCGTGCTGGGGCCTGCAATTGCGGCCATCACCACCGGCGGCTTCGTCGTCGAACTCGTGTTCGCGATTCCCGGGCTCGGCCGCTACTTCGTGCAGGCCGTCCAGCAGCTCGACTACACCGTCATCATGGGCACCACGGTGTTCTACGGCGCCTTCCTGGTCCTGATGGTGATCGTGGTCGACATCGTCTATGGCCTGATCGATCCGCGCGTGAGGCTCGAGACCGCATGACCGAAGCGATGTTGCCGGCCTCTGCCTTCGAACCGGTCCACGTCGACCGGAAGGTCCAGGTTCTTTCCCGTCCCTCGCTGTCCTACTGGCAGGACGCCTGGCGGCGCCTGAAAGCCAACCGCCGCGCGTTCATTTCGCTCTACATCGTGATCGGACTGTTGCTGTTCACCATCGCGGGTCCCTGGGTCTGGCAGGTGGATCCGTCGGCGCAGGATCTCGACCAGGTGAGCAAGGCACCGGGTGCCGACCGCCGTGCTTTCGTTGCCGAACCGTACCAGCCCTGGGCGGGAGTCCGGGTACCGGTTCCCGAAGGGACGCCCGGTTCGCTCGTGCCCACGAATCTCCGCACGGACGGGACGACCACCACCCAAGCTGTCCGGCTGGTATGGGATCCCGTCGCAGGCGCGAGTGGCTATCGCATCTATCGCAATATCTATGAACCGGGCCCAGATCGCGCACTCGGCTTGCCGTTGGGCGATGTCCTGAGTCCCGAACAGGTGAGCTTCGAGGACCGCCTCGACCTCGAGCCCCTGACCTACTACTACTCGGTGCTCTCGCTCGATCGCTATGGCGAGGAAGTCAGCGAGCCGGTGATGCTCGAAGTGCCGGTCATCCGCGTCATCACGCCGAGCCAGGCCGTGGAGAGGGGCCTCGCAGCAGCGGAGAGCGACGTCGCGATGGGCGATGAACTGCAACTCGCGCTGCATCCACTTGGCACCGACTACCTGGGACGCGACCTGCTGGCGCGCCTGATGTATGGCGCCAGGGTGTCGCTCCTGATCGGCATCGTGGCACCGGTGCTGTACGTGATGCTCGGCATCGCCTATGGCGCCATGGCGGGCTTCATGGGCGGGAAGATCGATGCGCTGCTCATGCGGTTTGCGGACTTCGTCGTCGCGTTGCCGTTCCTGCTGTTCATGATCCTGTTCAAGATTGCGTTCGGCATCGGGCCGGGAGAGAGCGGCATCTTCCCGATGCTCGTGGCGCTGGTCCTGCTGAGCTGGCCTTCCACGGCCCGCCTTGTGCGGGGCCAGATCCTGCAGATCCGCGAGGAAGGCTATATCGGGGCTTCCCGGCTGCTGGGAGCGAGCACGAGCTACCTCGTGTTGCGGCACATGATCCCGAACACGATGGGCGTGATCCTGGTGACGCTGACGTTCGCCATCCCGAGCGCCATCTTCACGGAAGCCTTCCTGTCGTTCATCGGCATGGGCGTTGCGCCACCCACGCCTTCGTGGGGCAGCATGAGCAACGAGGGCATCCGCACGATGCTGAGTACGCCGCATGAACTGATTTTCCCGGCGGTGATGATCAGCATCACGGTGCTGGCCTTCAACCTTTTGGGCGACGGCCTGCGCGACGCCTTCGATGCCCGGATGAGGTCGCGCGAATGAGTGCGGCGCAGACTGTCCTCGACGTCAGGGACCTCAAGGTGGAGTTCGATACCTATGGCGGTATCGTCCATGCCGTTCGCGGCGTGAGTTTCAGTGTCCGCCAGGGCGAGACGCTGGCCATCGTCGGTGAATCCGGCTGCGGCAAGTCGGTGACCGTGCAGAGCATCATGGGCCTGATCCCCATGCCGCCGGGTCGCATCACCTCCGGCACGGCGATGTTCCGCGGCCAGGATATCGTCCGGAACAAGATCATCGACGGCCGGGACATCCGGGGCAGCGGCATCGGCATGATCTTCCAGGACCCGATGACCTCACTGAACCCGACGATGACCATCGGCGAGCAGATCGCGGAGACGCTGCGGGAGCACCGCGGATTCACCAAGGCACAGGGCCTGGCCCGCGCAGTCGAACTGATCTCGATGGTGCGGATCCCGGATGCCGCGAAGCGGGCGAAGCAATACCCGTTCGAGTTTTCCGGCGGCATGCTGCAGCGATCGATGATCGCCATGGCGCTGGCCTGTGAGCCCTCGATCCTGATTGCCGATGAACCCACGACCGCACTCGATGTCACCATCCAGTCGCAGATCCTCGACCTGCTGATGGACCTGCAGAAAGAAAAAGGCATGGCCATCCTGCTCATCACCCACGATCTCGGGGTCGTGGCGCGCATGGCGGATGACGTGATGGTCATGTACGCGGGTGAAGTCGTGGAGTGCGGCACGGTGGACGACGTCTTCAGTCGCGCGGCGCATCCGTACACGAATGGCCTCCGGGCAGCGATGCCATCGCGCCTGCTGGGTGAGCGCCAAAGACTCACTCCGATCGAAGGCAGCCCGCCCGATTTGTTTGCGCCGCCGGTGGGTTGCGGGTATTTCGCCCGCTGCCCTCACGCCATGCAACTCTGCCAGGATAGCCATCCGCCTCCCTTTGCCGTGGGCGCTGGACATGATGCGCGCTGCTGGCTGCAGCATGGGGAGTCCACCCGCGCCGTGCCCGGTTTGCATGTTCCCCATCTTGCCGAGGTTGCCTCGTGACGGCCGCACCCGTACTGGTCGAGACCATCGCGCTGACCAAGCATTTTTCCATTGGCATCGGGCAGACGGTGCATGCCGTCGATGACGTCTCGCTCAAGATTCACGAGCGCGAGATCGTCGGGCTGGTCGGTGAGACGGGTTCGGGCAAGTCCACGTTCGGCAAGGCCCTGATCGGCCTGCATCCCAAGACGTCGGGCACGGTTCGGTACCGCGGTGAAGCCCTGCCGGCGAGGTACGGCCCCGTGGATTTCAGGAACCAGGCCCGGCGTGCGCAGATGATCTTCCAGGATCCGTATTCGTCGCTGAATCCGCGCATGACAGTGGGGGAAATCATCGGCGAAGGATTGAAACTGCATACGCAGTTGAAAGGCGCGGAAGTGCGCGAGCGCGTATCGGACTGGCTGCGCCGCGTAGGCCTCGAGCCGGATCACATGTCGCGCTATCCGCACGAGTTTTCTGGCGGCCAGCGGCAGCGCATCGGCATCGCGCGGGCACTCATCATGGAGCCGGAATTCGTCGTCTGCGACGAACCGATCTCCGCGCTGGACGTGTCCGTCCAGGCGCAGGTGGTGAACCTGCTCGACGACCTCAAGGCCTCGATGGGCCTGACGCTGCTGTTCATCGCCCATGACCTCTCGATGGTCCGCTATGTCTCCGACCGCATGGCGGTGATGTACCTGGGCTCATTGATCGAGATCGGGCCCGCGAATGACGTGTTCTTCGACCCGAAGCATCCCTACACCCAGCTGCTCATCGGTTCCAATCCGGAACCCGATCCCGCCACCGAGCATCGTCGCCGCGCCACGCCCATCAAGGGCGAGATCCCGTCGCCGATCAACGTTCCCGCAGGCTGCCGGTTTGCCAACCGCTGCCCGCACGTGATGGACGTGTGCCGGCAGGTGACTCCCGAACTCAAGGTGCCGAAGCAAGAATCGGGTACCCGCGCGGTGGCCTGCCACCTTTACTAGCCTGACGAGTACGCGAAGCTATAGGCCGGCCCACGCGGGCGGCGGCGCGGTGAAGTCCACCCTCTCGTTGGTGAGCGGGTGCTGGAAGCGGATCTTCCAGGCATGCAGGCAGAGCGGTGGCGCATCCAACGCGAGTGTCGGCAGACCGGCCGGATCTCCCTCCGCGCCGTACAGCGGATCCCCGCAGACCGGCAAGCCCAGGTGTTGCAGATGCAAACGGATCTGGTTGGTGCGACCGGTGAATGGCCGCGCTTCCAGCAGCGCCGTGCCATCCTGGTTCCGACGCAGCACGGTGAATTCCGTCTTCGACTCGAGGCCATCTGCGTCTATCTCGCGTGAGCCCGCCGGCCCGACCTGGGCACTGATGGACGCATCGCAGGTGAAATGATCCTCCGCCGGAATGCCATCTACCTTCACGAGATACCGCTTCTCCACTTCGCCGCGCTGGAACTGCGGCTGCAGCCGTGCGGCGTAACGCTGCGTGCGACAGGCCACCAGCAACCCGGTCGTGTTCGCATCGAGCCGATGTGCAGGGCGGGGCTTCTGCGGGTGATAGGCCAGGGCGAGGAAGTACGCGAGCGTGTTGCGCAGGAACCGGCCGCCCGCATGCATCGGCAGGGGCGCGGGCTTGTCGATGACGATGAGGGCTTCGTCTTCGTGGAGAATGTGCACCTCCGCATTCACCGCAGGTTCGACGGTGGCGGGCACCAGCTGCACGAGCCGTTGATGGGCCTTCACGCGATCTTCCCAGGAGACAGGCCGATTCTTGTCGTCCCGCAACTGGCCGGCGGCGATCATCGCTTCCCAGCTTTTCCCGGAGCGATGGGGCAGGGTGATCGCAAGTGCTTCCCGCACCGTCATGCCATCGCAGTCCGCATGGATGCGCAGCGGTCGGTAGTTGTCATAGGGCACACTGCCGGGCAGCGGGCTCGTCACGCGACGCAAGGCTTCCTGGTGACGTGCCCGCGCCTCGGCGGCAATCTCCTCCGGGGGGCGCCAGCAGGAGGGACAGGACTTTCCGGGCACGTAGTACTCGGAGCGCTGGTCCTTTTCAGTCAGGGGCTCCTGGCAGGCAAAGCAGACATCGCTGCCGGTTTCATGCAACGTGGGATCGAGGCCGACGCGATGATCGAACACGAAGCATTCGCCGTCGTAATGCGAATTCCCGCATTCCTCGAAGTAATTGAGGATCCCGCCGTCCAGCTGGTGCACGTTGCGGAACCCTTCCCGCTCCATGAATGGGCCGGCTTTCTCGCAGCGGATGCCTCCGGTGCAGAACATCACGATGGGCTGGTCCTTCAACGCTTCGGGCAGCAGCCGCACGGCAGCGGGGAAATTGCGGAAGTGATCGAGGTCCAGGGTCAGTGCGTTGCGGAACGTGCCTAGCCGCACTTCATAGTCGTTGCGCGTGTCGAGCAGCGTGACGGGACGGCCTTCATCGAGCCACTGTTTCAGCTCCGCAGGACTCAACTTCGGTGAGGGACGACTGGCAGGGTCAATTCCTTCCACGCCGAAAGCGATGATCTCCTTCTTGATCCGCACCAGCATGCGGGTGAAAGGCTGGTGCGCGCTTTCGCTGAACTTCGCTTCCAGGGACTCGAGGCCCGGGC
This sequence comes from Pseudomonadota bacterium, assembly GCA_031398625.1. GTDB lineage: Bacteria > Pseudomonadota > Gammaproteobacteria > Steroidobacterales > Steroidobacteraceae > CAIUGU01. The sequence continues at coordinate 6,204 of JANNNQ010000136.1, forward strand.
GAGCGCGGAGCATGGCCAGCAGGTTCTCGACGGCGCCTCGTTCTCCCGCCACGAACAGGTTGATGCCCTCCGTGCTGAGCAGGATCGTGCCTTTCAGGCCCGCTTCCCGGCAGTGCTCCAGCAGCTCGGCCCGCCAGGCCTTGAGGTCCGACAGCGGGGCAAACCGGTAGGCAGCAACGTTTGTAAAAGTGGCTGGAAAAGACATCCGCGCATGGTTGCCTGCTGCTGCAGTGCAGTCAAGTTGCACAAAAACGCGGTAATCGCGGCCCCATTCGTTTTTGCTACGTACCTTCACTCTCGCAAGGGGAATCCGATGAAAACAGGCATGAAACTGGCGGTACTGGCCGCCTTGGCAACAGGCATGGCAGGGGGCTGGGCACTGGCCGCCGACGCGCCTTCCATGAGCTTCTTCATCACCAGCAAGGGATCGGGCAAGGGCGGTGATCTCGGCGGCCTGAAAGGTGCCGATACGCTCTGCCAGCAGCTGGCTACTGCGGCGGGCGCCGGCAATCGCACCTGGGCTGCCTATCTCAGCACCCAGGGTGAGGGAGCGGTGAACGCGAAGGACCGCATTGGCACCGGCCCCTGGTACAACGCGAAGGGCGTGCTGATCGCCAAGAACATCACCGAGCTGCTGACGCCGGGGGTGAACATCAACGCGCAGACCGGCCTGGACGAGAAGGGCCAGCCTGTCGGGTCCGTGAAGGTGGGGGCAAACGGTGCGCCGCTGCCGCGCGAACAGCAGTCGGGTGTCGAGCACGACATCCTCACGGGTTCGCAGGCCAACGGCATGGCTTTCCCGGCCGGCGAAGACCGCACCTGCCGCAACTGGACATCGAGCACTACCGGTGCCGCGATGCTCGGACATCACGATCGCCTGAGCCTGCAGCCGGGACTCTCGCCTTGGGATGCGGCCCATCCGTCCCAGGCTTGCGACCAGCAGAGCCTCGTGAATACGGGTGGAGCAGGGCGTTTCTACTGCTTCGCGAAGTAGGACCTGGTGTCCCGGGCCACGGGTGGCCCGGGACATCTCACTTCATCGCCTGCCACTCTTCCCAGCTGATTTCGCGGCCGGGATAGGCAACTGCCTTGAAAGGCCAGCGGCCGTCGATCCACTGCCGGACGGCGGCATACAGCTTCTGATCGAGCCCCTTCTCGAAGGCGGCTGCAGTCACCCATAAAATCACATGGGCATCGACAGACGTCTTCTCGTTCGGATAGATGTACATGCACCCGAGACAGATCGATTCGTCCGGCGCCATGACGGTGTAGGCGAACGACGTACGTCGCTGGAATTCCTTCTGGTGCCAGCCCAGGTCAATGAGATCCTGCTCGAACGACAGGTCATTCTCCGGCCACGGATCGCCCTTCCCGAACACGCCCCGGATGTGCTCGATGCTCGACATGACGGCGGCATAGTCCTTTGCGACATCGTTGACGCCAAGCATCCTCACCAGAAAATCGGGAGTCGCAAGCGTCAACGGGACGACGAAATCGGCGGGAACGAAAGGCTGGGGAATCTTCATGTGCTCTCAAGACCCATATGGGGAGCGATCGAACAGCGGTTTCACCCGACATTCACTGCGCAGCAAGCGATGGAAAATGACCAAGTTGCATCCAGACCTGCACGCCGCGAATCATCTCGATCAGCGCTTCCAGACTGCCCGGTTTGACAAGGTAGGCATTCGCTCCGGCGTCGAAAGCCTGCTCGATATCCTCCGTACGCGCCGAAGCAGAGAGGACGAAGACGGTGAGGCGTTTGAGTCCGTCCTGGGCGCGTACCCACCGCAATACGTCAAACCCGTTTTTCCGGGGCATGTTGAGGTCAAGCAGCATGACGGTGGGCAGTGGAAACCTGTTGCGGTCATTGTAAGGCTCATCGCCCCCCAGGTAAGCAATGGCCTCTTCGCCGTTGTGGGCTTCCTGAAGCTCTGGATTGAAGCCGCACTTCTCGAATGCGATACGCAGCAGGAACAGGTCGTCCTCGCTATCGTCCACCAGCAGGATCGTTTGAGGATGAACCACGAGGTCAGGTCTTGAGCAGCTCAAACCAGAAGCGGCTGCCTTGGTGCGGAACGGATTCGACTCCAGCCCGTCCACCCATCCGTTCCGCACCTTTCTGGACGATCGCGAGACCGATTCCCGTACCGGGATAGGTCTCCCCGTTCAGGCGGGTGAACGGGCGAAAGATCTGCTCCTGGTGAGCGGGATCGATACCAATGCCGTTGTCCTCGACCCAGATGCGCAGGAACGGTCCTGCCTCTTCCGTGTGCAGTCGCAGGACCGGGGCGGCATTGGGCCCAAGAAACTTCAAGGCGTTGCTGATCAGGTTGACCAGCATCTGCGTCAGGGTCAGTTCGTGTGCCAGCACGCAGGGCCAGGGGCCTGGGCGTTCCACCCGCGCACATTTTTCCTCGATGCTTTCCCGCAACCTCGCCAGTACGGATTCAACGACGGTGGCCAGGTCGACCGGTCCGAGCTCGATGCGTTGCTGGCTGACCCGACTGAAGGCAAGCAGGTCCAGCAGCAATGCGTCCATGAATTGCGCGGACCCGTTTATACGTCGGGCGTAGCTTTTGCCGGTGTCGCTCAGGCCAGGGCCGATCTCTTCCAGCAGAAGCGTCGAGAATCCTTGCATTGCCCGCAGCGGTGCCCGCAAATCATGGGCGATGGAATAGATAAACGCTTCAAGTTGCTGATTCGTGCTCGTCAGCTCCGACGTCCGTTCGGCAACCAGCCCTTCGAGGGCGTCGGCATGGCCAGATAGCTCGTCCTGCGCACGCTGCAGTGCAGCCGCCGCGAGCTTTCGTTCGTCGATTTCCTGGAGCAGCAGGATGTTCGACTCGGCGGCGGCGGTGGCGAGTTCATGCTGGCGGACCGCTCCCAGCAGCAGCGCTTCGTTCATTGCCAGCGTGGCAGCGTGGAAGTGTGCAGTCTCCGTTACGTGAAGAATGATGCCTGTTGGAATGTTGTTCACGATCACGGGCCAGATCGTGTAGGACCAGAAGTACCGGTTGGGTGCGGTGGGATTGGCCTCCGTTTGACTTTCGGGTCTGCCGGAATGGTAAACGCGGGCAAGCAATGTCAGGCACTTGTCCATCGCAGGCAGGATCTCGGCAAACGGGCGGCCAAGTAGTTGTCGCGCAGGCCTGTCGAGCAAACGACAGAATGCGGGATTGACGTAATTCAGGACGTGGGTGAACCCTTCTGTGGTCGCTATCGGCGTGGGCGCGTGCTCCAGAGTGTGGCGCAAGGCATCAGACGTCGCCGACCGGATTTCGGAATGGACACGCATGACAGACACGATTCCGCTGCTACACCGTTGCTTTCGGCTCAGGCGCGAGCTCTTCGCGTTGGCCGATCAGCTCGGGCAGACCAGTGCTCATTCGGCTGTAGTCGGTCGCGCGAGGGTCGATGATAGCCATGCCTTTGTCCGTGATGACGTATTCGCGGATATCCTTGCTGTGGTTGCCCCCGCGCATCTTGATGACCACGATCACCTTGCGCAGCTGTCCATCGATCTCGACATACCGCAACCGGATGATGTCATCGGTCAGGAACGAGATGGCGTAGTGACTGAACGCCATGGAGTCGAATGAATCCTCCACTTCCACGGTGCTGAGAATCGTCACCCCGGCGCCGGTCAAGGCCCCGATCATCCGGTACAGGGATTCGCGGAAATCCACGCGGAATCCGGGTGCGAGCGCCATCTCGAAGCCCACCAGGGAATCGATCACCAGTCGCTGGGCGCCGATTCTTTTTATGGCATCGAGAATTTCCTGCATCGTTTCATCAACAGATAGGTCCAGCGGACGCAGATAGAGGGTTTCCAGCGTGCCCGCCTTCTGGGCGGCTTTCAGGTCGAGGCCAAAGGTGCCGGCCCGCTGCGTGTAGCCTTGCGGACGTTCCTCGAAGATCGCCATGATTCCCGGTTCGCCCGCGAGCAATCCTGCGGCGATGAACTGCGTTGCCAGAGCGGATTTTCCGGTTCCTGACGGGCCGGCTACCAGCAGGCTGTCGCCCTCGCGGATGCCCCCCCCGAGCATCGTGTCCAGTTCGGGGATGCCGAGGGACAGCCGCCTGGGACGTGGCGGTCTCTCTCTCGAAGCGGTCAACCCGAGCGTGCGCGAGAAGGCCTGCATGCCGTTGGCGCCAAGCCGGATCGTGTGCAATCCCGGGACAGAGGCCTGGCCGCGCAGCTTCATGACCTGCAGTTTGCGGACGACAGAGTTCCTCTCGGTCACCTGCCATAGCCAGAAGAGACCGTCGGCGACGGTGAACAACGGGTTGTCTCGCATCTCCCCTTCCTCATACTCGCCCACCAGAAACGTGGTGGCTTCCCAGCTGGTCAGGAACCGCGCGAGCTGCTGGATAAACGCTTGCAAGTCCAGCTCGCCGGACCCTGCCACGGCCTGCCGCACGATGGTACGAAACGAATCCACCACAACCACGCCCGGACTGATCGCCTTGACCTGTTTGACGATCTCTGCCAGCACCGCCTCCAGATCCTGTCCCAGCACGACGTCGCTCAGGTTCACGAAGCGAATCGCATTGCCCAGTTTGGACTCGTCAAAGAACGTGAATTGCTGTTGATGCCGCAGCATTTTCAGCGCGGGTTCGCCGAGGACGGTGAAGTACAGCGCAGGCTTTTTGATTGTGGCGTTGGCAAAGGCGATCTGGTGCGCTAGCGTCGTTTTGCCGCAGCCTGGCGTGGCGGCGATGATGTTGAAGGAGAACTCCGGGATACCCCCGCCCAGGATCTCATCCAGGCCGCGAACCCCCGTAGGAAGTTGGCGGATGATGACTTTCCGGGGCTGTCTCTTCGCTGGCACTCGCGGGCGCTTGAGTTTGGCCGACTGCTTCATTTCTCGATCCTCTGGGAAAGCACGGAATCCTGCAGCGGCAATTCTGGCCAGACTTCCTGCACCATACGCAGGGTCAGGATTTCGCCGATGAAGGCCACCAGCAGTCCAAGCAGCTCGGCGACCAGAACGACGCTGCCCTCGGTAATCGCGTCCGGAGCCACCCGGGATTCGATATCTGCAACTCCACCCAGGGAGCCATCCGGCTGAATGTGGAGCGATGCCAGCCAGGGGGCCTGCGGAGTGGCGAGCGCCAACGCCCGCGAAAGCAGGGAGTGAAAACCGGCATTTCCCGTCAGCGCCGCTAGCGGCTGACGAAGCGTCTCGCACACGCGGAAGGCGGTTGGCGTAGGGGTACCGGAGGATTCATCTGCATTGGCCTCATACGCCACGAGCCGCCGGGTGAGATCCCGCATCTCTGGAGTAGATCGGGTCATCTGCAGTGGCCTCTCCCGCTCCGTTCGTCAAAGACGTCTGGCGCCTTCGTTCATGCCGCGGTCATTGGGGAAATGAAAGGAGCAGTTGCAATCCAGCATGTCTGGCACTATCGCAACTTTTCAAACACTCGCTCTGTACGCCAACGCACGGACTCGATGCGATGGATTTCCTGGGTTTCCATGACGCTCCTCCTGAAATGAGTTGTCAGAACTTCCGTGAGAACGACACCAGGTCGGTGTCCGCATCCCCGGTGCCGGTAATCAGTCCCCGCAGGACCTGGGCAGCCATCATCGAAAAAGTGATGCCGTTGCCGCCATATCCCATCGCTGCGTAGCAGTTCGGCATCCGGGGGACGCGGCCGATGGTAGGGGTTCCGGAAGGCGATGATCCGAACGATCCGCTCCAGGCAAAGTCGGCGGTCGGGTCGACCCGCGGAAACAGGCTCTTCAGCTTGCGTTCGAGCATCTTCTTTTTCTCGGGCAGCTTGGCGTTCCGCCGCTCCTCATCCTCGAATTCTTCGTCTTCGCCGCCGCAGAGGATGCGGTGATCGGCAGTCGTCCGCAGATAGAGATAAGGATCGGAGGCTTCCCAGATCAGCACTTCTTCCGGCCACAGTGCCCTTGGCTGTGACCGGGTCGCGATGGCCCACGACGACACGATGGTGTTTCCCATGGTCGGTACTCCCTTGGGCAGTTCATAGCCCGTGGCATAGACAAGGTGCTGGCAACTGATGGTGGGACCGGCTTCGGTTTCCACGACCACCTTGTCCCTGCCTGGATTCACGTGGCTCACGGTGACGGGCGCACGCACGTCAGCGCCACGCGTGATCGCCCAGTTCATGAACCCCGCCGCCAGCCTGCGCGGGTCGACCGTAAAGTTGTCGTAGCCCAGAAGCGCAGTTCTGCCCCTGATGCCAAAACGCCGCTCCACTTCGCCCTGCGAGAGGAAGGTGGTTTCGAATCCAGCCCGCAGTCGCGCGTCGCGTTCCTTCATCAAGCCATTGCGATCGAGCCTTCGGGCAGGCGACGTTCCCGCTGTGGTCCAGCCACCCTGCCGCCGCCGGCCTGCGCGTGCACCTCTCGAACGGCCTCTACGCCAACGCCGTCTTCGACCGGATCGTCGGCGGCTGGTCCACGCGCCGCGCGTCCTGACCGGGCCGGTGCTTCGAAGGAGAACCGCGGATGCAAAATCCCTGTCCGTCGGCCCGGGCCGATCTGCAGCCACTTGCGGCCGCGGCCGATCG
>JANNNQ010000155.1:0-1628 GCA_031398625.1 Pseudomonadota bacterium
AAGCTCTGGATTATCCGACAGTCTCAGCAAGATTTCGTTGTTGTGGCGGATCATGGCGCGGGCATTTTCCCGCGCTAACTCCCGTCTCGCACGGTTGACTTGAAACGCAAGAAAAAAGAGCGTCAACACCACAGCGACGGATCCGACGATGTCGCTAACAACACCGATTTCCTCAATTGACATCGATAAGTCCGCTTAAGTTTGAATTGGTGGCTGCACGACGCGGGCGCGCGCGCGAGGCCTCGTCAAAGATCGGCGTCACAGCAAAGCTACAGAGCGAGCGCCGCGATGCCAAGCGCGGGCCTACTTGTCCGGCTCGCACGGGCCCGAACGGGCCGAAAGGTTGAGGTGGTCGATGTCCGGTTTCTCGAACCCCGCGTGATAGAACCAAAGCCACCCCGCCTCGCCGATGAAGTCGAGCCGCAAGAACGCCTGACCGTCGGCGGCGGCGAACCGCCACCCGTCGCCGGTATAGCGGCTCTGCAGCACGGACGCTGTTGACACTTCCCGCACGCGCCCTTTGATGCCCTTCGCCGGTGGCGTCACCAAAATCCGAAACTTGGCCACCGTCTTGTCGATGAACGCCGCAGGCGGGTCGGCCCCTTCCTGCATCTCGGCCCCAATCCCCGCCGTCTGCTCGACGGTGCACACATAGGCGCCGCGCGGCGCAGTCTGAGCGCTTGCCGGACCAGCGGCGAAAGCAGCTGCCGTCACAAGCGCCACACCGTAACGCAGTGTCATTCTAATCATAGAGGCTCCTCAAATGAGCGACCCGCATTGTCGGAGCACGCGGACGCCAGCGCAAGACGCCCAACGGTGCTTGCGCAAGGCACGTGCCGCGCGTAATCCGGTTCCATGCCCTCGGTCGCCCTCCTCTTCGAACTTGTCCTGCGCGGCGTTGCCATCGGGGCGCTCGCGGCGAGCGCGGTCGGCTTCGTTCGCGGTGCGTCAACCGCGTCCGTGCGGATCGCGGGCGCGCTCTTTTGCGTGAGTGTGATCGGCTATGTCTTAAACTCCTCGCCCACGTTGCGCGCGGCATTGGGCGTGTACGGCGCGTCGGCGACGTTGCTGTCGCTCGGCGGCGGCGCCTACTTCTGGCTCTTCATCGTGACCCTATTCGGCGACCGTCGCCTGACTTGGGAGCTGTTCGTTCCCGCGGCCGTTCTAACGCTCGTCGGATTTTTGGGGTTGGCAACCGAGCCGCCGCTGCGCAACGCCGTTTGGATCCTGCACAACATCCTGGAGCTCACCCTATTCGCGCATGCGCTGTACGTGATTTACGCGAGCTGGCGCGGCGACCTTGTGGAAGCGCGCCGGCGGCTGCGCGTCCCGTTCCTCGGGCTGGTGACGTTCTTCGTGATCGTTCTCTCCGCGTTTGAAATCGGTGAGAGCGTCGGCGTCTACGCGAGCTGGTACAGCCTCGCGGGCGCCGTCGCGCTGGCGCTCTTTTGCCTCGCCGGATGCGTTATGTTCTTAGAGGCGCGCGAAGCGCTGTTCGGCGCCTCCGAACCCGCAGCCGCAATCCCCACGGCTCAGCGTATCGACCCGGCCGATCGCCTCACGCTCGAGAAACTGGCTGAGGTGATGGACAAAGGCGCCGCCTGGAAGGACGAAAACCTGACCATCGG
>JANNNQ010000211.1:0-27609 GCA_031398625.1 Pseudomonadota bacterium
GGCATTGATGAAGATGGCGCCGGACAACCGCACCGACTTCAGGATTTCAGATAGGGGATCCATCGCGCTCCCATTCGGGTTCTTGCCTGGCCGATCGGTCAAAAGCCGCGGCCAGGCAGCAAATACAGGGCGCCTATCGTGCAGCCAGAATCCCCCTCCACGCAACGGGAGGATCCAGCATGCAGAACCTGAACAAGACCATCAACGAAACCGTCCTCAACGAGCTCCTCGGCAAGGCGCTCGTGGACTTCGGAGCCGTCTCGACGGCACCCCTCATTCTGCTGGGAGACCGCCTTGGCCTCTACCGGGCCCTGACCGACGCTGGGCCCTGCACTTCTGCCGAACTGGCCCACCACACGGGCACCCACGAACGGTATGTCCGTGAGTGGCTGAACGCCCAGGCCGCCAGTGGCTACGTCACGTATGACCCGGCCACGGCGCACTATGGACTCACCCCGGAGCAGGCGCTGCTGTTCGCGGACGAGTCGAGCCCCGCCTTCATCATCGGCGCCTTCCAGACCGCCCTCGCCGCCACGCGCATCGAAAGCAAGCTGGAAGCCGCATTCCGCTCCGGCGCAGGCGTCGGCTGGCATGAGCATGATCACTCGCTGTTCCATGGCATCGAGCGGTTCTTCCGCACGTCCTACAACACCAACCTCGTGCAGAACTGGTTGCCCACGCTCACCGGCATGGAGCAGCGCCTGCAGGCCGGGGCAACCGTCGCCGATATCGGCTGTGGCCACGGGGCTTCCACCATCCTGATGGCGCAGGCCTATCCGCGGTCGCGCTTCAACGGCTTCGACTATCACCCCGAGTCCATCGAAGCCGCCACCGCCCGTGCGCTTGAACCCGGTGTTGCTGACCGGTGCACCTTCGCAGTCGCCAGTGCCAAGGACTTTCCGGGGCGCAACTACGATCTCGTCACCGTGTTCGATGCCTTGCACGACATGGGCGATCCGGCGGGTGCGTCACGCCATGTCCTGACCACACTGTCGCGGGAAGGCACGTGGATGATCGTCGAACCGTATGCCGGCGACCGGGTCGAAGACAACCTGAACCCGATCGGCCGCGCGTACTACGCCGGATCGACGTTGATCTGCACGCCCTGCTCGCTTGCGCAGGAAGTCGGTCTCGCACTGGGCGCGCAGGCGGGTGAAAAGCGCATGCGGGAAGTTGTCACCGGTGCCGGCTTCACGCGGTTCCGGCGCACGACGCAGACGCCGTTCAACCTGGTGTACGAGGCACGGCCATGATCAGGCGCCGGCGGCAGGGGCCAGTGCGGAATTTCCCGCTGGCTCGGTGGCCAGCAGATGCCCGACGCGTCGCAACGTTCGTCGGGCTGAGCGCAACCGCGGCAGCAGGTCTTCGATGGCGTACTGCGCTTCGAGACATTGCGCTACTGCAAGTGTCAGTTGCTCCGGGTGCTGCAGGCGGCGATCCACTGCATCGGAAAGCAGCTCATCGAGCGTATTGATCCCGCCGGTGACCTGCTCGATGAGCCGGACAAGGTGCTGGGTATCGTTCACGGGCTGTTCCTTCAGGAAAAGGGTTTGACGATCACGAGGACGGCGATGCCAAGGGCTGCTGCCAGTATCAGCGGGGGCATCCTCCCGGCAGAACCTGCGCTGGAAGCTGCTGGACTGGCCGCCAGCCGGCTCAGCTGTCCCGCCTGCATGCCATGCAATGCGGACAGCCCCACCACGATTGCCAGCTTCACATTGAGCCAGCCAGTCGCAAACCATCCGGCCTGCAACGCCATCACGATCCCGAGCAGCCAAGCCAGCCCCATCGCCGGAGAAGTCACCCGGCTGTCCCAGCGCCTGACTCCTTCGAGAAACTGAGCGTACCCCGCGAGCGTTGCGGCAGACCCGGTTGCCGTCTTCAACGCCAATGACTGCAGGAGCAGCCCGCCGATCCAGGCAATGACCGCCGCTACGTGCACGGCCTTCAGCAACAGGTACATCATGGACGGACGCGCGCCAGCAACTCGGCTTCCTTGCGCCTCATGAAGCCGGCATTGAAGAATGCCCCGCCCGGAATCAGCGCCGCTAGCAGGACACGCAGGATCTCGCCGCGGGACCAGTCCTCGCCCGAGACGGTATTGATCACCATCCAGAGGTAGAACAGGAACACCATGCCGTGTACCGGCCCGACTACCGAAACCATCCCCGGATAACCGGCAAGATGCTTGAGCGGCACCGCGACGCCGACGAGAAGGCCCAGGGTTACACCTTCGATGAGCGCCATGACCCGCAGGGAAAACATGCGGATATTGCGATCGCGGTCCAGCGCCATGGTCATTCTGCAGCCCTCGTTCCCCTGTCGGGGAATGATTCTGCCGTCCGGACAGCCGGGGGAGTATTGGCTGGAACGCCAATATTCGACTGATTCCAGCCATCGGGCGCAAAAGCACCGCAACGGTCATTCATGCCGGCCGTAGAATCGAACCGAAACCCGACTGGCCTGAATAAACTTGCCGACAGGATCTCGCCATGCACAGGATCGCCGTCCTCGCGCTTCATGGAGTCGTCCCCGGGGATCTCTGCATTCCCTGTGACACCTTTTCCCGAACCCGGGCGCCGGGAGTGCATGACCCTTACCAGGTACGCGTCTGCGGCGAGGCGCGGGACATCAAGGCCGGCCTGTTCGACTTCCGGGTCCAGTGGCGGCTCAAGGATGTCGTGGGCGCCGATACCGTCATCGTGCCAGGCGTAGCCAATCCGTCGATGCCGATCGCGGACGAAGTCATCGACGTGATCCGGGAAGCTGCGAACCACGGCGCGAGAATCGCCTCCATCTGTACCGGCGCATTCGTCCTCGCGGCAGCGGGACTGCTGGATGGACTGCGGGCGACCACGCACTGGCTTGCGGCGGCCGAACTCGCCAGTCGCTACCCGTCAATCGAGGTCGACCCGGATGTCCTGTTCGTCGACAACGGCCGGGTACTCACGTCCGCCGGCGCCGCGGCAGGGTTCGATCTCTGCCTGCATCTCATCCGGCGCGACTACGGCGCGACCGCCGCAGCCGATACCGCTCGACTCGCCGTCATGCCGCTCGAACGCGAAGGCGGCCAGGCGCAGTTCATCGTGCACGAACCGCCAACCTCCTCCGCGACGCTGCAGCCGCTGCTGCAATGGCTCGACAGGCACCTGCAACGCCCGCTGACTCTCGACGAGATCGCGCGCCGCGCAGCCATGAGCACTCGGACACTGAGTCGCCGATTCCTGGAGCAGACTGGAACCACACCCCTGCAGTGGGTGCTGGTGGCCCGGGTCCGCCGGGCGCGGCAGCTGCTCGAAACGACGGGACTGTCGATCGAACAGGTTGCCGCACGATCGGGATTCGGTTCAGCGACGGCCTTCCGATCGCGGTTCGGCACCGTCCTCGGCACCAGCCCGCAGGCCTATCGACGCGCCTTTGGGCAGAATCGGTCAGGAGCCGCGGCGGGCAGGCATCGCTGAACCATCAGCGAACCGGGTGCCGCTCCCTCGCGAGCTGCCTACACCCCCGCCGCCTTGAGGGCTGCCAGCACCCGCTCCCTGCGGAAGGGTGGCCGACGCAGGCGAACGCCAGTGGCGTCGTGAATGGCATTGGCCACCGCGGCAATGACGGGCTTGTGGCTGCTTTCACCCGCGCCGTAGGGAGCCAGATCGGAACGACCCGGGTCCGGATCGCCATTGACCAGCACGACGTCGATGCTCTCGGGGGTATCCGAATGCCGGAGGCTGGGATGCGAGCCCCAGTCGAGACTGGTGACCTTCTCGGTATCGAACTGCACCTCTTCCCAGAGGGCGCGACTCAACGCGTGCAGCATGCCGCACTCGATGGTGTGGCTCGCGCCTTCGGGATTGATGACCAGGCCACAGTCGTGTGCGCACACCAGCCGTTTCACCCAGACGCGACCTGTCTGCCGATTGACCTCGACCTCGGCAACGGTAGCGGCAATCGTGTTGCTGCGATAGGTATAGGCGATACCTCGCCCGGAGAGGATTTCCCCCGCGGCGACGGGTTTCGGCGACGGGCGCGGGTCCCAGCCGTACTTGCTGGCGACCGCATTGACCACAGCCAGCGACCGCGCGCGCCGGAACACGTCGTCCTCGGTGCTCGCGGACAGCATGTCGAGCCGGAACTGCACCGGATCCGCCCTGGCTGCCACGGCGAGCTCGTCGATGAACGACTCGAACGCGAACGTCACCTGCGGTCCATTGGGGTCGCGCAGATTGCCGGTACGCAGCGGCGTCTCCCAGATCATGGGCAGGCCGACGACCCGCGTTGTCATGCGCCGGTGCGGAATCCCGTACATCACTGACGGCGTCTCCGCTTCACCCTTGGCCGGTTCGGGCCGCTTGCCCATGAGCTGGGCAATCAACACCGTGTCGGGCACGTTGTAGCCCAGGTGGTTGTAGTCAACGGCGCAGGCGTCGTACTCCAGCGCCACCACCTTGCCGGTCGCATCGAGTCCACCGCGCAGCTTGAAGACGTACGGCGGTCCCTTGGTATCCCAGGCCGTCTCCTCGTCGCGCATCCATTGCATGCGGACCGGCCGGCCCATTTCCCGTGCCAGGAATGCAGCCTCGAAACCGGCATCATCGGCCGCGGTCCGCCCGTACACCTGCGGGCCATCCATGTAGACCACACGCACCTGCTCGCGGGGCATGTCCAGAAACTTCGCGACGCCGTTGCGCAGGCCGTATGCCTTCATGTCGTTGGAGTAGATGGTCATCTGCCCATTCGAGGGATCGGCCAGCGCATGCGCCGGGCCAATGGCAGTGTGTCCCTGGAAAGGGACCTCGTACTCCGCCTCCACGAGCCGCGTGGCGCCGGCAAATGCCGTCTCCGGATTGCCGTGAATCTCCGGTTCGCCCGTCGAGGTGGGTGTCGCGCTGCGCATGTATGTGAACAGATCGTCGGACGCCGGGAACGGCGCGGCTGCCGGCCGCTTCCACTCCACTTTCAGCTCCCTGGCGGCGCGGATGGCCTGCTCTTCGCGCTCGCAGATCACCGCCACATAGTTGCCGCTGCGGATGACCCGGAGAAAGCCGGGTACAGCTGCGACTGACGACTCGTCGATACGCACGAGCGAAGCGCCCGCGAAGGGCGGCCTGACATTGCGCGCATGGACCATCCCGGGGAGCTTCACGTCCACTGCCCAGCTCAATGAGCCATCGACCTTCGCCGGAATGTCGTAGCGCTTCAGTGACTGGCCGACGACCCGCAGCTCATTCACGGGCTTCACATTCGCAACGCCTGTCGTGGCATCCACGTTGCGTCCGGTCAGCGAGACGTTGAAACGCTTGCCGCCGATGAGTTCGGCGTAGGTGACCGACCGGGTGGGGTCAACCTTGAGGGCGATCGTTGCATTGTTCACCACGAGCTGGTCGACCGGCACGCCGAAGTGCTGGCCCGCCTGCTCCAGCAGCACCCGCCGCCCTTCTGCTGCCACCCGGCGCATCGGCCAGCCATCGCGCTCGATGGCGTCGGAACCGCCGGACCCCCCTTGGTCCGGGGTGGTGTCGGTACAACCCATGACGAGACTCGTCTTGTCATAGGCGATATCGAGCTCGTCGCACATCATCTGGCGGAACGCCGTGCCTGTGCCCTGGCCGCCGTCGGTCTTGCCGACGAAGAACGTTGCGGTGTTGTCAGGATGGATGACGATCCAGGTATCGAGCTGCCTGAAGTCGGGATCGACATACGGGCCGGCTCCCCCGGCGACCGCTGCGAGCGCTTTCACGCCCGGGAGACTGCCCACGCCGAGACTGACAACCAGCGCGCCCGAGGCCTTGAGGAAATTCCGGCGCGAGGGGGACGAATTGCCGCCGAGGAGCGCGTCTTCGACCGCCTGCGGGAGTTGCAGGTTGCTCATGGGGCCCCCACCGTTGCACTTGTCCTCGAATCACTTGTCCTCGAATCACGCACCACCCGCTTGATCGCCGCCTGGACCCGGTAATACGTCATGCACCTGCACAGCGCTCCATCCATCGCTTCCCGGATTTCGGCATCGGTCGGGTTGGGATTCCGGTCCAGGAGCACCTTGGCATTCATGATCTGGCCGTTCTGGCAGTAACCGCACTGCGGCGCCTGTTCGTCGATCCAGGCCTGCTGCAGCGGATGCAGCTTGCCGTCCTTCGAGAGGCCTTCGAGGGTGGTGATTTCGCCGGTCACCGCTGATACGGGAAAGAGGCAGGATCGCACGGCCGCCCCGTCGATGATGACGGTGCACACCGCGCACTGGCCGAGTCCACACCCGAAGCGCGGACCGCGCAGATCCAGGTCGTTCCGCAACACGTACAAAAGAGGCGTAGACGGATCCACGTCCACTTCGTGAGTCGCGCCGTTGACTTGCAGTTTGACGATGCTCATGACTCACCTTGCGAGTGTGCGGGGGTTGGCACCCGGGCGAGAGTAAGTCACCGCCGTATTGAAGACAACTGATGGCAGGAAAAGAACATGTTAAGACCGGCAGTGGCCGCAAACGCACCCTTTTGCAGATGCAAAGACGGTTCAGGAATCGAAACCCCTACTCCGGGGCCCAGGGTTCTTCAGGTGCCGCAGAAGGTTCGGTAACGCGGCTGGCCTGGCGGCGCCGGTCCGGCAAGGCCGGCATGTCCGGGCTGGTCGTCAAAGGGACGCGACAGCACCGTCAGCAGCGTATTGAAGGGCGCGAAGTCCTCGTGGTCCACGGCCGCGGTCAAGGCGGCCTCGACGAGATGATTGCGCGGAATGAAGCCGGGGTTAGCCAACTGCATCGTTTCCGCTCGCGTCGCAAGGCCGGCCGGATCTCGCCGCAGCCTCTCTGTCCAGCGGACATGCCACGCATCGCAGGCAGAGGGATCAGCAAACAGTCCGCGGAGCGTCTGCACCTGTCCGGCCGCAGCCCCTGCCAGGGAGCGGAAGGCGAGCGTGTAATCGACGTCGTTGCCTTCCATTGCCGCGAGAAACCCTTTGGCGAGATCGAGGTCGCCCGGGTCTTCGTTCGCCAGCCCGAGTTTGCGTCGCATTCCCTCGAGCCAGCGCTTTTCATAGCGCTCACCGAAGCCCTGCAGCAGGTCTGTTGCCCGCGAGACTGCGCGCTCCGGATCGGCGTCAATGTGCGGCAGCAAGGCTTCTGCGAGGCGAGCAAGATTCCACGCTGCGATGCCCGGCTGGTTTGCGAACGCATAGCGGCCGTGCGAGTCGATGGAACTGAAGACCGTCGCCGGGTCGTAGCGATCCATCCACGCACAGGGACCGTAATCGATGGTTTCACCGGCAACACCCATGTTGTCGGTATTCATCACGCCGTGGATGAACCCCACGTGCATCCAGCTTGCGACGAGCGCGGCCTGTCGATCTGCCACTGCCGCGAGCAGATCCAGATATGCATCCGGGTGACCTGCAAGCTCCGGGTAGTGGCGTGCGATCACGTAGTCGGCGAGCTTGCGAACCTTGTCGTGCTCGCCACGGGCCGCGAAGAATTCGAACGTCCCAACGCGAACATGGCTCGCCGCCACGCGCGTGAGCACCGCGCCGGGCAGAAGCCGGTCACGCACGATGTGCTCACCCGTCGTAGCGACCGCCAGTGCCCGCGTGGTGGGGATGCCGAGCGCATGCATGGCTTCGCCGATCAGGTATTCGCGCAGCACCGGGCCGAGTGCAGCCTTGCCATCGCCATTGCGCGAGAAGGGCGTCCTTCCAGAGCCTTTGAGCTGGATGTCCCGCCGCCGGCCATGGCGGTCGATCACTTCACCGAGGAGCAACGCACGGCCGTCCCCCAGCTGCGGCGAGAAACCGCCGAACTGATGGCCGGCGTAGACCTGGGCCAGGGGCAGCGCACCCGACGGTACCTCACTGCCCGCAAACACCCGTGCTCCCGCCGGCGAATCGAGGCCGTCGACATCGAGCCCCAATTCCTCGGCCAAATCGCGGTTGAACTTGATCAGCCTGGGTTCAGCGGCCGGAGCAGGGTTCCAGGGCACATAAAATCCCTCCAGCTCCCGTGCGTACGTATTGTCGAAATCGATCGGCGGAGGAGCTGGGGGTAACTCACGACGGGCAGGAGGACTGCTCAAGCCGGTTCCGCCCTGAGTCCTGCCGCCGTCGTTCGCGGGAGCTTCCATCCCGGCCGCGGAAAGTGGCAGGTGTAGCCGTCGGGATACCGCTCCAGGTAATCCTGATGCTCGGGCTCGGCTGCCCAGAAATCGCCGGCCGGCGCGACTTCCGTCACCACTTTGCCGGGCCAGAGTCCCGATGCATTCACGTCGGCAATCGTCCGCTGCGCCTCTGCCTGCTGTGCCTCGCTCAGGTAATAGATGCCGGAACGATAGGACGTACCGCGATCATTGCCTTGCCGGTTCAGCGTCGTCGGATCATGGATCTGGAAGAAAAACTCGAGCAGCTGGCGGTAGCTGATCGCGGACGGGTCGAACCTGATTTCGATCCCCTCGGCGTGGGTGCCGTGATGGCGATACGTCGCGTTGCGGACATCGCCCCCCGTGTATCCAACCCGCGTCGACACCACACCCGGCATCCTACGTATCAGGTCCTGCATTCCCCAGAAACAGCCTCCAGCCAGAATCGCGGTTTCAAGTTCTTCGGCCATGCCACTTCCCTCCTCGGCGTTTCACCAGACTACAGCCACCGCCTGCCAGCGTCGACTGCTTCAGTTACCTGTGCATGGGGGCACCAGCGTTACCTGCAAGCGCTGGCAAGCCGGGGGAATCAATAGTGGACGTTACAGAGGACGTTACAGCCTGGTTTCTGCCGTCTCGACGAGGGGGTATGCGCAGAGGAGCCTGGCGACGGAGAGGAGTGATCGCTGGAGATGCGGGTACCGCGGCATGAGCTCCGCGACGAACTCGAGTTCGCAGGCCGCCACCAGCGGCTGCCGGTCAGCGACCAGAGTGCGATAGATGCCGCTCAGTATCTTGTCAAGGTCCGGTTCGTCCACCATCCTGGCCCGCTGGCGAATCGCCTTCAGCTCCCGCTGGGCAGCCATCCAGGTGGCATAGGGAAGCTTGGGCATCAAAGCCCAACTCCAGCATTACCCGGCGGTAGGGTCATCTGCTGCAGGTACTTTTCCCGGTCGTGCTCGATCTGTGCTGGCGGGATTTCCCTGGCGTCCATCTGTGGCTCCGGATCAGACATAGAGCCAGAGTCAGTTCCAGCTGCCCCGGCCTTGCTGTCGTGACACTCCCCGGGAGGCTCATCGGCAGCTCGGGCAGATAGTTTCACAGCCGCCCGGGGGGAGAGATTCAGACCCTGCCGCATCGGCCTGTAGGTTTTGGCTGACGCACAGCCGATCAACCGCGACCCGGCAACCGGTTGCTGCTTCGCGATCTTCATCCGGGGTCCCGGCCCTCATCCTGGAAATCGATGGGTGTCCTGGAACAACCTTCCTGGAACAACCTCTGCCGAACGCTATCGACCCAACCGGGCGAAGACTTCTCACTCGAACACGCCGAGGATGGCCTGGTACTTTTCGATGTACCAACGATTCTCGTTGTTGTACCTCGGGATCGCCACGGGAATGACTCCAGTGCCCGCCGCTTTCCACAGACAGGGGCAAACCACTTTCTTGCCTGTTGGCTCCTCGCCCGGCGGGCGGAGCTCTTCCAGCTTCACCTTCATCCGCTTCATGACGTTGTAGAGCTTCCCGACATTCCTCGGTCCGCCGTTGTAGGCCGCAACCGGAAAGATCCCCAGCACTTTCATGTTGTCGCGGTACGCGAGACGAATGTCCGCACGCATCTGCGACAGCTCGATGTCAAAGAGACAGATCGCCGCCTTCATGGCGTTCAGGAGATCCGTCGCACCGCGCTCGAAGTTCGGGTCCAGCCTGGCCTCGGGGCATCGCCTGACCACCAGCGCATAGGTGCCATTCCCCCGCCTGTTCGTGAACTGCATGGGCCCGAGGGCGGAGGCAGACGAGACGCTGTATCGATAAGCCTCCTCTCGTTTCAGTCCGTAGTGGCTCAGGACCTCATTGAACGCTTCCTCTTTCTTGCGAATGAAGTCCGTGTCATCCGTCTGTTCGATGACCGCCAGCGTCGTGATGACTTCGGCGGGCACGATATCGGCGAGCAGCTCACCCGGAAAGGCCACGCCTGGCGCTTTCGCGAGACGCAATTCCTCGATCGCCTTGCGGGCCGTGGACAGCAGGTATTCCTTCCCGCCACTGACAAAGAGCGGGTCAAGGGTGTCTTCGGTGAACGGGAGATAGACGATCGGCTTCGCGGTCCTCGCAACCGCTCGCCACTGCTTCCTGGCAAGCAAGGCACTGTCGAACACCGGGAATTTCCTGCCGTAGACCTTCAACTGCTCGCCGTCCCTGGAAAATGCAAACATCAGGCGTTCGGCGCCCGTGCCCTTCACGTGCCGCGCCTGGATTCCGGGCGTGACCACGCGGAAAGGGATGGGTTTGCCTCCGGGCCGCCACTTGATTGGAGGACGGCCGATCTCGATGTGCGCGATGGTCCACTCCTGCTTCGCGTCGCTCCACTCCTGCTTCGCGTCGCTCCACAAGGCAAAAGCCACGGGACGGCCGCGAAGCACTTCCCGTTTGCCCTTCCCCGTGAACACATACTGGAGCTCGACCCCATTGAGGAGTGCCCTGGCTTCAGAAACGAGATCATGGATCAATTCGTGGCGCTCGCGAGGGGCCCGAACCACCACCTCCTCGAGGTTGTCGGCCGGGACACTGGCGGCAGGCTCTGACTCGGCAACCGCAAGCGGCACTTCCCCTTCCACCTCTTGCGGCACGACTTCCTCCGGCCGGGCCTGTTCCTCCAGCAGGATCTCCTGCTCTTCCTGCGGAAGGACTTCTTCCCCCATGAAGACGGACTCCCCTTCCTCAAAGTCGCCGCTTGTCGTCGCGCATCCCCCGCCCATCAGGAAAACGGGGACCAGGAGGGACTGGACCGCCCGGCGCAGGAAGCGCGCATCCAGACAGCGACGGTGCGAGACGTTAATCATTGAATCCCGGGCTTCCAGTAATTGGAGCAGAATCGGCGGGGCTTGGGTTCAGGGTTCGGACAGCTTCGCCTTCGGGAAGTGCCGACACATCAACAACGTCCGACCCTACCAAATTTCAGTGGGCCGACGCTACGTAGCGGGTCGCACCGCTACATACCAGCTGGGCAAACTGACGGGCCAGCTCCGAAGCGGAAGGCTGGAGAGAAAAATCATTACCCCCTGATCGCCCCGGCAAGCCGCGAGGCCGGGTAGCGGGATACGACCCGGGAGTCGTTGGTCTAGGTTGACGGCTCGAGACGAATGATCGAGCTCGGCCGACCGGAAGGCTGGCTGTCCGTCGCGATATAGACGAAGCCGTCCGGGCCCTGGCGGACGTCACGCATCCGGAATTGGCCAGGCAACAACGGCTCACGGTTGATTACCGTCTCACCGTTGATGCTCATACGTGCCAGCTGGCGCCCTTGGGCTGACATGCCGCCGATGAAAGCGTTGCCCTTCCAGTTCGGGAATTTGTCGCCCGTGTAGAACAGCAGACCCGAAATGCCGATGGAGGGGACCCAGAACGCCCGCGGTTGTTCCATGCCTTCACGCGCCCGGGTCTGGTGGATCTCGGTGCCAGTCACATAATTCGCACCGTAGCCGATGATGGGCCACCCATAGTTCGCGCCTTTGCGGATCACGTTGAGTTCATCGCCCCCCTGCGGGCCATGCTCCGTCGACCAGAGCTGGTTCGTCTCGGGATGAACCGCGAGGCCCTGCGGATTCCGATGGCCCCAGCTCCAGATTTCAGGCAGCGCGTCGCTGCGGCCAACGAACGGGTTGTCCTGTGGCACCGTGCCATCGTCGCGCAGGCGGAGGATCTTGCCCTGATGGGACATGAGGTTCTGCGACGGGTGGTCGGTCGCGTCGAAGCCGTTCGGCCCGCCGAGCCCGGCCATGCGGTCACCGACTGACAGGAAGAGATAGCCTTCGCGGTCGAAGGCGATGCGGGCGCCGAAGTGCCCTGGCCGCTCGTTCCATGCCTTGGCTTCGAAGATCTCGCGTGCGTCGACGAGGCGGTCGTTCTCGAACTTCGCGCGCAGGAGCGCCGTCGTCCCTTCCTTGGTGCCATTGCGTGGCTTTGCGTAGCTCAGATAGATGTAACGGTTCTGCGCGAAATTCGGGTGGACGGCCACTTCCTGCATGCCGCCCTGGCCCAGAGCGCGGACGGCCGGGACGCCCGGAACCGGGTCCGGCAGCAACTTGCCGTCGCGGATGATTCGCAAGGTGCCGCCGCGCTCGGTGACGAGCATGTCGCCATTCGGCAGCCACGCCATGCTCCACGGGTTACTCAGCCCTTCGGCCACGGTGACCACCTTGAACGTTTCCCCTGGCGGACCAGCGGGCTGTGCCAACGCCGAGAGACTCACGGTGGCAGCGACCACGAGCCCAGCGACCCTGAGAATCGATGCAGCGAATTTCGGTATCGTGTTCATGGATTCCTCGATGGTGCGATCCCGCGCGAATTGAAAAGGGAACAGGCGATTCTCGCCCCATCTTAGCGCGAACCCGCTTGAAGATGCCGCTCCAGGGAAACAGACTGCCCATAGCGCGTGCCCTTCAGCTGTCCGGTGCGCTGCCATGCCCCGCGTTCCACGAACGGTGCCGGGTGAGCGGGTTCGAGTACCCAGCAACGAGCAGGCATGTGGATTCAGTCTTGCGTATCTGCGAATCGTGACTCCGGCCGCAGCCGCGAGACTAACAGGGTGATGCAGAAGGCTATCCGTGCCTTTTGCATCTGGAGCCAACGAAAAGCGTGGTTTTCACTGGCTCCCGAAATCAATGAGTTGGAACGCATTGGATTTCGCCGAGTCGTCCCTGACTCGGGTTATCAGGGTGCTGCAAAGGGTTTTGCATCACCCTGCTAACTCAATGAAAGGGGAGGCGCGACGCCAAAGAACGACAGCACGCTCCAGACGCACAGTGCCGCGCCGCTGCAGAGATACAGCGTCAGGAAGAAGTGAAAAACCAGCGGGTGGTGGGCGCGCGTGGGCCGGTAGGCTCGAACGCCGGAATTGCCTGCAGGCAGGACGCCTTTGCGATACCCCTGCCATGCCACTGCGAGGATGCCCCATCCCAGCAGCATCAGTATGACCGAGCCCAGCGCGCGTGACACGGCGTCAGCTCTGCACGCCGCGGATGCGGCGCAGCCACGTCAGTCCGCCGATCATCGCAAGGGAGACTGCGCCGAACTGCAGGACCTCGAAGGGCCAGAGATTGTGGGAAGTGGGATCGCTTGCTGTGCCCACGACGATGCGCAGGATGACGAACGCCAGCAGCGATGCGGGAACGGCCGCGGCCAGGCGCCAGCCGCCTCGCCATTTCCACATACTCCAGAACGGGACGCCGATTCCAATGACCAGAGAGCCGAGCACGGCCAGCATGAACCCGCTGAACAGCATCACGTCGGTGGCCGGCACGGGCGCATTGGCGCGCCGCTGCGCATCCTCCGTGTACCTGGCCTGCTCGGCTGCCAGCAGATCATCGACCCATGCGGGGCGAGCAGCGCCAGCGGCCGGAGTATCAGTCCAGTGCAGTGATACCGGCTCACGCAAGACCTCCCATTCGCGGAATGGGTTGCCGCCGCCGGCAACGATGCGGATTTCGTCCACTTCGCCTGCTTTCACCAGTTCGAACCATCCGAGGGCGGTGCCAGTGCCGAAGTAGTAGAGGGATGCATTGGAGTGGAAATCCTTGGTGGGCGCGCCATTGCGATAAGGCCTTGCCCACAACTGAACGGGCTCATCCGTGTCATACCCGATCTGCAGCCAGATGGGCTGTTGACGTCCCAGCGTCGCACCCAACCCCGGTTCGCTCGCGATGATCCTTGCCGTCGTCGCCGCCGGGGATTTCGCCGGGATCAGCCCCAATAGCACCACCGCGATGGGCATGGCCAGGAAGCAGCGGGTCATGCGGGTCATCTGTTTCTCCGGGCAAGCGGTTTCCGTCTGGTTTGATTCTAGGACGGCCAGGTGGAAGGCAACAAGGAAACAGGCGGGAATGGCCCGATGAGCTTGAACCGTGTCACGGATACCGGTATCCAGTGCCCGCAGCTCACTCGAAGGGTGCCGCAGGAACGGTCGAACGGTGCCGGATCGCGGGTTAGCAGGGTGATGCAAAACCCATTGCATCACCCTGTTAGTGACAGTGATCGAGCGGATGCTCCTCAAGACTTGCTGGGCACATCCCTACGAACCGGCGATAGGCATCGATCTCAGCATGACCGAAGCGGCAGCGACAAGGCGCGATGTCACGGCGAGAAACCGTAAATCAGCGACGTGACGGTGCCGCGGAAGTAAGGCTTGCGCCCTTCGGGCCGCAGCCAGGCCACCTCGCCAGTGAAGGGGACCGTCATTCCCTCGTGCGCCCGGTAATCGGACCACCGACCTTCCCAGGGGAGCATGACCGTCTCCTTGCCCACGAGGGCACCCCGCGCTTCAGCGCGGAAGGAGTCGATCAGGCCGCCGTCGTTGAACCGGAACAACAGGGTTACCGTGAGCGGACCGTCCACGATGGTGGCATTCGCTGCGGCGTCGTCCACCGCCTCCCAGCGAACGCCTTGACTGGGTAACAGCGCGGTCGGGTACCACGGTGCTTCGGCAAGGAAGCGCATGAACTCACCTCGGCCGATCTTGCCACCGCCATGGACGTCGGCCATTGTGAACAAACCCAGGACGGCGGCTCGCAGCAGACCCTCGCCAGCGATGTAGCTGTCGACCACGCATACCCCCACACCCGGCAGGATCGACATCCTGGCGTCCCACAGGAAGCCCGGACGACGGGTGATGATCCGCTGCCAGGAAGTGAACGGCCTCCACTGCTCGCCCGTGCTGGACAGGTTGAACGTGCCGGCGAGGTTGACCGTGGCGGTGGCAATGATCGGCTGGCCATCCTTGAGAACCGCGCGAAAGAAGCGTTGGACCGGGGCGGGCAGGCCCTCCAGTTCCCGCGAGTCAAAGCGCATCGGCGACGCTGGCCGAGGTTCTTCCTCAATGCGGGCAGTTTCGAGGCGGCCGGTGAGTCCCCGCGTGTAATCGGCCCACCGTCTGGACCCGTAAGCTGCGATGCCGACCACAGAGGCGGCCAGCAGGCAGGGAATGAATGCGAGCCAGAACAGCCACGTCATTCGTGTTCCTGATGTCCGGGACCCGGACGCTCAGACCAGCACGGCGTGAACCGGGCGGCGCAGTGACGATGGCATCGTCGGCCCCCGGCCGAAGCGGACTACCAGGTCGGGACGCTGGCCAGTCAGTCCGAAGGCGGAAGCAAACTGCGGCCGAACCGATTGCACTTCGACGGGCTGGTTCAGGAACGCGTTGCGGATACCCAGCGCCGTCGCCTGCAGCGCGAAGCGCTCGTAGCAGCGCCCCACCTCGACCCAGTGCGATTTGTCAGCGGCCCGGCCGATGAACACGGCGATACCCGCAGAACTGCGGATCTGGCGCGCGTACTTGTCGTTCTCGCCCTTGGGCCTGAACAACCACCCGAAGGCAAGTTCACCCACCCACGTGGGAATTGACGGGGTACCCGACGCCGCGCTGAAGAGGCCGTCCCGGGTTCGGACCGCATCCGGGCCATTGAACCGGATCCAGGATTTGAGTTCCTTGACGAACGCCGCGTCCGCCATCTGGGCAGTGTTGGCCTCTACGACGTACTCCAGTGCGTTCTCCATCGCCGTGCGCTCGGTCAGCAGCAGCATCCGCACCGCGCTTGAAGTCCCGGCAGTTTCGAGCAGGCCCAGTTCCTCCCTGGACAGTGGCTTGCCGTCATAGTCGCCCCGCGTGCACTGCCGCGCATGAATGGCATCGAACAAGGGCGAAGCCTGGGCTGGTGCCGGTGCCAGTGTCACTCGGACTGCGTCAAGGGTAGCGTCGAAGCTCGTCTCAGCCATAAGCCCATGGGCCAGTGCAGCCTGGACGAGGTTCTCGGTAGCGCAGCCGAGCGAGACGAAAACGTGGTGGTCGTCGGGATCGACAGCGGGACACCGACGCGACAGGTCGGGAAGGATCGTGATCGCCTTCTCCTCGAGCGCGAACTTCCAGCACTGGGTGTTGTGACTCGATGGTGCCAGCGTCGCGCACCTGACCAGTTCTTCGCGCACCGCCGTGCCATCAAGCCCGACCACCTGGCGGGCGCGCCAAGTCTGTGCGGCGGCGGCCTTGTAATCCCCGGATTCAGATCCTCCTGCACAGGCAGATAACAGCGACGCCCCGCCCAGCAAGGCCGGCGCGGAAGAAACGAACTGCCTTCGAGAGAGGTTGACCACCATGGGCTCCGGTCGGTGCAGCCAATGGCGGCACAAACCAATGTGGGCATGTGGCCTTGATCAGTCTGTTCGTCAACGTACGAAGCGAGAGGTGGGGAATCGGGACTGAGTGCCGCGATTTCTTGCCACGTACCGTCAAGCTCGTCGAGCCGCCTTGATCGCCGCGACATCGATCTTCTTCATGTCCATCATGGCATCAAACGCCCGCTTTGCCTCGTCACCGCCAGCCGCCATGGCTTCCATCAGAACGCGCGGCGTGATCTGCCACGAAATGCCCCATCGGTCCTTGCACCAGCCACAGGCGCTCTCCTGGCCGCCATTGCCGACAATGGCGTGCCAATACCGATCGGTTTCTTCCTGGTCGTCAGTCGCGATCTGGAAAGAGAAAGCTTCGTTGTGCCTGAACGCGGGACCGCCGTTCAGGCCGAGACAGGGAATGTCGACAACCGTGAATTCAACCGTCAGCACCTGGCCCTGCTTCCCGCCGGGAAAGTCGCTCGGCGCGTGGTGCACGGCGCCCACCGAGCTGTCGGGAAAAATCCCGGCATAGAAGCGGGCAGCCGCTTCGGCGTCCTTGTCGTACCAGAGGCAAATGGTGTTCTTGTTCATTGCTGATCCTTGTCAATGGTTGATTTGAAAAGGCCCGAGAAAGTGTTTGGCACTACCCGGGTCCGCTGTCGGCAAATCTCCTGGAAATGGGTCGGCAGCGGGGCACAGGAGACTTCACCATCCAAAAGCCTGGCGCTCTGCACGCACATCGGCGCCACCGCGCAGTGTGTTGAACTTCGGCTCCACGCCCACGGCCACCAGTGCGGTCGCAATCCCGTAGGCGCCCGCCACTTCAACAAGGTGCCCGCGGCGCTCCAGCGCAGCGATCACCTCAGGGGAAATGCGGCTCTCGATCATGAGCAATCCCGGTGCGTCGCGTTTGTCAAAGAACGAGTGGTGGAAGTGGAAAGACTCG
This sequence comes from Pseudomonadota bacterium, assembly GCA_031398625.1. Lineage (GTDB taxonomy): Bacteria > Pseudomonadota > Gammaproteobacteria > Steroidobacterales > Steroidobacteraceae > CAIUGU01. Next base: position 17,223 of record JANNNQ010000211.1, read on the forward strand.
AGCCGCGGCGACTCGATCGCCTGCTGGAGGTTCTGCCCGCGCAGGAAGATGTTGAGCAGCGTCTGGGCAATCTGCTGGTCCTGGCCGTCGCCGCCCGGTGTGCCGATGGCCAGGAAGGGTTTGCCGGCGCGGGTGACGATGGTGGGCGTCAACGTGGTACGTGGCCGCTTGCCGCCTTCCAGCACGTTGGGGCTGGCAGGGTCCAGATCGAAAACCGTCATGCGGTTGCTGAGCGGCACACCGGTGTCGCCCGCCACGTACGCCCCGCCCATCAGCCACCCCGAACTCGGCGTGGAGCTGAACAGATTGCCGCGCGCGTCCACGACCTCGATCGCCGTGGTGTCGCTTGGGAGGCCGCCCCGGGCCTCGAGCCAGTGCGGCACAAAGGCAGCAGCGGGACGCGTGCCACCGCGCTGGTGGGCGAAGGGGTTGCCATAGCGGTGCTGCAGCGAAGCCCGCGGCCCGATCAGCGCCGCGCGCTCGGCGGCGTAGCTCTTCGACAACAGGCCTTCGGCCGGAATGTCGGCAAAGAGCGGATCGCCGAACCACGCATTGCGATCGTCGAAGGCCAGCTTGATCGCCTCGACGAGCGTGTGCAGATACTGCTCGCTTCCGGGGCGCATCCTGTCTATACGCGCGGCTTCGAGAATGTTCAGCGTGAGCAGCAGTGCCGGACCCTGGCTCCAGAAGCCGGCCTTGTGGATTTCGTGGCCTTGGAATCGCGTGGTGAGCGCAGGTTCCAGCCCGCCCCGGTAGGAGGCGAGATCGTCGTAACTCATCAACCCACCGTCGGTCCGCACGGCAGTCGCGATCCGCCGGGCCACATCGCCCTTGTAAAACGCGTCGCGCCCGGCCTCGATGGCCTCCAGGCGGCTCGCACCTTTGCCAAGCGCAGCGCGTTCGGCGGCGGTGAGGGTTCGCAGCGTGGCCGCGAGATTCGGCTGGCGGAAGAGCTCGCCAACTTCGGGAACGCGGCCTTCGGGGTAGTAGGTGCGTCGCGACCACTCCCATTTCTCGGTGTTTTCCCTGTTCATCAGCAGCGCATCGCGCAGCACCCCGTACATGGCGAAGCCATCGGCGAGCCGGATCGCGGGCTCCAGCACCTGCTGCAGCGACATCGTCCCGAAGTGCTGCAGGGTCAGCGCCATGGCATCGATGACAGCCGGCACCGTGCCGCCATTGGGACCATTGCCCGGAATCACTCCTGCGCCCCGGAAGTACGCCGGCGTGGCGGCCTGCGGCGCCGTGCCCTGGCCACAGATGACGGTGACTTTGGCCGTAGCAGCCTGGAACACGATGGCCGGGGCTTCGCCACCCATGCCGAAGTGCGAGAACTCGTTGACCGCCGCGGCGAGCACCGCCGCCACACCCGCGTCGAAGGCATTGCCGCCCGCCGCCAGGATGCGCATGCCCGCCTCTACCGTGTACTGCGTTCCCGCGGCGACGATGCCATGGGTACCGTGCACCTCCGACCTCACCGTCGGCGCTTCGTCGCCGCGCCGGCGCTCAGCCGGGCCGTCGCTGGCTGTCGGGGCGGTGCTTTGAGTCGCACCCACTCCCGGCAAGGCTGCCGCCGCGGCGGCGAGGGAGAGCTTGTGAAAGTCGCGTCGTGTAGGCATGGGAACCGTGCCGGATCATATGTTGATGTACCGCACCAGAGGCACTGTACCCCCCCGGGCTCATCCGATCCTACATGACCTTTGCACGGCCAGAGACTGGAAACCTCACGCTGCGAGCTGCCGGCTGCACTACTGCGTCAGTTCGTGGCTTCGATCGAAGGCTTGGGCAGCACCGCTCGTCCATCGCGCGAGCCGCCGAACAGCAGTGTGACAGCCAGCGCAGCGAGCCATGCTTCCCACATCATGAAGGCCAGAGGGACAACCTCGATGGACGGCACAGCCGGCGTTACCGCATGCAACAGTTCGGTCTGCCCGACCAGCCAAAGAGGCAGGGTGAGTGCACCGGCAACGGCAAGCCACCGCGGCACGACAAGGTTGCGCCAGAGTTGCAGTGCCGTGAGGCCCGTCCAGCCTGCGAGCAGCAGCTGACCCACCATTTCTCCCAGCACCATGCCACCGTAGCGATGCACGGCATCGAACACGACCACTACCGCATCGCGAGTTGCGGGTGTCGAATGCGGATCGACGAACGTGGCGGCCAGCGGTGGCACAACGAGTACCCAGCGCAGCAGACCAACGGCCTGCGCAATCGCGGACGATACGCCCAGAGCAAGCGCACCGCGGCTTGCCGCTCCAGACTCCCCCAGCAAGCGCGAGAAGCCGAGCGTGACCGGAATGAAAAGCAGCGCGCTCATCGCGAAGGCAAACCAGGCCAGCACCAGCGGCGTGCCGCCGTCGGCGACTTCGATCAGAATCACGGCAGCGGGTTCGCGCAGGATGTCGTCGTAGCCGAAGTGCTCGATCAGCCAGATGTACGGTGCGGTCGCAGCGGCGAGGAACCCGATCATTGTGAGCGCGAGGGGGAGTGTCCGTGCCGGCGGCCTCGCACCAGGGGCTGCAAGCTTCATTTGGCACGTGTCCTTTTCGTGCTGCGCGTGACAGGACCGCCGGCATCAACCGGTGCGGCGTAGGTGCGCTCGGTAATCAGGCGGACGGCGGCGGCGATGCGGTCGAATCCCGCGCGATTGCTGATGTCCATGCCGGCGAAGGTGCCGAGTGATCGCTCGCGCAACGCAAGGTAGTGCAGGCCCGCAATGAGCAGCGCATTGATGGCCGGCGCATCAATCCCTGCTGGCACCGGTTGCGCCGCCGCGCGCAGCTGCGCAACCCATCCCGCCATCGCTGCATTCCGTGCCGTCTCAAGGTCCTTGAGGGCTTCGGAGGGTTCCACCAACTCCCACGCGAGCAGCCGCAGTACCAGCGGATTGCGCCTGACCGCATCGACGTACTCCAGCAGCAACCGGTTCGCCGCGTCGGCATAGGGTTCGCCGGCGCGTGGCTCGAGTGGCGTGCCGAGCCACAGGTCGAGCCGGCTGCCCAACCGCCGCACTACACCATCGAGGCCACCGAAGTGATAGTAGATCATCTGCTTGTCCACGCCGGCGGCAGCCGCCAGGACGTTGATGCCGAGACCGGTGAATCCTTTCTCCGCGAGGAGCCGCACGGCCGCATCCAGGATGAGGCTCATCGTGCCGTCAATGTCGGCGGTACGCGCCGCGCGGGCGCCGGCTCTGGCCGGGCGTCCGACAGGGCGCCTGGGAGTTGTCTTGACAGCTTTCATGGTCGGATCCTCGGGTTGTAGATCCGAGTGTGCCTGTGCTGCGCGTACCGGGTCACCCCTTGTCTTGCCAACGGCACCGGCGCAGCGGTTGCAGATGATCAGTGTCGAACTGCGCGTGCCACCTGGCAGCCAGGCTGGGTGCCAGGCGGACTGTGGCGCGTGCGCCGTTGCCCTCGTTGGCAATGCGACCCCGACTACAAGCAGGCTGAGGCTGCCGACTGGGCCGCGCAAGCGCGAAGGGAGCAAATCGATTGAGGTCATGCGGGTCTCCGGTGCTGCCAGGCGGGCAGGATGAAACTCGGTTCTGTGGGGAAAGATCGCAGGCGGTCAGCGGCTTGTTGGGACGGCGGCAACATCGGCCAGCGTCAGATCGCGCAGCTTCTCGGCATGTGTCTGGAACGCCGCGCGAATATGCCCAAGCTTGTCGAAGTAACCGCCAAGGCCGCCATTGAAAAGATGGCCGTTGGTGAAGGTTGCCTGTGCGGCAACACGCTGCCCGGTGCCGATATCGATCACTTCAGACTCCGTGCTGACCCCGCCGTTGGACACCGGGCCCACCAGCAGAAAGGTGGCCGTGTTCAGGGTGGGGTTCGAGGGCTTGATCCCCGTGATCGCTGCGCGCACGCGGAGCACATCGTTGGTGCTGGCCGCGTCGACCACGGAGTAGTGCTCCGCGAAGGCAGCCTCGAGTGCGAGGCGGTAGTCGGCGCGCGCCTGGTCCAGCAGGTCGGGAGCGATGGCCGCGGCCTGTGACGGGGGCAGGCGCAGTTCTACTTCGTCGATCACGACACGGCGGTGGCCAAGTGCGGCGGCCGTGCGCGCGACATAGGTCCGTGCCGAGTCGTCGCCGGGTGCAGCCGTCAGCTTCTCGTACTGGTCCAGGAAGCCACTGCGGGTCACGGCCTGGTTGGCGCAAGCGGCCAGGGAAAGAGGCAACAGCAGAACCGCAAGGCGGGCCAGGGAGGGTCGGCGATACACAGGTTTCATCGGGGGCTCCGTTAGGTGGGTCGGCAAGAAATTCCCCGAGTGGTGAAATAATATTCACCTACTGGTGACATGTCAAGCGACGCTCGGTGCCGGCTCGCGGATTGGCGGGCAGTGGAAGAAATCTCGTGGAAGGGAAATGCGCATGAACGCATTCGCGCAGGCTTGCTTCGGAGCGGCGACTAGTTCGGCGCTCCACTGATTCCGAAGGGGTCAAAGTGGTTTGCAATCATGACCACCCACGCCGTCGAGCACGTGCTTGGCAGGGGGTTCGCGAACCAGCCAAAGGGAATAAAGTACCGCCGGCTCGCGTACAGATAGGGCGCAGTCTTGAGGTCAATGAGAGTCCTGTACTCGCCTGGCTTGCCGGGAAACTCGACGGCGCTGTAGCGATCAAGCCGCAGCGTTTGCAGGGATTCAAGCATGGCTTTTTCGTCCTGTTCGAGCTCGATCAGGAGCTTCCGCGCATTCTCGTAGTTGGCTGATCCCGCTTCGATCTTCTGGTAGTGCGCAATCATGCTGCGGACCATATTGATGGCCCCGGCCGTCCATTCCGCCGAAAGCACCCCCTGCCGGTAGTCCCCGTTGGCGAGCCTTCCGTTCCCATCCTTGTCCGAGTACCCGACGCCCCACAGGGTTTTTCCCACTCCATAGCCACCCCAGGTCTTCACCTTTTGCCATGACCGGAACGAGGCGGCGAATCCGAACCATTCGTCAATCTTCGCGGGTCCGAGTGCGGCGATACCCCAGGTGTTCACGTCAACGGCCTGCGGAGAAACGGTGGGCACCCAGGGATCGGACCGCCCGGGATCGTTGGCGATGCCGCCCTGGACAAAGCCGCCGTCACGCCACGCCTGGTTTCTGAAGAATGACAACAGGCCTGCAGTCTTCCGGTCCCGGTCGATTCCGCCATTGAGCAGTACGGCAATGATTTTCCGGGCTGACGTGATGGATGCTCTTTCCGCCTGCAGAAGTTCCTGCTCCCTCAACGTCGAGGTGAGTGTGTCGTCGAGCAACCTGAGGCCCGCGTAGAGCGAGAAGTTGTTTTCAAGCGCGATTTCGAAGGGGTTCACCGGGACATCGGCAGCATTGCTCATGGTGCCCTGGGGTGCGTAGTAGACCCCTCCCAGGGGCGACTGCAGCGCCGAGAACGCGGGTAGCACCACGAGCGCGTTCTGGATTGCCGCATCCTGAAAAGGCACGAACGCACTCTTGCGCTGCTCGCGATGGAAAAGATTGGCGGAGTGCAGCGGCCCGAGCAGGAACGCCCATGCGTTTTCGCCCGTGATCGGTTTCCAGTCAGTCCAGCTGATCTTGCCCGGTGCATACACGGAGTTGGTTACCGGGAGCCCGGTTGCGTTGATCAGCGAGGCGTATCTTGTCCCGAGGAAGGGATCAGCGGAAAGCCAGCTCCTTCCGAGCATCCGGAACGAGAATGCCATCGCTGGATTGCGGATCGCTTCGCCGTCATAGCGGAACAGATTCCCTTTGGTCGTCGCGCGATTCGCGCCCCGGACGGGATCAGCCGCATTGCCATCATGTCCTGCGGATAACAGCCGGTTCTGGTTACTGGCGAGCTGGTAGCCCTCCTGACGCACGCCGCTCCTGAGGCCATTTCGCACATGGCCCAGGGTCACCGCTATCTGCCAGGTCGCGGCATCGTAGATGTTGGCGCCGTTGTGGATATTGACGCGTTCGGTCTGCAGCTCGCCGGGAAGGCCCTTGTCCGGCGCCAGCGAGTAGTCGGCCGGGTTGTAGCGATCCGTGACTGCACAATCACGAGCCGGAAAGCGACAAACATGCATCCCCCAGTATTCCGGCGAGTCACGAAAGCTCAAGGGCAGCGACAACCCTTGCAGCGAGCCCGCTGTTGCCGTGTAAAGCACGCCGCCATCTATGACGTCGCTGACCAGGAATGCGTAGGAAGAGCTGATGTCCAGTGGGTCCAGTGGCGCAGCGGCGTGCAGGTCACCCGCTGCGGCGGCAGCAAGCCAGAGAGTCATCAGTACTTTCCTGGTCATGCTTGCTTGAGTATTCCTGTGATTCCAGAGGCCAGATCCTGCACGCAGCGGGTGCGGGATCTGGGATTCTTGAGCTTTCAGCCCGGTCAAAGTCAAAACCCCATCCGGCACCTCGGGTCTGCGTGCTCAGAAGCGATAACGCAGTCCCGCGCCCAGGGCGTTCATGCCACCCTCATCACCCATGAGTCCGTACCCCACGGAGCGGTGATGCAGGCGCAACGAAACAGCCCACGGCGAATGAACGGGTCCGGCAGTCAGCTCCATCACCCAGTAGACCAGCCATTGGCTGCTCTCGCCTTCCAGCGCCACCTCGACGGGTGGCACCTCAGTGGCATACGACAGGCCCAGTCCAAACGCAGCCGAGGTGCTGAGCCGCTCGCTCCAGGGGAAGCGGTTCCATCGGAGCAGGATGGGAATCGCGTTGAATTCCCAATGCGACTGGTCATGGAAATGATGGACAACCTGGCCCTCGGCCTCGAAGGTGAGCGCGCCGTCTTTGCGTTTGGCATATTCGCGCGCCAGCGCGGCGGTGACGAGGTAGGAGTCCGCGAACTCTGTGCCGACCGGATCGATAAAATTGTCTTCCCAGCCGGGCTGCGTGGTAATGCGCGCGCCGTACAGCGTGGCGTACCAGTCGCCCACTTCGGCGTGCACCCATGCCGGCGCGAGTAGAAACAGCGCCGCGATCCATCGGTTGTTCATTCGTGCAACCACTCGTGTGGATGGGTGGCGTGCGGTGATTCAGTACCGGAAGGGAACCGCTGCCACCCTTCTGCAGGAGCTGGCGGCCCGGCAGCTTCGGGACGCTCAGTCGAACCAGGCGTACTGAAAGTTGATGCCAATCGATCTGAAATCGCCGCCGATTCGCACCACCGCTCCTTCACTGTAACTGAGTTTCACGGACAGCCCCTGCATCAGGGGCACTGACAGCGTGGCCCCGACCCGGGTATTGCTCTGCCGGTCCGGATTCCGCTTGCCGTCGAGCGAACTGGTGCCCCCGCCGTAGTAGGTTACATCGGCTGCGAGCCACAGTCCGGGCCGAAAGGTGTAGCTGACATGCGACTGGTAGCTGCCTATTGAATCCTGCTCTCGGTACTGGCCCCCGAAGAAATCGTCGTTGTCCTGGAACAGCCATAGCCCCGCAGAAGCATCCAGCTGCCAGCGGCCAATCGGGTAGGTCACGCCGATCTCCGGCTTGAAGGGGAGATTATGTACTTGACGAACCCAAGTGCAGAAATGGCCCCGCCGGATCAAAGAGATCGGCGCAAGGTGAGTAGACGACTAGGGTCTATTTGCAACGCTTCTTTGCCGTCCGGATTGGTGGTAGGTTCAACGCCATGAACGACGAGAACAAAGAAGCCAAGCGCCGCTTTGACGATGTCCTTGGCAAGATGCTGAAGACGCCGCCCAAGCCGCATGAGGCTAAGGGCGATGGCAAGCGGGACAAAGGAAGGAAACGCAGAGGCCCTAAGGAATCAGGATAGGGAACTTGCTGCCTTCATTTTCAGGTCAATGAAGGCCATAAGCCCGTTGGCGATGGTTCAGGGGAATCCTCTGAAAAGCCCAGAGACGGTCATTGATGGTCAGTTTGACCTTGTCCTTCTGGCAGAGTTAATACGCGAGGAACTGCGCGAAAAGCTGAATAGAAAATAGTTTTCACTTCCAGCAACTTGTTAGCGGTCGTCTGGGATACTTCGCAGTGCACTACCTTCCCTTCGAAAGTGCAGATGTATGTTATCCCGCTGATCGTGTTTGAGATCATCAAATTGGAAGTGTCAGGAATCTGAATTCCATTTTGGTCGTAGGTTCCAGCAAAAGAATTTTCCTCGAACGATTCGATGCTCTTGGCGAGTTCACCCGAGTGGCCGACGGCATGTCTAATGCCAACGTATTCAGGGAAGTATTCGTCAAATTTCCTGTGCGAAGCCTTTAAGAGGTCGCGGGTCAAAAGGGGCGCGATTACCGGCTGTTTATTGGCTAGGTCGTTCGCCGCAAGCATTTCATTTCTGAAATTAAAGATGTTCATGACCGCATCTCTGCATGCGACGTATTGCCAATCGGCGATGTTTTGTGATCGGTAGTTCGGCATCGCGATGTGTTGCGTATTGCAGCACTCAAACAACCGCAGGTCGCTTATAAAGTCTTTATGGCGCCGATCCATGGCGTATAGAGCGCGGCTCAAAAGACGGATTTGCATTTGGCCCTGCCGACCAAAGTTAAGCGCAACAAAGTCCGGTACCCAATCAGATGATTGCATACGTCCTCTTGAAGACTAGTCCAGACCCTCAATCCATCTAAGGTAGAGGATTTCGCGGATGGCGTCTTTAACCTGCTGAGCCGCTTCTGCAGCGGCCACTGCCTTCGGATTAGTTAGGTTGCCGGTAGGTCAATCGCTTGCCTTCGATACCGGCCAGCGCATTGACCGTCCTCTGGGAGTCGTCGATCTTGAGGGCGATGCGGTTGTTATAACGGAAGTCGAATTCCGCGAGGTAGCGGTGCAAGTGCTTTTCGTTGCAGTGCTGGTAAACGCCCTTCATGCCGCGCTTGAACACTGAGAAGAAGCCTTCCACGGTGTTCGTGGTGACGTTGCCGCGAGCGTATTCCTTGGCGTAGTGGTTGACCGTCGAGTGCGACGCGAACTGCTTGCCGACGTTGTTGTACATCGAGGCCGCGTCCGTCATCAGGTGGGCTTCCGGCGATACCAGGCCCAAGCCTTCTTTGACCTGATTGAACATGTCGCCCGAGATCACGCGGGAGCGGACCTTGCCGTTGCGCTCCAGCAGGGTGAAGACCATCGCCTTCTTGGGCTGCTTGACGCGCTTCTTGGCCTTGTGCGCTGCACGAATCTCGGCGCGGGTCTGGGAGCCCTCAACCTTGCCGATGTAGGTCTCGTCGACCTCAACCGTACCGCCGCCCGTGCCAAACATGCCGTGGGGCTGATCCATCGCCATACGGATGCGGTGGGTCATGAACCATGCCGTCTTGTAGGTCACGCCAAGGGTGCGCTGGAGCTGGGCCGAGGACATGCCCTTCTTTGACGAGCAAAGCAGGTAGGTCGCCGTCAGCCACTGGGTCAGCGGGATCTTGGAGCGCTCGAACACGGTGCCCACGGTCACGGAGAACTGCTCACGGCAGTCCTTGCACTTCCAGAGGCCGGGACGGTGCTTCTCGCCCTGAAGGGCGTAATGGGCCGCTACAGAGCCGCAGTGAGGGCAGACGGGGCCATTGGGCCAGCGGATCGCCTCAAGGTACTGGCGGGCCGCGTTTTCGTCTTTGAAGTGCTTGGCGTTCAGGGCTGACATGGGGCGTATCTCCTTGATAGAGATAGTCCCATACTGGCCTTGGGTGTGTCAAGTATATAATCGCCCTTGAAGGCCCACCGGTTGCTGCCAATGTTGATCAGCTTGTCCGGGTAGTATTGGCCGAGCGGCGCAACGACGACGAGACTGGTGCCAATCGCAAGGCCTCGAGGGGCCGCTGCGAACTCGCTGCGTGCCAGCGCCGGTCCACCGTACAGCATCGTGGCGAGACGCAAGCGGGGATCGCCCACCCCGGTGCGACTGACGGCCTGCCGGTTCTCGCCGACGTTGCCCGACACGTCACCCCATGCATACGGCACGCCGAGCACGATGCTCGACTGCCGGCCAAACAGGCCGAAAACGCGGCCACCGAGGACCGTTGCCAGAACCAGATCCGCACGGACATCCGAAATCGCGGAACTGGCATCGAACAGCACATCACCACTCGTATCGCCGTAACCCGCAGCCAGGATATTGACGCCGATCGGGCCTGGCACATAGGCGCGCGGATCGAGTTCCTGAGCGGGTGCGGCCAGCGGTAACAAGGCGAGCACAAGCAGCAGGCCAAACAGGTTTCTCATGACTGCGCCGAAATGAACTGGGGGACCTATCGCTAGCGTATCGCAGTCCGGCAAGGCGACTCCTTTGTCGCGAACGGACACCTGAACCCGATAGGCAGGGGAGCAGCAGACTGGACGCACAAACGGGGTATCCGCTTAGCTCCACCAGTGTCAATATGTTGCGGTGGAACAAGCAGCCAATAAACCCACGGCAGGGCAGGATTACCCGCGGGACTGGAACCAATTTCTGGACTGGTTTGCGGACGAAGAGCGTTGCCTTCGC
>JANNNQ010000212.1:0-6513 GCA_031398625.1 Pseudomonadota bacterium
GCGAAGGCAACGCTCTTCGTCCGCAAACCAGTCCAGAAATTGGTTCCAGTCCCGCGGGTAATCCTGCCCTGCCGTGGGTTTATTGGCTGCTTGTTCCACCGCAACATATTGACACTGGTGGAGCTAAGCGGATACCCCGTATGATTATCCAGTAATGGGGCAATTGGCAATACTGCAGGCACTCGCGGATTTCCAAGTGCCTGAACGAGGGAAGATTAAAGCTGGAATTGGAGAGTCGAGTCCGTAGTCAGGTCAGGTGCCGAGTCACCCGATGCGACTCATCGGCTTCCGCAAATGCGACGTTGATGAGCCTGGATGACAATGCGCTGATGCGCCGCTTCAAATCATGGTATGCGCCTCTCAAACGCTCTGGACCACCTTCCAGATCGCCACCACAACCAGCATCACTCCCAAACCGGCCCAAACCACGCGCCAGGGAACCCCGAACAGCGACCCTGACCGGGTCGGTTGCTCGACATCATCGCGATCTGCAAGCGCCATTCCTTATCTCCTATCTCCTGCAAACGGAACGGCTACGCGGTGGCAGCACGGGTGGACCTGGGTTTGCGCTTCGGCCATTTCGGTGGCTGTTTCTTGAGGATCATCCGCACCAGCGGGCCGATCACCAGGGTCATCCAGAACAGCTTTCTCATCGCTCCTCACTTCCCCGGTTACGGGATTCGATTGGCCAGCGGCAGAAAGCCCATGGTTTCACGACGCTGGTGCCCAAAGCATTCAGCCAATGCCGTCCTGGCGTGTAGGTCAATGCTGACCTGCATGAACCGTGCTGATCAGTGCTCGCTGGCACTCCGGAGCACGTAGGCGTCAAAGCCGTGCTGGGCAAGGATGAAGGCGGCAACGGAACTGCGCTGTCCCTGGTCGCAGCATACGACGGTCGGAACCTTGCGCAGCGTCGCGATGTTCTGTCGCAGCGTGTGGAGCGGCACATTGATCGCACCCGGAATTGCGACCTCGGGGGCCTCGCTGGAGAACCGTACGTCGAGAACCTGCCCGCCGGCTGCCAGCACGCCGGCCACTTCGTTGCGCCCGATGTGGCGCAGGGCGGGCTCCTTGCACAGGCTTTCGAAATCCGCCTTGCCGAGGCGCATGATGACTCCGTTGGTCAACATGGTGACGGTTGCGTTCCTGCGCGTACCCCCAACCAGCGCGTCTTCGCCGAACATGTCGCCCGGACCGAGTTCGGCCAGCAGCAGTTCGCTGTCGCCAATGGGAGAACGTCGCGTCACCCGGCAGGTACCGCTGGCGACGATGTAGAAGTAGTCCGGTTGCTGGCCCTGCGACAGGATGGTTTCGCCTGCACGCAGCTCCAAGGACTGCATCCTTGAGAAGAGACTCTGGAGATGGGCTGGCGGCAGTCTATGCAGCAGGGGAGCCTGCAGCAGCTGGATCATCCAGTCACCCGCCGTCCTTTCATCCTGTCCGGCGGGACGCAGTTCGCTCACCATGTAGGACCCCGTCTGGTCCCACGTCAGGACCTTGTCCATCAGTTTCGCATCCACGCACAGGCACTCTGCCTGTGCCGAGACGACACGTGCGGTACACCGCAGCGTGTTGCCGTGCTTCAGGGGAAAGCGTGCCCGGGACGAATCAGCCTGTACCGTGCTTGCCAGTTCGTCCTGCACGTGGAGCTCCACCGTGCCGCTGATCAGGTAGAAGACCTGACCGCGGGAGGCGTCATCCTGGAAGAGGATTTCCCCGCGACGGTACGTGAAGAGCCGCGCGCGACTTTCCAGCATCGCCAGATTGGCCGCACTCAGCTCGTCGAGGGGAGAGAACTGTCGAAGAACGCTTTGAGCCAGCTTCCGGGTTTGCATCGAGACCTCAGCATGGAAATCAGGAAGCCAGTCTCGCTCAAGTTTTCCGTTTGTCTGCCGATACTTTCGGCCCGCCGCGCCAAACTGTGATGTCGCTCTCCCGCCTTAAGCCATTCCCTGAATGCCTGGCCGCTCGCTTGAACTAGCAGCTTCCCGGCAAGGGGTCAGCACCTAACAGGGCGCTGCAAAGGGTTTTGCATCACCCTGCTAACGGTGCTTAAAGGCTGACCTCCGCCACCTTGTCCCGGTAACTCGCCTTGGGATCGACCCCGAGGAGCAGCTTCAGGCCTGCAAATATGTTGTTCTCGTTCAGCCAGATCTGGGCATGGGCAGGCTCGAAGCGAAGCAGTTGCAGCTTCGCATCCTCCTTGCCTTCTGCGTACCAGGCTGCGACAAACCGGTTCCACAGCTGATCGACCATGGCGCGGTTGTCGTCCAGGAAGAGCTCGCCAGTCAATGACGCAAACAGTTCGTGATCTTTCGCTACGAAGTTCGCGGCCGCCGGGTTCGCTGTGTCCCTGCGCATCGCCTTGACCAGGTCCGTATTCCTGGCAGTGAAAAACCAGATGGATCCGCGTTCAGCCTCTCCGGCGAACTGGGCCGTCATGGGCTGGCAGTGTCCATCTGCTTCGTTGGCCAGCCCCAGCATGACCGTCATGTCCGACTTCAGCGTCTTCCAAAATCTCTCTTCCAGTTCCTGCTCGCTGCGCATAATCCCTCCGGGTCAAAGAGACAAGGCCAATCCGCGTTTCCGGATTGGCCTTGTCTTGTGCAAGTGGATCAACGACCAGAAGCAACTGCCGGAGGATTCGAGACGATGATCTCCACCCTCCGGTTCTGCTGGCGACCGGCCGAATTGTCATTGCCCGCGACAGGAACACCTTCACCTTTGCCCACGGCAACGATCCGTTCTGCGGGAACGCCCTTGCCCACCAGCGCGGCTTTCACCGAGTTGGCGCGGTTCTCGGAGAGCGACATGTTGTATCTGTCCGAGCCCATGCTGTCGGTGTGACCCTCGATGGTGACCGAGCGATCAGGCGACTGAATGAGGAACTCGGCCAGGCGATCCACCGTGCCCGTCGCGCCGGGCTTCAGCGTTGCCTGTCCCGAATCGAACAGCACATCGCCGAGCGTCAGCACCAGGCCACGGTCGGTCTGCTTGGCCTGCAGCTCCCGCAGCTGTTCTTCCAGCATCGCCGCGTTGCGACGGGCATCCTCTGCGGTCCGTTCAGCCTGCTGCTGCGCCAGCTGGGCCTGCTGCTGTGACGCTTCAGCCTGCAGTTGTGATGCTTCAGCCTGCTGTCTGGCTGTCGCCGCTTCCCGTTCACGCGCCTGGAGCAGCACTCGCTGGCGCTCGCCCTCGGCGGACGCCGTTTGCGCTTCGGCCTGGCCCCGGGTGATCTGCTCGGCCGCAATGTCCGCATGCCGCTTTGCCAGATAGGCTGCCTGCCGGATATCGGCCAGGGACTTCTTCTCCGCAGCCAGCCGATCGGCTTCGCGAAGCGCATTGTGTGCGGCGGTTACTTCGTCTGCGGCAAACTTGCCGGCGTCGGGCGAAGACTCCACTTGCTGGACAGCTGCGCGCGCCTGCTCCAGTTCATCGATACGAGCGGGCGTCGAACTGCAAGCCGACAACACGACGGCTACTGCCGATGCCAGCACCAGACCTGTCTTGCGGAATTTCATGGTCATCCTCCCTTACTGAAGCGACTGAGTGGATGTAGTGCCGGGATCGCGTTTCGTCTCATCGCGAAGCGCGTCCACCCCATCCTTGACTTCACGCGCAGCTTCTTCCTGCCGCGTGGACTGGGCCTTGGCGGATGCGAACTGCGCATCGACCTGCGCCTGCTGCGCAAGCTGCATGGCGATGCGATCACCTTCCCTGTTCTTCTTCTCGAGTGCCCGCTGCGCATCCGCATACTTGTCCTTGGCACTCTGGAGTTCAGGCAGCGAGTTCACTTCGGCGCCACTCTGCTCCGCCTGCTGCAGGGTGGATTCCGTCCGTGCCATCTGGGCGGTCACTTCCGCGGGCCGCTGGTAGGCACATGCCTGCAGCAGTACCAGCGGCGCTGCGACGGCGACCAGGGCAATGTGTCGATAATTCATGGTGCACCTCATCTTCGTAATTCCTACATTCGCCATCTGCACGCGATTCTTTCAATCGCGATTGCAATGGGGAGGATGATGAAGGCGCCCATCCGCAAGCAGCAGCAGCGTGCAGCCCGTTCGCAAGTGGGACTAGTCCGACGTAGCGCAGGCAAAAAAAAGCGGCCTGTGCAGGCCGCTTTCCGAGTGAGGTGCCGCGCCCTCAAGTCAGGGCGCAGGGGAGTGAATCCAGGGAAGCTCTGGTTTACCTACATGTGCCAGGCGAACAGTGATGCAACTGACTGAAAGGCCATGGTTGAAAACGCGTCGACAGTTTCAGCTGGCAGTATTTCAGCGGTTCCCTAAGGCCAGAACTTCTTCGTGGCGATCGCCGCCCCCTCAGCCAGGGAGGCAAGCTTGGCCCAGACGACATCCGGATCGACGCCACCCGACCCCACGTGGATGCTGAAGCCGCAGTCGACGGCTGCCATCACGTTGTCCCGTCCCACGAGGTTCGCATACCGGCCGATGCGCTGCGCGACCAGGTCGGGATGCTCTATGTAGTTTGACTGGCATTCGATGACGCCCGGGACGAGCACCTTGCCCTCCGGCACCTTTACGCTCTCGAACAGCGTCCACTCGTGGGCATGCCGGGGATTGGCGGCTTCGAACAGGATGGCGTGCGGCTTGGCCTTCCAGATGATGTCGACGATGTCGGCAAACGGGACGTCGCAGTGATGCGGGCCCGGATAGTTGCCCCAGCACAGGTGCATCCGCACCTTGCTGGCGGGAATATTCACCAGCGCGCGATTGATTGCCTCCACATGCAGCTCCAGGATGTCGCGGAACTGCTTGATGTCCAGGCCGGCGAATTGCGTATGCCGCCCCATCGCGAGATCGGGGCAGTCGATCTGCAGCATCATCCCGGAATTCACGATGGCCTCGTACTCGTGACGCAGCGCTTCAGCCAGTGCGAAGACATACTTTTCGTGGCTGCCGTAGTAATCGTCCCGGAAGAAGAAGGCGGTCACCCCCGGCGAGGCCGAGCTCAGGAACATGCCGGTTGGCTCCTTGCCCTTCAGGGCCGCCTTGAGGCGCTCTGCATCGCGTTTCGGGGCTTCGACGTCCTTCACGGTGACCGGCGCGTTGCAGGCGGGTGTCTTGCGGTGCTTGCGACCCGGATCGGCGAACACGCGCGCCTTGGTGTTCGGGTATGCCTCGATGTCCTGGAACATGAAGCTGTTGCCGGTGCCGCCAAAGCCGTTGAACCGGTCCTTCACGTACGTGGCGTAGCTCGGCTTCGACATCTCGCCGTCATTGACGAAATCAACGCCGGCCTTGACCTGTTTTTCCGCCACGAACTTCACCGCCTCGGTGATCTTCTGCTCGAGCGCGGACTGGTCGAGGGGAATGCCGTCCTCGCGGGCGAACATGATCTGCATCAGCTCTTCCTGACGCGGCAGGCTGCCTACATGGGTGGTCAGGAACCGGTTATGGCTCGTCATTCGCGTCTTCCTTTAGAATTTGCCGGGAAAAACGACTGGCGCGTCTTCAGGACCCGCGCTTCTTTTGCTCGCAGTGCGAGTGGCCGGACGATACCAGATCCACGCCGGGGCCCGCCCGTCACGGCTGTATGCCGCAGCATGTGCGCACTGCAAGAGAAAAGTCCTTGTCCTACATCCGCTGCCACGGGTGTGGGCTACCCTTGGCCATTCCGTCGTCAAGGTGCGTGACCGCCATGAGCGAATTCCCCATCACGATCTTTCATAACCCTGCGTGCAACACGTCGCGCAAGGTGCTGGCCCTCATCCGCGAGGCGGGGCATGAACCCAACATCGTCGAGTACCTGGAGACAGGGTGGACACGGGCACAGCTCAAGGACCTGCTGCATGCCATGCAGGCACGGCCAGCGGACATCCTGCGGAAGAAGAACAGCCCCGCCGCCGACCTGGTGGAGGAACTGAAACTGCTGAATGAGGGCACCTCGGACGAGGAGATCCTGGATGCCATGGTCGTGCATCCGATTCTCGTGGAGCGCCCGATCGTCGTGACGTTGAAGGGGACCCGCCTCGCCCGGCCACCGGAAACGGTGCGGGAGCTGCTATAATAATTATATAAATCAGATAGTTACAATCACTGCTTCGGGTCGTTACTGCAACACCCGTATACACAGGTCGAGCAGCACGCTCGGGAACACGCCGAGCACCAGCACAGCGAGTCCGTTTGCGCTCAGGACGAGGCGCATTGAACTGCCCGCCTCGATCGCCCCGAGGTCAACCGGCTCATCGAAGTACATGAGCTTGATCACCCGCAGGTAGTAGAACGCGCCGATCACCGAGAAGAACACGGCGATGCCAGCCAGCCAGGTATGTCCGATATCAATGACGGCACCAATCACCGCGACCTTTGCCCAGAAGCCCACGAACGGCGGCACGCCCGCCGTGCTGAACATGAGCATCAGCATGATCAATGCGAACCAGGGACTCTTGCGGCCCAAACCCTTGAAGTCCTCCAGGCGGTCGCTCTCGAACCCCTGGCGGGTCAGCAGCAGGATCATGCCGAACGACCCGAGCGCCATGATCACGTAGGTGAG
>JANNNQ010000224.1:0-11759 GCA_031398625.1 Pseudomonadota bacterium
CCAACACCCCAAGCCCTTCAAGTGGACCGCCACCTCTGAGTCCATCCTCGCCAAAATCGAAAGACTCTGTAAAGTTATCAACGGGACATCACACTAGCTGCAACCCAGGGACGCGAGGTCTTTGCGATTCCGGGGTCCATCCACAACCCGCTCGCCCGGGGCTGTCACGAACTGCTGAAGCAGGGTGCGAAGCTGGTGGAAACGGCGGACGACATCTTTCCGGAACTGCGTGCCCTGGCCGGTGTCGCGAGTGCGCGTGGCACGGGCGCAGATTCGCGCGAGACGCCTGATTCGCTTGAATTTTCAGGCGCGCTGTTGGACAAAGACCAGAAAATCCTGTTAGATGCGCTCGGCTTCGAACCTGCCGGCGTGGATCTTCTGGTGCGACGGACCGGGTTCAGAGTCGGCGAGGTGGCTTCGATGCTGCTCATTCTCGAACTGGACGGGCGCATCGAGTCTTTCCCTGGCGGCCTCTACGTCCGGGCACAGCCTTAAGGCAGAGAAATGAAGGAAAGTGTTCTCGATATCCTGATCTACCTTTTCGAGAATTACTTCGACGCCGACCTCGAGGCAGCCCCGGAAACCGATCGCGACACGCTCAAGGATGAACTGGAACGCGCCGGCTTTGCCGAACGCGAAGTCGAACGCGCCCTGGAATGGCTGGAGGAGCTGTCTGCTGATCCCGAGCGTGCCGGCGCCGTACCGACCTCGCGTGCCATCCGCATCTTCGATCCAAGCGAATCGGCCCGCCTCGATACCGAGTGCCGTGGCTACATCCAGTACCTTGAGAACATCGGCATCCTGAGCGGCACGCAGCGCGAGCTGGTCATCGACCGGTTGCTGGCGCTCGACGCCGAGGAAATCGATATCGACCAGGTGAAGTGGGTGGTGCTGATGGTGCTCTTCAGCCAGCCTGGACAGGAAGTGGCTTACTCCCGCATGGAAGACCTAGTGTTCGACAACAGGGCCGATGCAGTGCACTGACGCAGGTGGAGTTCCGCTGCGCTTCTGGGGAGATCCGTGCCGCGGCCTGCCGCGGTTTCTTTTTTTGCAGGAGAGGGACAGGGACTCAAGGCGCGCATGACCAGGAACCTCGTCATCGTCGAATCGCCCGCGAAGGCGAAGACCATCAAGAAGTACCTGGGCAAGGACTTCGAGGTGCTCGCGTCTTACGGGCATGTACGCGATCTGGTGCCCAAGGAAGGGGCGGTCGACCCCAGGCAGCGCTTTGCAATGCGCTACCAGGTGATCGAGAAGAACGAGAAGCATGTCCAGGCCATTGCCCGGGCATTGAAGAAGGCCGACGCGCTCTACCTCGCTACCGACCCTGACCGCGAAGGCGAAGCGATCTCCTGGCATCTGCTCGAACTGCTGAAAGAGCAGGGCCTGGTCGGCTCGAAAGACGTCCACCGCGTCGTGTTCTACGAGATCACGCGCAATGCCATCCGCGAAGCCATCGAACAGCCGCGCAGCGTCTCGAACGATCTGGTGAACGCGCAGCAGGCGCGCCGGGCCCTCGATTACCTCGTCGGTTTCAACCTGTCGCCGCTGTTGTGGAAGAAGGCCGGGCTACCGGGCGCTTCGGCCGGCCGGGTGCAGAGCCCTGCGCTCCGGATGATCTGCGAGCGCGAAGACGAGATATCGCGCTTTGTTGCCCGCGAGTACTGGACCATCGAAGCCGACGCGAACAAGGCCGGGCAGCAGTTCGCCACGCGGTTGATCGAGTACCAGGGCACGAAGGTAGAACAGTTCACCATTACGACCGAAACCCAGGCCGTCGCGGTGCGCCAGGCGCTTGAACAGGCTGCAGGGGGCACATTGACGGTCGCAGCGATTGATCGCAAGCAGCGCAAGCGTAATCCGTCGCCGCCGTTCACGACATCCACGTTGCAACAGGAAGCTGCCCGCAAGCTGGGGTTTGGCGCGCAACGCACGATGCGTCTGGCGCAACAGCTGTATGAAGGCGTCGACTTCGGCGAAGGCGCGGTCGGCCTCATCACGTACATGCGTACGGATTCGCTGAACATGGCGCAGGAAGCGATTCAGGACATCCGCCAGGTGATCGGCAAGCTGTATGGTCCCGACGCCCTTCCGGAAGAGCCGCGCACCTACAAGACCAAATCGAAGAATGCACAGGAAGCCCATGAAGCCGTGCGCCCGACTTCCGCCGCTGTCACTCCCGAACGGCTCGAGGGCAAGATCGACCCGGACCAGTTCAGGCTCTATTCGCTCATCTGGAAACGCGCCGTGGCCAGCCAGATGGCGCACGCCGTGTTCGATACCGTTGCGATCGACTTCGTGCCCGGCAAGCAGAAAGCCACCGCAGGCGTCGCGGGCGTGCTGCGTGCCACTGGCTCAACCCTGGTGAAGCCGGGCTACATTGCCGTGTACAAGGAAGGGGTCGACGACGCGGTGGATGACGACGGCGATCGCATCCTCCCGCCGATGGAAGTCGGCGACCAGGTGAGCCTGCTGGAAGTCCGGCCCGGGCAGCATTTCACCGAGCCGCCGCCGCGTTACTCGGAAGCGAGCCTGGTCAAGGCACTCGAAGAGCATGGCATCGGCCGGCCATCGACCTACGCCAGCATTATCCAGACGCTGCTCAACAAGAAGTACGCGGAGCTGGTGAACCGGCGCTTCATCCCGAGCGACCTCGGCAAGATCGTCAACCGTTTCCTGACGCGCAATTTCGAGCACTACGTCGACTACGGCTTCACCGCCAAGATGGAAGACGATCTCGACGAGATTGCGGACGGCAAGGAAGAGTGGGTGCCGGTGCTGGAGCGCTTCTGGAAGGAGTTCAAGCACCAGGTGGATCATGTCGAAGCGACCGTGACACGCGAGGAAGTCTCGGAGTCGCGCGAGCTGGGCAAGGATCCGGCGACGGGCAAGCCCATCACGGTACGCTACGGCAAGTACGGCCCGTTCGTGCAGATGGGCACCAAGGACGACGAGGAAAAGCCGAAGTTCGCGAGCCTGAAGCCGCAACAGAAGATGGATGCACTGACGCTGGCCGATGCACTCGAGCTGTTCAAGATGCCGCGTACGCTCGGCACCACGGAGAGCGGCGAGCCCATCAAGGTGGCCATCGGGCGTTTCGGTCCTTACGTGCAATACGCTGCGAAGAAGTACGTATCCGTCAAGGACGATGATCCCTATACGCTGGAACTTCCGCGTGCCCTGGAGCTGATCCGTGCGAAAGAGGAAGCCGATGCCAACCGGACCATCCTGGATTTTCCTGAAGCGGGGATCCAGGTGCTGAACGGCCGCTACGGTCCCTACATCACGGACAAGGTCAAGAACGCCAAGATCCCGAAGGATCGCGAGCCACGCACGCTGACCCTGGATGAATGCCGCGAACTGATCGCCGCTGCACCGGATCGTTCGAAGCGGGGACGGTTTGGTCGCGCACCGGCGAAAGCGGCTGCACCGAAGGCAGCAACGGAAACGAAGACGGGAGCTCCGACTGCACCTCCGGCCGCGAAGAAGAAGGCCACTGCCAAGACCGCCGCTTCAGGCAAAACTGCCGCGAAGAAATCGGGCAAAAAGTAAGCGCCGCCATTCATGTCGGGCGATCATCCAGACACTGCTGCCGTCATCGCCTACCTGCGTGGATTGCACGACCGCATCACTGCTGCGATCGAGGCGGTGGATGGCGAAGCCCGGTTCCGGCGGGATGCCTGGGAACGTCCAGGCGGGGGCGGCGGTGAAAGCCGCATCCTCCGGAACGGCAGGATCTTCGAACAGGCGGGGATCGGCTTCTCGCATGTCGCCGGTGACTCAATGCCTCCTGCCGCAACCCTGGCACGGCCGGAACTCGCCGGGGCCCGGTTCAGCGCCACGGGCATCTCGCTCGTGTTCCACCCGCACAATCCCTACATTCCGACGACGCACGCGAACGTCCGGTTTTTCATCGCAGAAAAGGCGGGGCAGCCACCCGTCTGGTGGTTCGGCGGCGGCTTCGATCTCACTCCTTATTATCCGTTCGCCGATGACGTCCTGCACTGGCACCAGGTTGCGAGGGCGGCCTGCATGCCCTTCGGACCCTCGGTGTATGCCGAACACAAGGCGTGGTGCGACCGCTACTTCTTCCTGCGCCACCGGGACGAAACACGCGGCGTCGGCGGACTCTTCTTCGACGACCTGAACGCCTGGGGCTTCGAGCGCAGTTTTGCGTACCAGCGCAGCGTCGGGGATCATTTCCTTGAGGCTTATCTGCCGATCGTGGAACGACGCAAGGTCATCGCCTTCGGTGAGCGTGAGCGGCAGTTCCAGCTGTATCGCCGCGGCCGCTACGTCGAGTTCAACCTGGTACATGACCGGGGCACGCTCTTCGGGTTGCAATCCGGTGGCCGCACCGAATCCATCCTCATGTCCCTGCCACCGCTCGTACGCTGGGAGTACGACTGGCATCCGGAACCCGGCTCACCGGAGGCGCAGCTCTACAGCGATTACCTGCGCCCGCGCGACTGGCTGGGCAAGGAATGAACTATCGTCATTCGTTCCACGCCGGCAATGTCGGCGACGTCCTGAAACACGTTGTCCTTGTCGCGCTGCTCGACCGCCTGCTCACCAAGCCCGCGCCCCTGTTTTTTCTCGACACACACGCCGGTCGTGGCCGTTACGATCTCAAATCGGATGAAGCTGTTCGCGGCGGCGAATGGCAGGACGGCATCGGCAGGCTGATGTCCGCGACCGAACTGCCTCCCGAATTCTCGCGCTATCTCGATCTGGTCCGTGATTTCAACGGCGCCGGGCAGTCGCTGCATGCGTATCCCGGGTCCCCCCTGCTGGCGTTCAAGGTGCTGCGCAGGGAAGACCGCAAGGTATTCGTAGAGCTCCATTCCGACGAAGCCGGCCGCCTGCGCGATGAAACTCGCGGCCGTCGGAATCTTTCCGTCCTGGTCGAGGACGGCTATGCGGTGCTAAAGGCGCAACTCCCGCCCAAAGAGAACCGTGGCATGGTGCTGCTCGACCCGCCTTTCGAAGCCACCACGGAGTTCACCGATCTTGCGAATGCCCTCAAGGGGGCGCTGCTGCGCTGGCCGAACGGGCTGTTCTGTGCCTGGTATCCGCTCAAGGCAGGCGCGGAAGCCGACTACCTGCACGGCACCCTGGCGAGCAGTGGCATCCGCAAGATCCTCGTACTTGAGCTCACGACACGGCCGGGCGATTCGCCAACCGGGCTCGTTGGGTCCGGCCTGGTGCTGATCAATCCCCCGTGGCAGTTTGACGAGCGCATGCGCATCGTCCTGCCGATCCTGCACAAACTGCTGTCGCCGACCGGCTCTGGCAAAACTCGTGTGGAGTGGCTGGTCGAGGAATAGCGGTCAGCGGTCCTTCGCCAGCGCCACGCAGGCCTTGTGCCGGAAACAGCTCACCAGGTGATCGTTCACCATGCCGGTGGCCTGCATGTGCGCGTAGATGATGGTGCTGCCGACGAAGCGGAAACCGCGTTTTTTCAGGTCCTTCGACAGCGCATCGGACTCCGGCGTGGTGACGGGGGTATCGCCGGGCAACTTGAGCCGATGCTGGATCGGCTTCCCACCGACAAAGCTCCACAGGTAGCGCGAGAAGTCCCCTTCCTTGCCACGGAGCTCAAGATACTGCCGGGCATTGCCGATGGCGGACTCGATCTTGAGCCGGTTGCGTACGATACCGGCGTTCTGCATCAATCGCGCGACCTCCCGCTTGCCGAACCGGGCAATGCGCTCGGCATCAAAGCCGGCGAACGCCTCACGGTACCCTTCCCGTTTGTTGAGGATGGTCGACCACGACAACCCGGCCTGCGCGCCTTCCAGGATCAGGAATTCGAACTGCGTCTGGTCGTCATGGACCGGCACACCCCATTCCGTATCGTGATACCGGACGTAGAGCTCGTTGCCTGAAAGGCACCAGGGGCAGCGTTTGGGACTTGGGCTCATGTCGGTTTGAGAGTGGCAGGGATTGGGGTATAAGAGGTTGATTTTTTTGGGGCGCGATCGTGCCCTGGCCATCAATGGACGGGATTTTATGGGAAACCGCGAGACGGGGGAATTTCCGCAGACGCGCCTGCGACGCATGCGCCGGGATGATTTTTCCCGACGCCTCATGCGCGAGCACACGCTGCAGCCGGACAACCTCATCTATCCCGTGTTCGTGACCGAGGGGTCGCGTCACCGGGAACCGATAGCCTCCATGCCCGGCGTGGAACGCGTCAGCATCGACGAGCTGTTGCGCGAAGCCGAAGAACTTGTCCGCCTGCGCATTCCCGCCATCGCCCTGTTTCCCGTAACGCCCGCATCCGCCAAGAGCGAGGATGGCAGCGAGGCATGGAACCCGGAAGGACTGGCGCAGCGCGCGGTACGGGCTCTGAAGAATTCCTTCCCGGAACTGGGTGTCATCACTGACGTTGCGCTCGATCCCTTCACCACCCATGGCCAGGACGGCCTCATCGATACGAACGGCTATGTCGTCAATGACGAGACCGTCGAGGCGCTGGTCAAGCAGGCGCTATCGCATGCGGAAGCCGGCGCGGATGTCGTCGCACCGAGCGACATGATGGATGGCCGTATCGGTGCGATTCGCGAAGCGCTCGAACTCGCGGGTTTCCCGCATACCCGCATCCTCGCCTACTCTGCGAAGTATGCCTCCGGCTTCTACGGCCCGTTTCGCGATGCGGTTGGCTCGGCGACGAACCTCGGCAAGAGCAACAAGGCGACGTACCAGATGGATCCCGCCAATTCCGACGAGGCTTTGCGGGAAGTGGCCCTGGATCTCGAGGAAGGCGCCGACATGGTGATGATCAAGCCGGGCATGCCCTACCTCGACGTCGTCCGTCGCGTAAAGGAAACCTTTGGCGTCCCCACTTACGTTTACCAGGTCAGCGGCGAGTACGCGATGCTGAAGGCAGCCAGCCGCAATGGCTGGCTCGACGAACGCACCGTGGCGCTCGAGTCGCTGCTTGCGATGCGCCGCGCGGGTGCCGATGGCATCCTGACCTATTTTGCCAGGCGCGCTGCGGAGTGGCTCAAGGGCACATCATGAGCCTCAATCCGGACCGCTACGCGGTCGCCGGGTTTCCCGTGAAGCACAGCTGGTCGCCGTTCATCCACGGCATGTTCGCGAAGCAGACCGGCCAGAACCTCACCTACCGCCTGCTCGAGATTCCACCGGAACAGTTCCGCAGCGAAGTGCTGCTGTTCTTCGCTGATGGCGGCCGGGGTATGAATGTCACCCTGCCGCACAAGCAGACTGCCGCGGAACTCGTCAACCGGCTCACACCGCGTGCCGAACTCGCAGGCGCGGTCAATACGATCGCCCGGGAGCACCAGGAATTGCTGGGTGACAATACCGATGGCGCGGGCCTCATCACTGACCTGACAACCAATCTCGGCTTTCCCTTGAAGGACAGGAATGTCCTGCTGCTGGGCGCAGGAGGCGCGGCTCGCGGCGTGATCGGGCCGTTGCTGGAGGCAGGTGCTGCCAGGCTGCACATTGCGAATCGCGACCCGAAGCGCGCACGGGATCTGGCGGGCATTTTCAAGCCTTTCGGTAACGTCACCAGCAGCCAGTTCGATGCCGTGGCCGGAGAGTTCGATCTCATCCTGAATGCCACGTCGG
This sequence comes from Pseudomonadota bacterium, assembly GCA_031398625.1. Lineage (GTDB taxonomy): Bacteria > Pseudomonadota > Gammaproteobacteria > Steroidobacterales > Steroidobacteraceae > CAIUGU01. Next base: position 7,603 of record JANNNQ010000224.1, read on the forward strand.
CAAGCCTGCAGAGTGAAGTGCCCCCGGTGCCTGCCACCATCATTGGCCGCCAGACGCTTTGCTACGACATGGCTTATGGCAAGGGCGATACCGCGTTCACGATGTGGGCCAAGGGCTACGGTGCGGCGCTGGCTGAAACCGGCTGGGGCATGCTTGTCGAGCAGGCTGCCGAAGCCTTCTTCCTCTGGCGGGGCGTACGCCCGCAGACCGCTCCGGTGCTGGAAGCGATCAAGAAACCGATGCCCGAGAAGAAAGCCTAGGCGGCGAGGTACTCGTCCTTCAGCTTCACGTAATGAGCCGCTGAATACGGCAGGAAGCTGATCTCACGCTCGGAGAGGTCCCGCATTCGCCGGGCAGGACTGCCTACATACAAGCCACGCGTCTCCAGGCGCTTGCCGGGCGCAACCACACTGCCCGCACCCACCATCACGTAGTCCTCGAGCACTGCGCCGTCCAGCACGATCGAACCCATGCCGACGAGGCAGTAGTTGCCAACGGTGCAGGCATGCAGGACCACGCGGTGGCCCACGGTGACATCCGTCCCGACCACGAGCCCTCTCCCTCCCGGCGCATACTCGCCCGCATGGGTCACATGCAGCACGCTGCCATCCTGGATGTTCGACCGCTCACCGACGGCAATCGTGTTGACGTCGCCCCGTACGATGGCGCCCGGCCAGATGGAGACATCGGCAGCCAGCGTCGTCTTGCCGATCACCACGGCTGACGGATCGACGAACACTCGAGCGCCGAGTTCGGGATGGAAGTCGAGATAGGGTCGGACATTCAGCGCTTTCATCGCATCGTCACCATTTCCTCGGCGCTGGTCGGATGGATGGCCACCGTATCGTCGAAATCCTGCTTGGTCGCTCCCATCCGGATCGCGATCGCGAATCCCTGCAGCATCTCGTCCGCACCCGGTCCGACAACATGGCAGCCCACGATGCGCTGCTCAGCACCAACCGTCACCAGCTTCATCGCAGTGCGTGGCTTCGCAGTCGTCGGCGCATGGAACAGAGGCACGAACACGGAGGTGAAGACACGGACGGCATCGCCGTGGCGCTCCTTCGCCTGCGGTTCGGTCAACCCCACCATGCCAACCGGCGGGTGGGAAAAGACCACGGACGGGATCAGCTCATAGTCGAGCCGGCGCTCGGGTTGCCCGCCAAACAGGCGATCGGCCAGCCGGCGTCCTGCTGCAATCGCCACGGGCGTAAGGGAAACCCGCCCCGTGACATCACCGATCGCGTAGACGCCCGGTACATTCGTGTTCTGCCAGGTGTCAGTCCGGATTTCGCCCTCCTGGCCGAGCGCGACTCCTGTGGTCTCGATGCCCATGCCCAGCGTCCTGGGTTGGCGTCCGATGGCCCAGAGCACGCAGTCGAATTCACCGACACGCCGCGGCCCGTCCTGCAGCACCAGACGCCGCCCGGACTTCGTCAACGCAGTCGGGGTGGTGTGGTCGACGATCTCGATCCCGTCGTCCTGCACGCTGCGCGTCAGATGCTCGCGAATCAGCGGATCGAACTCGCGCAATATGCCGTCTGCACGCGTGACGATCGTCACCTGGCTGCCCAGGCCCCGGAGTGTTCCCGCAAGCTCTGCAGCAATGTAGCCGCTGCCGATCAGTGCCACATGATCCGGCCGGCGCTCAAGGGCAAAGTACCCATCGGACGTGATCCCGAGCTCGGCGCCCGGAACTTCCGGTACCTTTGGGTAGCCGCCGGTGGCGATCACGACATGCGCGGCCGACACCCGCTGGTCATTCACGACGACCGTGCTCCAGTCGACGAACTGCGCATGTCCCCGCAGCAACGTGACGTTGCGATTGACGAGATTGCGCTCGTAGATGCCGTTCAGCCTGGCGACGAATTCGTCGCGCTTGCGCTTGAGCACCTCCCAGTCGAGCCCCGCGTTCTCGACCCTGAATCCGTACTCCGCCGCATCCGTCACCGCCTGGGCGAGTCCGGCCGCATTCCACATGATCTTCTTCGGCACGCAGCCGACATTGACGCACGTACCCCCCAGCCGGTGGGATTCGATCACTGCGACGCGGGCGCCATGTTCCGCAGCCCGCTGCGCCACCGCCAGGCCGCCACTGCCGCCACCCACCACCAGAAGATCGAATTTGCTCGTATCCAACAGGCACCTCCGCTTGGGAACCTCTGCAAGGGAGCCATTCGAATACGCCACTGCGCTCGAGGGCAGGGTCTTTCAACCAGTTGCATCGCTGTCAGACCAGGGTAGTCGACCCGTGCAGAGCTTCACTAGCCCCATTCTATTGAGAAAGCAGCCTGCGGCCCAATGCTAGAATCCGGTCATGTCATCCGACCCAAGAATGCCATCATGAACCCGCCCGATCCCAGCCTGCCACAGTTCTCCGCCATCGACCCGGCGACCATCGAGACGGAGTTGCGCCGCCTCCTCGAAGACAATCGCGTCACCCTGGGGAAACTGCTGGCTGCCGGCAACCCGACATGGCAGACATTGATCGTCCCGCTCGAGGCGATGTATCACCGTCTCGGGCGCCTGTGGTCCCCGGTCGGTCACCTCAATGCGGTCGTGAACAGCGACGCGCTGCGGACTGCCTACAACGCCTGCCTGCCGCTGCTGACCGCGTGGTACACCGACCTCGGCCAGAACGAGCAGCTCTACCAGGCCTTCAAGACGGTTCTCGACCACGAAGGGTCCCGCCTGGACGCTGCCCAGCGCAAACTGCTGGAAAAATCCCTGCGCGATTTTGAACTCGCCGGCGTGGCCCTGCCGGCTGCCGAGAAGCAGCGTTTCAAGGAGCTGACGGAACACCTGTCGACGTTGACTTCGCGCTTTGATGACAACGTCCTCGATGCGACGAACGCCTGGAGCCGCCACGCCAGCGAAGCGTCGGAACTTGCAGGACTGCCGGCGGGCATCGTCGAACGCGCCCGGGTCGCTGCAGCATCCCAGGGACAGGAGGGCTGGCTGTTCAGCCTCGATGCACCGAACTATCTCGCGGTGATGACGCATTCCGTCAATGAGTCACTGCGCCGTGAGTTCTACACGGGCTGGGTGACGCGGGCTTCCGACCAGACCGCCGGGCAGTGGGACAACTCCGGTCTCATGGAAGAAATCCTTGGCGTGAGGCAGGAGCGTGCGCGACTCGTCGGCTTCGCGAGCTATGCGGACTACTCACTCGCGACCAAGATGGCCGATTCTGTTGCCGAGGTCGACGCGTTCCTGCAGCAGCTTGCTACTTTGAGTCGCCCGGCTGCACAGCGTGAGTTCGACGACCTGACGCGCTTTGCCGGTCGCCCGCTCAATGCGTGGGACGTGGCCTTCTTCAGCGAAAGACTGAAACAGGAACGCCTGACGCTGTCGGAGGAAAACCTGCGTCCCTATTTTCCCTTGCCTCGGGTGCTCGAGGGTCTCTTCGCGGTCGCGTCGAAGCTCTATGGCATTCACATCGTCGAGCGCAGCGATGTCGATCTTTATCACCCGGAAGCGCGTTTCTTCGACATCCTCGACCAGGACGGGTCGCGCCGGGGCGGGTTCTACCTCGACCTGTATGCCCGCGCGAAAAAGCGGGGCGGCGCCTGGATGGACGAATGCATCGGCCGGACGCGGCTCGATTCGATCAGTACGCAGCCCGTGGCCTATCTCGTCTGCAATTTCATGCCACCGGTCGGAACCCAGCCAGCGCTGCTGACGCACTCCGAAGTCGTCACGCTCTTCCACGAATTCGGCCACGGCCTCCACCACATGCTCACGCGCGTGGATTATCCCAGCATCGCGGGTATCAACGGAGTGGCCTGGGATGCCGTCGAACTGCCGAGCCAGTTCATGGAGAACTTCGCGTGGTCGAAGGAAGTACTGCCGCTGCTGTCAGCCCACGTCGATACGGGCGAACCGCTTCCGGTTGCCGACCTCAAGCGACTGCAGGCTTCTCGCACGTTCCAGGCCGGCATGCAGACCGTCCGTCAGATCGAATTTGCGCTGTTCGACCTGCGCATCCACTCCGGAAAGGTGCGCACCCGCGAGGACATCGCCACGACGCTGGCGGGCGTTCGTGACGCAGTGGCCGTAGTGAAGCCACCTGCCTTCAACCGGTTTGCCCACAGCTTCCAGCACATCTTCTCCGGTGGCTACGCTGCCGGGTACTACAGCTACAAATGGGCCGAGGT
>JANNNQ010000089.1:0-6785 GCA_031398625.1 Pseudomonadota bacterium
GTTCTGGTTCGGGTCCTGCCTGCGTCGACATCCCTAACCCTCTGGAATGGCAGGTGAAAACCTTACAGGGCGCGCAATACCTTGCGCGCCCGCAGGAGGCCCGCCAGCGATTTGGCATCCGCGAGCTCCCCCGTTTCCGCACGTCGCAGCGCTTCGGCGAACGACATCCAGTGTACTGCGAAGACTTCGTGTTCCTCGGGAGCGGCGGGTATCGGTTCCAGGTTGCGGGCAAGATAGAGGTGAATGATCTCGGTGAACACGCCCGGCGAGCTGAAGACTCCGCCGAGGGAAGTCCAGTGCGTGGCACGCATGCCCGCCTCCTCGGCCAGCTCGCGGCGGGCGGTTTCCACCGGAGGCTCCCGGTTGTCGATCTTGCCGGCCGGCAGTTCCCACAGCCACCCGCCCGCGGCATGGCGGTACTGGTGCAGCAGGCAGACCTGATCCAGGCGATCGAGGGCAACGACCGCGGCCCCGCCAGGATGATGTGCGACCTCGAGGCTGGCGGTGCGTCCGTTCGGCAGCCGGACCCGCTCGATGTTGACCTCCAGAATGCGGCCGCGGAATTGCGTTTCGACCGAGTCGGGTGGAATGGCCGTCGTCATCGCTTCCTCATGGACCATCGACCTCGTCGACATCCGCCTGGCCCGAGAGGCGACGGCTGACGTGCGACCAGGACATGCCTACGGCAAGGATGCCGGAAAGCATGAAGAGCGCGATCCACAGGATGGTGCGGGTGTTGCCGAGTTCCAGCCATCCTTGAGCGACCAGCGCCCAGATAAGGGCTGCAACCAGGGCGGCGGCGAGCAGCACACCGACGCTGCCGATCGAGCGCATCGTTGCACCGATGAAAACGATCCATCCCGCCAGCAGGATGAGGCCGCAGATCACGACTGCAGGCGTCACTGCCGGCAGGGTCTCGATCGCCCAGTGGGAATACGAGTAACCACTGGGATTGAAGGTGAGCAGCACCAGCGCCAGCGCGAGGAGCCAGCGCAGCAGGAAGCCGGCAAACGTGAACTTTTCCATAGTGGGTTACTGGGTGCCGCGGGGTCGGTCAGTCTGGCCTGACGTCCTCGTCTTCCGGCTCTTCCTCGGTCTCGGGGCCGGCGCTGCTGCCCGGAAGCTTCGCGGTTTCGATGCCGAGGCGGTACGCGGCGAATCCCGGGAGCACGACCTGGTTGAGCGCCATGCCGAGGATCCGGCCGCTCACCGGAGCGTAGACCCGGTGCTGCTCGTTGGAGATGGGATCGGTCACCGTGCCGAGCAGCTCGCCTTCGCTGACCCGCTCGCCGATGCCGACATCCGAGAACAGCAATCCGCCCTGGTCCACCCGCACCCAGGTCGAGGCGTAGTAGACCGCCTCCGGGTCGCCCCAGAAGCGTCGCTGCCGGGTCATGCCGAGCGAGTACAGGAGCGTTTCTATTGCCTTGACGCCGTGGTCGACGGGTTCGGCCTGCACCCGCATGGGTTCGCCCATTTCGAAAGTCACCGACGGGATGCCGATGGCGGCGGCAGCCCGCCTGAGGGAACCGCCTTCCCCGGAGGTATGCAGCACGACGGTTGCACCCAGCGATTGCGTCAGCTGGACGACGGCAGGCCGGCGCAGGTCGGCGCGGATCTGCGGAAGGTTGGTCCGGTCGAGCGAGCCGGTGTGCAGGTCGATGACCGCCGAGCAGTGCTTCACGATCTCGTTGAAGAACGAGTAGGCCGTGCGGGTGGTGGCACTGCCCTTGGCATTGCCGGGGAAGCTGCGGTTGAGGTCGCGACGGTCCGGCATGTAGCGCGTACCGCGATAGAAGCCCTGCAGGTTCACGATCGGCACGGCGATGACCGCGCCCCCCAGTTCTTCCGGATCGAGATTGGCCACTACGCGGCGTGCCACTTCGATACCGTTGAGCTCGTCGCCATGGATGGCGCCCGTCAGGCACAACACCGGGCCTGGATTCTTGCCATTCACCACGATGACAGGCACCGGCACGACGAAGCCGTCCAGCGGGGTACCGCTGGTCCACGTCAGCCGCCGCATCCGGCCAGCAGGCACTTCTGCACCGAGCAGCACCAGCCGCCCCTTGGGCTTCAGCTGCGGCGGCGCTGGCAAGGCCGCTGGAGCGGGCGCAGCAGCCCAGGCAGGCAGGGTCGCCAGCAACAGCAGTGCGAGCGCCCATGCCGGGTTTCGGGACAGGGTCCCGGGCCGGGCAGGTTCAGGCTGGTTTGATCGGTGCTGCATGGCAATCCGCCGGTGACTCGCGCGCCAGAATAACAGCGAACTGCGGATTCGGAAGTCGCCGGCTCAAGGGCCGGTGCATCGCACAACAGGAAAGCGCCCTGCCTCTTCAGGGCAGGGTCGCCAGACGCGGGGACCTACCAGCGCCCGCCTTGCTGCGACGGACGGGCTTCCCGCTCGCGCGCTTCGTTCACGCGCAGCGGCCTGCCGCCCATGTCGAAGCCGTTCATGTGCTGGATGGCCGTCTGTGCATCACCGGGTGCCATGTCGACGAAACCGAAGCCGCGGGGGCGGCCCGTTTCGCGATCATTCACCAGCTTGACCGACTGCACTGCACCGTGTTTTTCGAACAGCGCCCGGACTGCGTCTTCCGTTGCACTGAAGGGGAGGTTGCCAACGTAGATCGTCGTCATCGATTCAACACCCATTGGGAACTGGGGAGGTTGCAATGATTCTGAGCGAAACGCGGCCGATACTACGTCAGCGATTTTGGGCTTGCAATCGCGTGCCGGGGGCAGAAACGGGGGGTGGAAAACGCTATCGCGGTGCGGTCCTGGCGGCTTCCGAATGCTTCAGCCAGTGCTCGAGGTTGTCGAGGTTGCCGAAGTCGCTTTCGCTGTCGTCCCAGAACTTGAGCCACTGCTCGAGTACCGGCGGATCGACGGTTCCCGCCCCGAGCCTGCGGGCAAACCGGCTGGTGCGTTCCTGACTGGCTGCGATGTGTTCGAGATGGTCCATGGCGATGATCCGGTGCCGGCTAATGACAAGGATCACAGCCCCGAATGAAGGCTCCATGACGTTCTGTTGAAGAAACGGGGACACCCAGCCCCAGGGCGGCAGCGGGCTCGCGGCCCGGCTCGACCTCAGTCCGGCTCGAGGTAGGTGTAGCCGTTCAGTTCGGACTCATAGAACCGCTTGAGCGCCTGGCCCTCTGCCAGCGTCATGCGACCTTCCCTGACCGCCCGTTCGCAATCCCGCGCGAACCGGGGATACAGCTGGTCCACGTCGTACTGCATGTAGCCGAGGACGCGGGACGCGGTATCGCCCTTGACGATCTCTTCGATCCACCAGCCTCCCTGGTCGTGCAGCCGGATGTGGACGACATGGGTATCGCCGAACAGGTTGTGCAGGTCGCCGAGCGTCTCCTGGTACGCACCCACGAGGAACGCCCCGAGGTAATACTCCTCGCCGTTGCGGGCTTCGTGCAGTTCGAGGGTGCGCTTGACTTCACGCTGGCTGACGAAGTGGTCGATCTTGCCGTCGGAGTCGCAGGTGATGTCCGCCAGTACGGCATTGCGCGTCGGCCGCTCGCCCAGGCGATGGATCGGCATGATCGGAAAGAGCTGGCCGATGGCCCAGCTGTCCGGCAACGACTGGAAAACGGAGAAATTGCAGAAGTAGGTATCGGAAAGAATCGACTCGAGTCCTTCGAGCTCTTCGGGCACCGATCCGGTCTTGCGGCAGAAGTCCCGGACGCGCGCGCAGGTCGCCCAGAAGAGGCGTTCGGCAAGGCCGCGGTATTCGAGTTTCAGCAGCCCCAGGTTGAACATCTGCAGCGCCTGCTCGCGGGCCTGCAGGGCATCGTGATAGCACTCGACGAGGCGCCGCTCGGTGACCCCGCGATACGCCTCGAACAAGTCATGCACCGGCTGGGGCAGGTCCTCGTCGCCGGGATGCTCCTCCTCGAGCCGGTCCGCGACGCGGAACTGGTCGAGCGCCGACGAACCGAGCGTATTGAAGATCAGCACGCTGTGATGGGCAGCGATCGCGCGCCCGGATTCACTGACGATGACCGGATGGTCGATGCCGCGGGCGTTGCACACGCTCGCGATCCGGTACACCACGTCGCTCGCGTACTCGTTGATGGTGTAGTTCATCGACGAGGAGAAGTTGGTGCCGCTGCCGTCGTAGTCGACGCCGAGTCCGCCGCCGACATCGATGTACTTGAGCCCCGCGCCCATGAGCTTCAGTTCGGCATAGACATGCGCCAGCTCGTTGATCGCGTCCTTGACGCGACGGATATCCTGCAGCTGGCTGCCGGGATGACAGTGGACGAGCTCCAGGCAGTCGAGCATGGCGTGCTGCCCGAGTACGGCAACGAGATCGAGGATCTCGCTGATGAACAGCCCGAACTTCGATTTCTCGCCCGCCGAACCGCGCCAGCGTCCGGCGCCTTCACTCGCCAGCTTGACGCGCACGCCGATCCGCGGCCGGACCTGGTACCGCTCCGCATGCTTGAGGATGAGCTGCAGCTCGGTGAAGTTCTCGACGACCGGAATGATGGTGCGGCCGAGCTTCATCGCGAGGATCACCGCTTCGATGTAGCTGTCGTCCTTGAAGCCGTTGCAGATGATCATGCGGTCGGGTGCGTCCTCGGTCAGCGCCATCACTGCCAGCAGTTCCGGCTTGGAGCCGGCTTCCAGCCCGAAATTGAATTCCGCACCGCAGCGGTACACTTCCTCCACGACGAGCCGCTGCTGGTTGACCTTGATGGGGTAGACCGCGCAGTAGCGGTTGCGGTATTCGTTCTCGGAGATCGCCTGCGCGAACGCCTCGTGCAGGCGCCGCAGGCGATGCTTGAGGATGTCCGAGAAGCGGACGACGACCGGCGTATTCAGGTCGCGCGCCTTCAGGCCTTCCACGACTTCGAGGAGGTCGATGCTGCGTTCCGGATCCATGTCCGGCTGCACGATGAGGTGGCCGGCCGCGTTGATGCTGAAATAACCTTTGCCCCACGCGGACACCTGGTAGGTCTCGAGCGAATCCTCGATCTTCCAGTTGATGTTGCCGGTGGGGTTCGCTGCAGTGTTCAAGGCGTCCTCGTCTGTTGCTTGTCGTTCAGGGCGTCGCGCCGGTCGCCACGGGCCTGGAGGGATCCCGGATCCACTCGCTCCACGACCCCGCGTACAGGCGCGCACCTGTCATGCCGGCCACTTCCAGCGCGAGCAGGTTGTGGCAGGCAGTGACACCCGAGCCGCACATCATGATCGCGTGCTCCGGACTGACCGCGCCCAACGAACGGCCGAAGTGCTGCCTGAGCTCGTCCGCACCGAGGAAGCGGCCGTCCGGGCCGAGGTTGCCGGTGAATGGATGATTGTGCGCGCCCGGCACGTGGCCTGCGACCTTATCGAGGGGCTCGACCGCACCGGCATAGCGTTCCGGTGCGCGCGCATCCAGCAAACGCCAGTCGGCAGCGCGCGCAAGTTCCTGCACCCGGCCTGCTTCCAGCACCATTCCGGGCTGCGGTTTCGCTGCGAAGCGCACGACGGCAGGTACAGGCACCACCGGGCTCAAGGGCAGACCGAGATCAGTCCATGCCTTGAATCCGCCGTCCAGCACGGCAACGCGCGTCGCACCCAGCCAGCGGACCAGCCACCAGAGCCGGGCGGCGTAGGCGCCGTTGCCCGCGTCGTACGCGATCACCTGCGTCGCATTCGCGATCCCCCATGATCCCAGCGTGGCTGCGAGCACGCTGGCGTCCGGCAGCGGGTGCCGCCCTGAATGCGGAGTGGGCGGCGACGACAGGTCGTTGTCGAGGTCGGCGTATCTTGCCCCCGGGATATGGCCGTTGGTGTAGGCTTCGCGCCCGCCAGCCGGTCGCGCCAGATCGAAGCGGCAGTCGACGACCACCCAGTCAGGCTGGTCGAGATGCCGTGCGAGCTCAGGCGCGGTGATCAGGGTCGTGAACATGGTACGGGCTGCGATGACTGCGAGCGGCGGTGGCGAGGGTGTGCAGGTTTTTCAATCCTGTTGCCGGAGCGCGAAGACTACTGCCCGGCCCCGGTCTTGAGAAGCGGCAGCTGCGGTGCGGGTAGAATCCCTGCGGCTCGACTAACGTTGGGAGACAGTACAGGTATGGCGCTCGATCTCTATTGGGGTAGCGGCAGTCCCTATTCCTGGCGGGTGTTGCTCGCGCTCGAATACAAGCGGCTGCCCTATACGTCGCATCTGTTGCAGTTCTCCAAGCAGGAGCACAAGTCGCCGCAGATGCTGCAGATGAACCCGCGCGGCCGGGTGCCGGTGCTCAGGGATGGCGAGTATGTCTGCTTCGAGTCGCTCGCGATCCTGACGTATCTCGATCGCAAGCATCCCGACCCGCCGCTGTTCGGCACCAGCCCTGAGGCCGCTGGCACGATCATGCGCCTGATCTGTGAATACCAGGTATACGTCGAGGAGCACATCACGAAGATCATCGCCGCCATTTTTTTCCAGGGTCTCGAGGGGCGGCTCGACGAGATCGCAAAGGCGATGCAGGTTGTCGCGAGCGAGGCCCGCACCATCGAAGGCCGGCTGGCGAGGTCGCAGTGGCTCGTCGGTGATGCGCTCTCGGCCGCAGACATCACGGTGTATCCCGGTATCCAGCTGCTGCTCCGTGCATTGGAGCGGCGCGAGGCGCAGGACATCCGCTCGCGTTTCCTGCCGCTCGATACCCATTATCCGGCGCTCGCCGCGTGGGTCCGGCGCGTCGAGGCACTGCCCGGGTACGAGCGGACTTTTCCGCCCCACTGGCGCGATTCGCTGGCGCCGGAATGACCGGCGCTTAACAGGGTGATGCAAAAGG
>JANNNQ010000291.1:0-2603 GCA_031398625.1 Pseudomonadota bacterium
GAGCTCGCCGCGCGCTACCCCGGCAGGGTGGCCTTCCACAATGGCTACAGCGAGGAACTCGCGCACCTGATCGAAGCGGGCAGCGACATGTTCCTGATGCCCTCGCTGTACGAGCCCTGTGGCCTGAACCAGATGTACAGCCTCAAGTACGGCACCGTGCCCATTGTCCGTCGCACGGGAGGACTCGCGGATTCGGTGCAGATGTGGGATCCGGCAACCGGCACTGGCACCGGTATCGTCTTCAATGATTTCGATGCGCCCGCACTCAACTGGGGCCTGAACACCGCGCTCGATCTGTTCGCGGACAGGCAGGCCTGGCTGCGGATCATGCGCAACGGCATGGCGCAGGACTTCTCCTGGGAAACCCAGGGCAGGGAGTACGTCGCCCTTTACGAGACCTTAGCGCAGGGTGGTGAGGTCAACTGAGCCGGAATCCTTGAACGGAAGATCGCCGACGAATGGCAGATCGACGACCACTTTGCCGGTGATCGCATAGCTGATCCTGTTGCCCTCGCGCCCGTTCATGCGGGACATCAGCCTGCCGATGCTGCTCACGAAGTTCGTGCGCACGGTCATGTCGAACTCGCTTTCACCGAGGGCCGGCACGACAAACGGCTCGCCCGACACGCCCTCGGCAAAGCTGTCGCCCTCGAGAAAGAGCTCGTAATCGATCCCCTTTACCGGAATGGCGCGCGAGTTTGGATTCTGCACATGCAGGCGCACCCGGAACTGCTGACTGAAGAGATCGGCCGACAGCATGCCGACGCTGACCACGGACAGCCGCGGAGCTTCGAGCTTGGGTCCGAGCGATGCGCACGCGGCTAGTGGCAGCAACAGCACCAGGACTGCCCACCGGATCCACATGCCGTCGCGAACAGCGTTAAGGGTTACGCACATGGGGCCTCTCAAGTCAGCAGGAATGCAGATTGAAACGCGAGACTTACTCGGCTTCGCGACGCAGCTTGAGCAGCATGTCGCGCGTCACCAGCACGACGCCTTTCTCGCTCACGTGGAAGCGTCGGACATCTTCCTCCCTGTCGACACCGATCAGCATGCCATCGGGCACGACTCCGCCGGTATCGAGGATGGCGCGGCGTACGATGCAGTTGGCCCCCACACGGACGTCCGGCAGGATGACGGCACGATCGATGACGCTGCGTTCGTCAACGCGGACATTGGAGAACAGCAGCGACTCGCTGACCTGCGCCCCGGAGATGATGCAACCGCCCGACACCATGGAATTCACGGCCATGCCGCGCCGGCCATCGTCATCGAGGACGAACTTGGCAGGCGGGTGCTGCCGCTGGTATGTCCAGATCGGCCACTGTTCGTCGTAGATGTTGAGCTCCGGATGGACATGGACGAGCTCCATGTTCGCTTCGTAGTAGGCGTCAACCGTGCCCACATCACGCCAGTACTGCTGCGCGCGCGTGCGCACATCCTTGAAGGGGTATGCAACGACGTTCAGCTTGTCGAGCGCTTCGGGGATGATGTTCTTGCCAAAGTCATGCGCCGAGTCCGGATTCATTGCATTCTCGCCGAGCAACCGTTCCAGCAGCTTGGCGTTGAACACATAGATGCCCATCGAGCCCAGGGCGAGGTGCTCCCTCCCGGGAATGCCATCCGGAACTGCCGGCTTCTCTGCAAACCTCAGTACCCGGTTCTTCGTATCGACGGTCATTACGCCGAACGCACCGGCAGCTTGCGCCTTAGGCACTTCCACCACACCGACCGTGATGTCGGCCTTGTTCTCGACGTGGTACGCAATCATCGGGCCATAGTCCATCTTGTAGATGTGATCGCCTGCCAGCACCAGGATGTGACGGGGACGATGCAAACGGATGATGTCGAGATTCTGGTAGACCGCATCGGCCGTGCCGCGGTACCAGAACTGGCCGAGCTGCTGCTGCGCGGGAATGATCTCGATGAACTCGCCGAACTCGCCACGCAGGTAACCCCAGCCCCGCTGGATATGCTGAATGAGTGAATGTGCCCTGTACTGGGTCAGTACCGAGACGCGGCGGATGCCGGAGTTCAGGCAGTTGGACAGCACGAAGTCGATGATGCGGAACTTGCCGCCGAAATGCGTGGCCGGCTTGCAGCGATGATCGGTCAACTGCTTGAGGCGCTCGCCGCGACCACCGGCCATGATCACCGCAAGGGTGTTCTGCGTCAGCCGGCTGACGTAGCGGCGGGCTGCGGCTGCCTTTCTGGCCGGTGTTCTTTTCCTCGGTGTCATCGCCAGGTTCCTGCGGCTCGTGTCGATGGGGTGCAGTCAATATAGCCCAAGGGACCCAGCCGGGTACGAACTTGCCAGGTCAAAGTCGATATACTTTGCACTGATTCAGCGGGTGGCGAGGGTGGTTTCCCGACATGCAGACTGGCTTGCGCCCAAGACAATGGCTTGCAGTGGCCTGGCTCCCCATAGTGGCATCTCCGGCACTTTCGGCAGCGGGCGAGCCCCCGGCGCCCAGGATCCCACCCGCGGCGACCGTGGCCTGTCTGCCGGATGGCGAGGGCTACTTTCGCGCACGTCTGCAGGGCTCGATCGATGAGGACCTCGAATGGATCAACGAGGGTACCGAATGTACAGGAGCGATGCG
>JANNNQ010000298.1:0-53860 GCA_031398625.1 Pseudomonadota bacterium
CCGCAGTGAACTGCGACTGGGGGAGTACCTCGACCGCGAAGGGCTGAAGCAGTTCGGCAAGCTCCCGCAACTTGGCGCGATTGCCGGTAGCGAGTACGAGGCGCATGGCCTTCAATCCGCGTGCAGCGCCTCGAGCTGCAGTGCGAGCAGCTGCCCTATGCCGCCAGCCGCAAGGTTAAGGAGCTCATCGAGCTCATGCCGGCGGAATGCATGTCCCTCTGCCGTGCCCTGGACTTCAATGAACGCCCCGCCATTGTTCATGACGACATTCATGTCGGTTTCGGCGTTGGAGTCCTCGAGGTAGTCGAGGTCCAGCACCGGGATGCCACTACAGATTCCCACGGAGACGGCTGCCACCTGGCCATGCATGGGGTTCTCCTTCAGCTGGCCGCGCTGGAGAAGCGTCGTGACCGCATCTGCCAGCGCTATGTAGCCACCGGTGATCGCGGCTGTCCGCGTCCCGCCATCCGCCTGCAGCACATCGCAGTCGAGAGTGACGGTGCGCTCCCCCAGGGCCTTCATGTCAACGACAGCGCGCAGGGCGCGGCCGATGAGACGCTGGATCTCGAGCGTCCGTCCACCCTGCTTGCCCCTTGCCGCTTCCCGTGCGGAACGGGTATGCGTGGCCCTGGGCAACATGCCGTACTCTGCGGTCACCCAGCCCTGGCCGGAATTGCGCAGGAACGAGGGAACCGAGTTCTCGACGGTGGCGGTGCACAGGACCCGCGTATCGCCGAACTCAACGAGGACGGAGCCTTCTGCATGTCGCGTGTAACGCCGGGTGAAGCGGACGGTACGCAGCTGGTCGGGGGCACGGCCGCTCTGCCGCTGCTGGTCGCTCATGCCCGCACTCCGGGCGAGGACTGGCTCATTCGCCCTTCCAGCGCAGGATCGCGGCGGTTGAATTGTCGCTGAAGGGAGCAGAAGCAATCACAGCCCGCGCACCGAGTTCTTCCAGGGCGTTGCGCAGGTCCCGGGTTGCATCGGCGGCGCAATACCCGGCGATGATCGCGTCGGTGAGATTCGACCAGATGCCATCCGTGCACAGCATGAGGACGTCACCCGGCAGCAGCGGCTTGCGGCCGCTGATGGTCATTTCGGGAATGGCGGGATCGCCCCCCAGGCAGCTCTCGACGAAATTGCGCATGGGATGATTGGCCACTTCGTCATGCGTGATCTTCTTCTCCCGCAGCAGCAGCTCGACATGGCTGTGATCACGGGTGCGCTCGGTTACCTTGCCACTCCGCATGAGGTAGATGCGGCTGTCGCCGACGTGGCCCCAGTAGGCAGCGCCATCCTGCACCAGACAGACCGCCGTGGTGGCACGGGGACGGGAGTCGACCGTGAGTCCGTTGCCGAGACGGCATACGTCGTCGTGGGCACGTCCCAGGGTCAGGTGCACGAACCCCAGTGGATCGAACACCGGGAGCGAGGACTGCCAGAAGGAGTCGAGCATGCTCTTGAGCGCCGTATCGGCAGCCTTGGCGCCGTCTGCGTGCCCCCCCATGCCATCGATGACGATGAGCAGGACGGAACGTTCGGCGACCGCAACAGCGACACGGTCCTGGTTGTCCTCGCGGGCACCAACGAGACTCAGGTCTGCATACTCGATCCGCAAGACGACTCCGTGCCGCAGGGCTTGCTGTTACACTTCGCGGCGCTTTATATCACCCCGAACGCTCCCGAGTAAAAAGAGATGATCCGCAGCATGACCGGCTTCGCCAGGCGCGAGCGCCAGGGTCCCTGGGGGACACTGACGTGCGAACTCCGCACCGTCAACCACCGCTATCTCGAAGTCTCCCTGCGCCTGCCGGATGAACTGAAGTCAGCCGAGAATGACGCCAGGCAGCTGGTCGCTGCATCCCTCCGCAGGGGCAAGGTCGACGCCAACCTCTATCTCAAATCGACTGCCGGCACTGCTCCTGCCATTCAGGTCAACGACGAACTGGTGGGGCAGTTGCTGAAGCAGGTCGCCGAACTCCACCACCGGATGGCAACCGCTGCACCCGTGAGTCCTCTCGAGGTCATGCGCTGGCCCGGCGTCATCCGCGAACCCGAGCGCGACCTCAGTCCGGCAGTCGCCGCAGTGCTGGAGCTGCTCAGGGAGTCCCTGAACGAACTCAATGACACCCGCACGCGCGAGGGTGCAAGGATGCGCGAGGTGATCCTGCAGCGATGCCTGGCGATGCAGGGCCACCTGGCGGTGGTAAAGACGCGGTTACCCGAGGTTGCCGCACGACTGCGCCAGCGGATCATCGACAAGGTGGCGCAGCTGGCCCAGACCATCGATCCCACGCGTCTCGAGCAGGAACTCGTCCTGTACACCCACAAGATGGACGTCGACGAGGAGCTCGACCGGCTGGAGAGTCATCTCACCGAAATCCTGGGCGTGCTGGATTCCTCGGAGCCTGCCGGCAGGCGCCTCGACTTTCTGATGCAGGAACTGAATCGCGAGGCGAACACGCTCTCGTCCAAGTCGCAGGATGTCGAGACCACCCGCGCCGCCGTCGACATGAAGGTGATCATCGAGCAGATCCGCGAGCAGGTGCAGAACATCGAGTGACCCGCCCCCGGACCTCGGGCAGTGGCCTGTCAGGTACTGATCGGCAGCCCCACCAGCCGCTCGAGTTCCTTCAGTTCCAGCCCTTCGACCTTGTCGATTAGCTTGAGGCCGCGGGCCGAGCATTCGAACGTCGCGAGATCGGAGTAGACGCGCGACACGCAGGCAATGCCCGTTAAAGGGTAAGTGCATTCACGCACGAGCTTGCTTTCGCCCTTCTTTGTCAGCAGGTCCATCATTACCCAGGTCTGCTTGGCCCCGATGGCGAGATCCATCGCGCCGCCCACGGCGGGGATGGAACCGGGCTCGCCCGTGCTCCAGTTGGCGAGATCGCCCGTGGCCGACACCTGGAACGCGCCCAGCACGCAGATGTCGAGATGGCCGCCGCGCATCATGGCGAAGCTGTCCGCGTGATGGAAATAGGCGCCGCCCGTCAGGAGCGTGACAGGCTGCTTGCCGGCATTGATCAGGTCGTAGTCTTCCTGTCCTGCAGCGGGCGCGGGCCCCATGCCGAGAATGCCGTTCTCGCTGTGCAGGATGATTTCACGACCACCGGCGATATGGTTCGCGACCAGGGTGGGCATGCCTATCCCCAGGTTCACATAGGCACCATCCGGCATGTCCTCGGCGACGCGGATCGCGAGCTGGTCCTTGGTTCTGCGCTCGTAGGTCATCTCATCTCCTTCTTGAAGCCGCCGGCGCCCGTGGCGACGCGGGGCACCAGCACCACCCGGCTCACGAAAATGCCCGGGGTCACGATGTGTTCGGGATCGAGCTGGCCCAGTTCGACGAATTCGTGCACGGTAGCGATGGTGCACTTCGCCGCCATGGCCATGACGGGCCCGAAATTCCGGGCCGCCTTGCGATACGTCAGGTTGCCCCAGGCGTCACCCCGCTCGGCGCGGATCAACGCGACATCAGCGTGGATCGGGTGTTCGAGCACATACATGCGGCCATCGATCTCGCGGGTTTCCTTCCGGACCCCGCCCGGACCAATCGCCAGTTCGGTACCGAACCCGGTTGGCGTGAAGAAGCCGCCGATGCCCGCGCCCGCCGCGCGAATCCGTTCGGCCAGGTTGCCCTGGGGCACCAGTTCGAGCTCGAGCTTGCCGCTGCGATACAGCTCGTCAAACACGTGGCTGTCGGCCTGGCGGGGAAAACTGCAGATGATCTTGCGGACGCGTCCGGCCTTCAGCAGCGCTGCGAGCCCGGTATCGCCGTTGCCCGCGTTGTTGTTCACCACGACCAGATTCCGGGCGCCCTGTTCGAGCAGGCCCTCGATCAGTTCGTTGGGGATACCGGCGGTACCGAACCCGCCCACCATGATGGTCGCACCATCCTTGATGTCCGCAACAGCGTCGGCGACAGATCGTGCCCTTTTGTTTAGCACCGAAAACCTCCTGCAGGAGAATTGGCCGGCAGGAATGGGTCCGGCCGGTCTGGCCCCGGAACCCGACCACCTGGGCCGCGTACCGGGGCGCGCATCTTACCGTTCGCACCCCTCGGCCAGCCACATCGACTCGCGGGAACCTTAAGGACGGGTGTGGATTCTTGTTGTTACCATGCCGGATGCAGCCGGCTGCCCGATCTGGCGACCCTTCAATCAGCCCCACCGACCCGATGGTTTGAACAGTGACTGCAAGGCGCGGACGACTTTATGTAATCGCAGCCCCGTCCGGCGCGGGCAAGACTTCGCTCGTCCGCGGGCTGCTTGAGAGGCAACCCGCCCTGAAGTTCTCGATCTCCTGCACCACGCGGAAACCCCGGCCGGCGGAGCAGGAAGGCCGCGATTACTTCTTCCTCGACCACGATGAATTCAAAAGGAAAATCACGGCAGGCGAGTTCCTGGAGCATGCCGAGGTCTTCGGGAACCATTACGGCACGCTACGCAGCCAGGTCGAGGCGCTGCTGTCCCGGGGCGAAGACGTGATCCTGGAAATCGACTGGCAGGGTGCACGCCAGGTCCGTGCCTCGCTGCCGGAATGCCGCTCGATTTTCATCCTGCCGCCTTCGACGACCGAGCTGGAACGCCGTTTGCGGGGACGGGCCACGGATTCCGATGCCGTCATCGAACGCCGCCTGAAGGAGGCGCGGGGCGACCTGTCTCACTGGCAGGAATTCGACTATGTCGTGGTGAACGATGGCTTCGAACAGGCGCTGGCCGATCTTGAAGCCATCATCACAGATCAGGGGGAACGACTCCGGGCCCCGCGGCCTGAGCTGGACCGGCTGATGCCTGCACTGCTCGCAGGCTAGCAGGGTGCTGCAAAGGGTTTTGCATTGCCCTGTTAGCCCGGGCTGATCCCCTGCAAATCAGGGGTTTCCGGGTGCGCGATCGCCAGAATCCGGTCGAATGCCGGAGAGCCCCTCGGCTATACTGGCCACACCCTGCCCCCTGATGGGGCTGCCCTTCTTCCGTCGCCCGAGCGCGACCTGATCCACCTTATCGAGGACTTGAGCAGATATGGCCCGCATTACTGTCGAAGACTGCCTGCAGAACGTACCCAACCTGTTCCAGCTGGTGCTGGTCGCCGCCAAGCGGGCCCGCCGGGTCGCCAACGGCGCCGAGCCGTCGGTGGACGTCGAGAATGACAAGCCCACCGTGGTCGCCCTGCGGGAAATCGCGGCGGGTCATGTTGGCCCCGAAATCCTCGAAGAGGCGGACCGTCCGGCTCCTGAGCTGATGCCAGAACCCGAGATGTCCGGCGAACTCCGGGCACCGCACCTCGGGCTCGGAGATTGAACCGGCCTCCCCGGAACCCCATAGCTGACACATGGACTATGCGTCTTCCATACGGAATCTCTGGCCGGCAGGAAGACGGTCGATAGGGGTTACCCAGCTTCTCAACAAGCTGGAAACCTATCTGCCCCCGGACCAGGTCGACCAGGTCCGGGAAGCGTACGAATTCAGCGCGCAGGCCCATGAAGGACAGAAGCGGCTGTCGGGCGAACCCTATATCGCACATCCCGTTGCCGTAGCGGATCTGCTCGCGGACCTGCACCTCGACGCCCAGACGCTCGTCGCCGCGATCCTGCACGACGTCATAGAAGACACGCCCACCGCCAAGGCGGAGATTGCCGACCGGTTCGGCACCCAGGTAGCCGATCTCGTCGACGGTGTCTCGAAGCTCGACCAGATCCAGTTCCGCAGCCGCGCCGAAGCGCAGGCGGAAAGCTTCCGCAAGATGCTCCTGGCCATGGTGCGGGACATCCGCGTGATCATGGTCAAGCTCGCGGATCGCACGCACAACATGCGCACGCTGGGCGCGATGCCACCCGCCCGGCGACGCGCCATCGCCCGTGAGACGCTCGAGATCTTCGCGCCCATCGCGAATCGTCTCGGCATCAACTCGATCAAGAGCGAGCTTGAGGACCTCGGCTTCAAGTCGCTGTACCCCGGCCGCTACCGGATCATCGACAAGGCGCTCAAGAAGGCGCGCGGCAACCAGAAGCAGTTCGTCGGCAAGATCGCGGACAACATCCGCAACTCCCTGGCGAAGGGCTCGATACCGGGTCGGGTGGAAGGACGCGAGAAGCACCTCTATAGCGTGTACCAGAAGATGCGTCGCAAGAGCGCCTCGCTGGCCGAGATCGTCGACGTCTTCGGTTTCCGCATCGTCGTCGACAGCGTCGACACCTGCTATCGCGTGCTGGGGCTCGTCCACAGCCTGTACCGCCCGATGCCCGGGCGCTTCAAGGACTACATCGCGATCCCGCGCATCAACGGCTACCAGTCGCTGCATACGACGCTCTTCGGACCGAATGGCATGCCGATCGAAGTACAGATCCGCACCGAGGACATGCATCGCGTGGCCGAAACCGGCATCGCCGCCCATTGGCAGTACAAGTCAGGGGAGGATCAGGGCAAGGCCTATAGCGATCACGCCCACGAATGGCTGAAGCAGCTGATGGAGATGCAGCAGGGCGGCAACTCCGAGGAATTCATGGAGAGCGTGAAGCTCGACCTCTTCCCCGACAAGGTCTACGTGTTCACGCCGAAGGTCGATATCCGCAGGATGCCCCGCAATTCCACCGCCGTCGATTTCGCTTACGACGTGCATACCGACGTCGGCAACCATTGCGTCGCCGCCAAGATCGATCGCCGTCTCGTGCCGTTGCGGACGCCACTGCGTAACGGGCAGACGGTCGAGATCATCACTGCGAAGGGCGCGACACCCAACCCGGCCTGGGTCAACTTCGTCGTGACCGCAAAGGCGCGCGCCGCCATCCGGCACTACCTCAAGAGCCTGAAACACAGCGAGGCGGTGGAACTCGGCAAGCGGCTGCTCAACCAGGCGCTCGCGGAACTCTCTTTGACGCTGCGCAAGGTGGACGATGCGCAGCTGCAATCCGTCACGGCGGACCTGGGCCTGGAAACGTCTGAACAGCTGTTTGAACAGATCGGCCTGGGGGAGCGACTGGCGCCGCTGGTTGCACGGCGGCTGATTCCCGGCGATGGAGTCGCGCACGCGCCTGCATCGAAGGCGGACCCCCTGGCCATCGCTGGTACCGAAGGCCTCGTCGTCAGCTATGCCCGCTGCTGTTTCCCCATTCCGAACGACCCGATCATGGCGTACCTGTCGAGCGGCCGCGGCGTGGTCATCCACCGCGAGTCCTGCGGCAACCTGCGCAGTTACCGCAAGCAGCCCGACAAGTGGCTGTCGGTCAGCTGGCAGGCCGGCGTCGACCGCCTGTATACCGTGGAGATCCGCGTGGAAGTGGCCAACCGTGTCGGTGTGCTCGCGGCACTGGCTTCCGACATCGCCGGTACGCAGACCAACATCGACCACGTCTCGATGCTCGAGAGCGATACCGATGCGTCGACCATCATCTTCGAGCTGCAGGTCCGCAACCGGAAGCACCTGGCACAGGTCATCAAGAGCGTGCGCAGGATGCCCGATGTGCTTAAAGTGACGCGCACCTGCGTCTGAACGGCTCTTTATCAAGGAACGGCAGTGACTCGCACCATCATCTCCACCCCGCATGCACCGGGGGCCATCGGCACGTATTCGCAGGCCGTCAAGTGCGGCACCACGGTGTATGTCTCCGGACAGATCCCGCTGGATCCCGCGACCGGCCAGCTCGTCAGCGGCGACATGGAACAACAGGTCCGCCGTGTGTTCGACAACCTGATGGCCATCATTGCCGCGGCGGGCGGCGATTTCAGTCATGTCGCCAAGCTGAACGTGTTCCTCACGGACCTTTCGCATTTCGCCCTCGTGAACAAGGTCATGGGCGAGTACTTCAGCGAACCCTACCCGGCTCGCGCCGCTCTCGGCGTGGCGTCACTGCCACGGGGCGCCGCCGTGGAAATGGACTGCATCCTCGAGCTGTAGTCAGCACCGACCGCCGTGGCGTCAATCCTTCCAGAGACGTACACGGCTGCGACCGCACCGGGCGCCTTGCCCGAACTGCGGCCGGTTACGGCCCTTTCCGGTGTCGGACCGGCGCTCGCCGGGAAGCTCTCGAAGCTGGACGTCTTCACCGTGCAGGATGTGCTCTTCCTGCTGCCGCTGCGGTATGAAGACCGCACGCGCATCGTTCCGATCGGCTCGTTGCGTCATGGCGATCGTGCGGTCGTGGAAGGCGAGATCCAGCTGACCGAGCTAGTCGTCCGCAATCGCCGCCAGCTGCTGTGCCGGATTGCCGATGGTTCCGGTTTCCTGACACTGCGCTTCTTTCATTTTTCAGGCAGCCAGCAGGCCGGGCTCGCGCGTGGCAGCCGCATTCGCTGTTTCGGCGAAGCTCGTCGCGGCCCTGCCGGTCTTGAGATCGTGCATCCCGAGTATCGTCGCGTCGCCCCCGAAGCAGCGGGTGAAATCGAGGCGGCGCTCACACCTGTCTACCCGACGACCGAAGGCGTGGCGCAAGGCCGACTGCGCCACCTGACACAGCTCGCTCTCAAGGAACTGCGCGAGGCGGGTATCCGTGACTGGCTGCCTGCTTCGCTGCTGAAGGGAATGGACCTGCCCTCACTGCAGGAAGCCCTGCAGTACGTCCATCGGCCGCCGCCTGACGCAAGCCTCGACCTGCTCGCCTCCGGCCATCACCCGGCACAGCGTCGACTCGCCTTCGAGGAGCTGCTGGCCCAGCACCTGAGCCTGCGTCTGTTGCGCCAGGAGATCCAGCGAGACCCGGGCTGGGCGATGCCGGCAAGGAAGGAGGGGCTGGTGCGGCGTCTGCTGGCTCAACTGCCTTTTGCATTGACCGGTGCGCAGGCACGCGTGTGGCACGAGATCGGGAAGGACCTCGGCCAGCCCGCACCCATGCTGCGACTCGTGCAGGGCGACGTGGGCAGTGGCAAGACGGTGGTTGCCGCGCTGGCAGCGCTGCATGCCGTCGATGCGGGTTTCCAGGTCGTGCTGATGGCGCCGACCGAACTGTTGGCGGATCAACATGCACGCAACTTCTGCCAATGGCTTGGTCCGCTCGACGTCCCCCTCGCGCTACTGACCGGCCGGCTCACCGCACGCAAGCGCACCGAGGGCCTGCGGGGCCTCGCCACCGGTGAGATTCGGGTCGCAGTCGGCACCCATGCGCTGTTCCAGGAGCCCGTAGAATTCCACCGGCTCGGGCTCGTGATCGTCGATGAGCAACATCGCTTCGGCGTCGAGCAGCGCCTGTCGCTGCGGGAGAAAGGTGCGGCACAGGGCCACTATCCGCACCAGCTGATCATGACGGCAACGCCGATTCCGCGAACGCTCGCCATGACAGCGTATGCCGACCTCGATGTTTCCGTGATCGACGAACTGCCGCCCGGACGAACACCGGTCAAGACCGTGGTGCTGCCCGAGTCGCGCCGGCCCGATGTGATCCAGCGCATCCGCGACGCCTGCCAGGGCCGCAGGCAAGTGTACTGGGTCTGTCCACTCATCGAGGAGTCCGACCTGCTCGAGGCGCAAGCCGCCGAGGAAACGGCGGCAGTGCTGGCGGCGGCGCTGCCGGACGTGGGCGTCGGACTGATCCATGGCCGCCTGGGGTCCACGCAGAAGGAAGCGGTGATGACACGATTCCAGGCGGGGGAGATCGACTTGCTGGTGGCGACCACGGTCATCGAGGTGGGCGTGGACGTGCCCAACGCCAGCCTGATGGTGATCGAGAATGCCGAGCGCATGGGCCTCGCGCAGCTCCATCAGTTGCGGGGACGCGTCGGCCGAGGCAGCCAGGAAAGCACCTGCGTTCTGCTGTACCGGCCACCCCTCTCGGAGATCGCGCGGGAACGGCTGGGTGTCATGCGCGATACCAACGACGGCTTTGTCGTTGCTCGTCGCGATCTGGAGCTGCGGGGTCCTGGCGAACTGCTGGGCACGCGGCAGACGGGGTTGGCAAGGATGCGCGTTGCCGACCTGCTGCGCGATGCGGACCTGCTACCGCGAGTCCAGCAGGCTGCCGAATTGCTGCTCGCTGGAAATCAGGCCACCATTGCGCCCCTGCTCAGTCGCTGGACCGCCAGCGGTGAACGCTTCAGCCGCGTCTGAACTACTATCCGACCCACGATGCCCAGTTCCGGCAGCAATCGTCCACGCACCTTGAGCGAACGCTATGCGGCAAGCTCCTTTGCCAGCGAAGTCCTGCCGCAGCTGGCCGCAACGCTGGCCGACTACGGCCGCCTCATGCGCCTCGACCGGCCGATCGGCACCTTCCTGCTGCTCTGGCCGGCTCTATGGGCCTTGTGGCTCGCGTCTGCCGGCCGGCCGGATCCCCATGTCTTCATCGTCTTCGTCCTCGGTGTGTTCCTGATGCGGTCCGCTGGCTGCGTCATCAATGATTTCGCCGACCGCAGGATCGACCCGCATGTCCGGCGCACGCGGGAGCGTCCGCTTGCACAGGGACGGGTGGAGCCCGGCGAAGCCGTCATGCTGTTCATCGGCCTGTCGCTGATCGCGCTCGGCCTGGTACTGACACTCGACCGGTTCACGCAGCAGCTGGCCGTGGTGGGCGCCGTCCTCACGGTGACCTACCCCTTCATGAAGCGGTTCTTCCCGCTCCCCCAGATCTACCTCGGGCTCGCGTTCTCGTGGTCAGTGCCCATGGCTTACGCAGCCGAAGCGGGCGGGATCACGCGCATTGCCTGGCTGCTCTTCATGGCGGCCGTGCTGTGGACCACCGTCTACGACACCATGTATGCGATGGTGGATCGCGAGGACGATCTCAAGGTCGGGGTGCGTTCCAGTGCCATCCTGTTCGGAGACGCCGACCGTTTCCTCATCGGGGTCATGCAGCTGATGACGCTGCTGGCGCTGTGGCTGGTCGGGCGCGAGCTTGGCTTGGGCAACTGGTACCGGGGCGGGCTGGCAGCGGCCGCCTGCTTCTGCCTTTACGAGCAGTGGCTCATCCGCGACCGCAATCCGGATCGCTGCTTCCGGGCCTTCCTCAACAACAACTACTTCGGGATGACCGTGTTCATCGGCATCGCGCTCGAGTACCTGTTCCGCACCTGACCGGGTTCCGGAAGCTGACCGATGCGTGGCGTGCATCTGTTCAACGACTGGCGTGGGCGACTGCCCAGACTTCAAGATGCACCGCGCCGGCACGCCGCAGTACGCGTGCGACTTCCCTCACCGTGCTGCCGGTGGTGACGACATCATCGAGAATGGCGATGCGTTTTGCTCGCAGCTCGCCAGCGACAGCAAAGGCTCCCCGCACATTCCTGCGCCGCTCCTTGCGTGACAAGGCCGCCTGTTCACGGGTCGCACGGACCCGACTGACCCTGTCCGTGCACAGCGGGATGCCGAGACGGTGCTCGAGCAATCGCCCCAGTTCGATCGACTGGTTGTAGCCACGGGCCCGGAACCGTTCCGGATGCAAGGGCATAGGCACGATGCAGTCGGGCCAGGGGGCCTGGCGCCCGGCCTGCAGACTCCGGACGAGCAGCTCGCCCAGCACGCGGGCAAGCGCGATGGCGCCGTCGTACTTGAGGGCACGCACGAGGTGATCGACGGGGTAGGCGTACCGGTAGGCGCAGACGCTCGCGTGGTAACGGGGCGCCCGACGCAGGCACGCGCCGCAGAGCGGCCGGGTATCCCCGACGCCCACCAGCGGCTCGCCACAGAGCGGACACGCAGAATCATTGCGGGGCAGGTCTGCTTCGCAGGCGCTGCAGAGATCGAGGTCAGGCACCTGCCCCTCTCCGCCACACAGCACGCAGGCGGGAGGCAGCATGGCCTGTACAAATTCTGTCCATCCGTAGACCACTCGCGCCATTCCTGGTTGACAGCCATCCGGGCCGTCTGAATACTCATCGCCACGGCTCCGGATGATTGCGACGGCGGCCTCGGGGCGGCAAGCGCCTAAGCCGCTGCGTTCATGCAGATATCGGTGTTGACTGCCCGACCTTCCCGGCCAGGTCCCAGGATCACTCATGACGGATACCCTGTTCGCCCGCCTTGGCGCCATGCGCACGGACTGGACCCTCGATGAAGTCAGGGTGCTGTTCGACCTGCCCTTCGCCGACCTCGTCTTCCAGGCCCAGCGGGTGCACCGGCAGCACTTCAATCCCAACGAGGTCCAGGTCAGCACGCTGCTGTCCATCAAGACCGGTGCCTGCCCCGAGGACTGCGCGTACTGCCCGCAAAGTGTCCACCATGACACCGGGCTCGAGCGCGAGGCGCTGCTGGATGTCGAAACGGTACTGGCAAGCGCCCGGGCCGCGAAAGCGACGGGCGCTACGCGCTTCTGCATGGGAGCCGCCTACCGCAACCCGAAGCAGCACCAGGTGGCAGCCGTTGCCGACATGATCCGCGGCGTGCGGGCGCTGGGCCTCGAAACGTGTGCAACCCTTGGCATGCTGGAGCCCGAGCAGGCGCAGGAACTGAAGGCCGCCGGCCTCGACTACTACAACCACAACCTCGATACGTCGCCTGCGTACTACGAAAAGATCATCACGACCCGCACCTACCAGGACCGTCTCGATACGCTCAAGGCCGTCCGCGAGGCGGGCATCAAGGTCTGCTGCGGCGGCATCCTCGGCATGGGCGAAGCCCCCGCCGATCGGGCTGGACTCCTGCATTCGCTGGCCACGTTGCCGGAACACCCCGACAGCGTGCCCATCAACCAGCTCGTGCAGGTCGCCGGCACGCCGCTGTTCGGTGCGGCACCGCTCGATCCTTTTGATTTCGTCCGCACGATTGCCGTTGCCCGGCTGCTGATGCCGAAGGCGCATGTCCGGCTTTCCGCTGGCCGCACCGACATGTCGGACGAGCTGCAGGCGCTTTGCTTCCTGGCGGGCGCCAATTCGATCTTCTACGGCGACCGGCTGCTCACGACGGAGAATCCGGCGGAAAGCGACGATCGCAAGCTGTTCGCACGACTCGGGATCCAGCCGGAAGCGTTCAACGCGGACGCAGCCTGCGAGCCCCGGGCCGCAGCATGGTCCGGCGAGCCTGAGCCTGCCCATGCCGTTGCCAGCGCCCAAAACTAGCGCGCCTTCGTTCAACGCCGTTCTCGACGCGCGCCTCGAAGGAATCGCTCCTTCCCGGCGTCGCCGCCGACTGGTTGCAACGCCGGACCCCGCCCGTTCCGTCCGTGTCCTCGCAGGCGGCACTCCCTGCACATCGTTCTGCAGCAACGACTATCTCGGGCTCGCTGGTCACCCGGAAGTGATCGAGGCCTTCGTGGCCGCCGCGAACCGCTATGGCGTGGGCAGCGGCGCCTCGCATCTCGTTTCCGGACACGGTCCGGAGCATGAGGCGCTGGAGGCGGACCTGGCACAGCTCACCGGACGGCCTCGCGCGCTGGTGTTTTCCACCGGCTACATGGCCAATCTCGGGATCGGCAGCGCCCTCATCACGGCAGGCGACCGGGTGTTCGAGGATCGCCTGAATCACGCCTCCCTGCTCGATGCGGGGCTGTCGAGTGGAGCGCGCTTTGGACGCTATCCGCATTGCAGCGCCGCCGGACTTGCGAAGCGTCTCGCCCGCGCGCAGCCCGCCGACTCCAGTACCTGTGGATGGGTGCTCACCGATGGCGTGTTCAGCATGGACGGCGATGTGGCTCCGTTGGTGGAACTTGCTGCCGTTGCCCGGAGCCATGGCGCTTTCCTGGTCGTGGATGACGCGCATGGCATCGGCGTACGGGGGCCAGGAGGCTGCGGTACCGCAGGAGCAGCTGGGCTCGATATCGACGCGGTGCCCATCCTGATGGGCACACTGGGCAAGGCCCTTGGAACGTTCGGCGCCTTCGTCGCGGGATCGGAGCAGCTCATTGAAATGCTCATCCAGAAAGCGCGCACGTACATCTATACGACCGCCTTGCCCCCTGCCGTTGCTGCCGCGACACGCGCCTCGATCCGACTCGCGCGCGCTGACGACTGGCGGCGGACACGGCTGGAGCAGCACGTTGCACGGTTCCGCGCGGGGGCGGCAGCACTGGGCCTGACATTGATGCCCTCCGCCACCGCCATCCAGCCGCTCCTGGTCGGCACGGATGCAGCCGCGCTCGAAGCCAGCGCGAAGTTGCTGTCGATGGGGATCCTGGTGAGTGCGATCCGTCCGCCGACTGTCCCTGAGGGCACCGCCCGGCTGCGCATCACCTTTTCCGCTGCCCATGAGGAGGCGGATATCGAGCAGCTCATCGACGCGCTCTCCCGCCTGCGGATCGGCCGCTCAGTCCCATGAAGCTCGCAGTGAACATTGCAGGCTCCGGGCCCGATCTCGTCCTGCTGCATGGCTGGGGACTCAATTCCCGGATCTGGGACAGCGCCGCTGGTCCGCTCACCGCCACCTATCGAGTGCATCGCATCGACCTGCCTGGACATGGCGCGAGTGAATGGCGTGCAGGACTCACCGCCCTGGATGACTGGGTCCGGGCCGTGGCGCCGTATGTGCCCCGCGATGCCATCGTGGTCGGCTGGTCGCTCGGCGGGCTGGTCGCACTCCGGCTGGCGGCGCTCGCGGCCGAGCGCATCGCGCGACTCGTGGTGGTCTCGACGACACCGCGATTCGTGACTGCGGAAGACTGGGTACCTGCCATGACGCCCACTGTGCTGGCCAACTTCGGCACGCGGCTGCGGGATGACTTCCGCGGTACGGTCCAGGATTTCCTGACGCTGCAGGTGCGGGGTGAGGAACGCGAACTCGCCGCCTTGAGGGAACTGCGCCAGCGCTTGCACGCGGGCGGCATGCCGCAACCGGCGGCGCTCGAAGCAGGCCTCGAGATCCTGCGCACGACGGACCTGCGCGCTGCCCTGCGGGCCATTGAACAGCCCACGCTGATCGTGGCGGGGGAGCACGACCGGGTCACTCCACCCGGTGCCGCGAGATTTCTGGCCGAACAGGTGCCGGCGGCAACCCTGGCAGTCATTCGCCGCGCCGGGCACGCCCCGTTCATTTCGCACGCGGAGGAGTTTCTGGCGGTGCTGCATGACTTCCTGACATCCGGCGACCGCCTGCCGCTCGCTGCAGGCAGGACATCGTGAAAACATCCGGCCGTCGCGGCGACGACGGACTGCACCTGGATCCTCGCGCAGTGCGCCGCTCGTTCGATGCGGCCAGCCAGGCGTATGACGCGGCCGCAGTGCTGCAGAAGGAAGTCCGTAGCCGGCTGCTGGCGCGGCTCGAGTTCATCACGCTTGAGCCTGGGGTGGTGCTGGACCTGGGGGCCGGCACGGGGCATGCGAGCCGGGCGCTCAAGCAGCGCTTCCCGCAGGCGCAGGTCGTTGCGCTCGATCTGGCGACCGGCATGCTCCGCGAGGCCCGGCGGCAACAGGGCTGGCGGCGACGCTTCGAGCGGGTGTGCGCGGATGCGCACCGGTTGCCACTCAAGGGGCAGTCCGTCGACCTGGTGGTGAGCAACCTGATGCTGCAATGGTGCGACCCACCGGATCCGGTGTTCGCAGAGATCCGGCGGGTATTGAAACCCCGTGGACTGTTCACCTTCACCACGTTCGGGCCGGACACCCTGCGCGAACTGAGAGCCGCCTGGAGCACGGTGGACGACCACCCGCATGTGCATCGATTCATCGACATGCATGACCTGGGCGATGCCCTGGTCCGGGCGCGGTTGGCGGAGCCCGTCCTCGACGTCGACCATTTCACCCTGACGTACGCGGATGCGATCAGCCTGATGCGCGAACTGAAAGTCATCGGGGCACGCAATGCCATGCGGGGTCGGGCAGCGGGGCTGACCGGCAGGCGGAGCCTCGAACGGCTGGCGCAAGGCTACGAGCCGTTCCGCCAGGAGGGGCGGTTGCCCGCCACTTATGAAGTGGTCTACGGGCAAGCCTGGGGTACCAGCGACCGGCAGTCAGCGTCCGGCGGTGAGGTCAGAATCGCCGTGGAAGCCATCACCAGGCGGACTTCGGAATAGGAGATTTTGTTTATTGAAGTCCTTTTTTATTTTTTAAAACGTAATAGATTGTTTATTTTAAATAAAACTGTGCGCGCCTAGGTATGGCCATCGGCTACTTCATTACGGGCACCGACACGGGGGTCGGCAAGACGCTGGTTGCCGCCGCGTTGATCCGGCAATACGGGCAGCGGGGAGCCCGGGTGGTCGGGATGAAACCCGTTGCCAGCGGCTGTACACCCACTCCCCATGGCCTGAGGAACGAAGACGCCCTGACCCTCATGGGACATTCAACGGTCGCAGTCCCCTATGACCTGGTGAATCCCTACGCCTTCGAACCCGCGATCGCTCCGCATCTGGCCGCCGCCGCGGCGGGTATCACGATCGACCTACCGAGACTGGTTGCCGCCTATCGGGATCTGGAACAGCAGGCAGACGTCGTGATCGTCGAGGGAGCGGGGGGCTGGCGAGTCCCCCTGGGTCCGGAGTCCCTGCTGAGCGACCTGCCCGAACAGCTGGGCCTCGGGGTGATTCTCGTCGTGGGCCTCAGGCTCGGCTGTCTGAATCACGCGCTCCTGACGGCGGAAGCCATCCAGCGCTCAGGGAAAGTGATGCTGGCGGGGTGGGTCGGCAATGGCATCGATCGGGGTTTCGCCTTCGCTGAGGAGAATCTCGCAACGCTGCGCGCGCGACTGCAGGCGCCTTGCCTGGGGGTCATTCCCGCGCTCCGGCGCGTCACCGCTGAAACCGTCGGAAGGGCTCATCTCGAACTGCCCTGAGGGCTTTCCCGTACCTGAAAATTGCCTTTTCCTTCCGGGATTTGTGCATTGCACCGGCCGGCCGGCGTCCAGTACCATAGCGCCGCTTTTCTCACGGGCGGGCGGAGACAGACTTCATGACAAGCGGCATCGCTTCCGTGACCTCGCAAGGTCGCCCGCCGCATGCCGCTCCCTGCCGCATCGAACTCGCGCCGAACTGTTCGTTGACCCCTCGCACCGCCGCGTATTTCCTGGTGGCGACCGGCGGACTCACCCTCCTGATTGCACTCGTGCTCGCGTTCAAGGGGCTGTGGCCCATCCTGCCCTTCGCGGGCGCGGAAGTGGCGCTGCTCGTCTGGGCCACGCGCCATTCCATGCGGCAGGGGAGGGACCGCGAAACGCTGGAAATCAGCGAGACGGAAGTCACGATCGAGACGCTCCGGCGCGAACAGCGGGAAACCACGGTATTTCCACGCCACTGGGCCAAGGTTAGACTCCACGCCCCGCAGCAAGGGCTGCATCCGGGCCGCCTGACGATCGAGAGTCATGGCCGTGCCTGCGAGGTCGGCCGTTTTCTGACCGAGGACGAGCGTCGCGGGCTTGGCGCACGCCTCAAGCAGTTGATCGGCAACGTCAACGAGTCGCCTGCCCTGGAACGGGCGGGCCGGGGGCGCGCGAGCGCCTGAACGGCAGGGTTGTGATTGCATGTTCCGGGCATCAAGGCCCGCGCAGCGAATTTCAGGAACGGGAGCATTGGCGCCAATGTCGAAGACTGTGAAAGTAACGGCGGCAACCGCGGCAGCGGGAGTCCTGCAGGCGAGCCCCGCGCTCGCGGCGTGGGGACTCAACATGCCGGTGGGTGTCACCGACCTGAGCCGCGAGATCCACCAGCTGCACATGCTGATCATGTGGGTGTGCGTGGTGATCGCGGTGATCGTCTTCGGCGCGATGATCTATTCGATCGTGAAGTTCAGGAAGTCGGCCGGCGCCGAGCCTGCCACCTTCGTCCACAACACGAAGGCGGAAATCATCTGGACGATCATCCCGATCATCATCCTCGTCGGCATGGCGATCCCCGCCGCCGAGACGCTGGTCAAGATCGAAGACACCCGGAATTCGGAGCTGTCCATCAAGGTGACCGGCTACCAGTGGAAATGGCACTACGAATACCTCGACCAGGACGTGAACTTCTTCTCGACGCTGACGCACACTAGCAACGTTGCCCGCCAGCTCGATTCCGGCATCGACCCGAACACCGTTGAGAACTACCTGCTCGACGTGGATAACCCGCTGGTGGTGCCCGTCGACACGAAGGTGCGCATCCTGCTCACGGCGGCGGACGTGCTCCATGCATGGTGGGTGCCTGATTTCGGCATGAAGAAGGACGCGATTCCGGGCTTCGTCAACGAGATCTGGTTCCGCGCGACCGAGCTGGGCACGTACCGCGGCCAGTGCGCCGAGCTGTGCGGCCGCGACCACGGCTTCATGCCGGTGGTCGTCGAAGTGAAGTCTGCAGAGGACTACGCGGCCTGGCTCAAGGAGAAGCAGGACGCAGCGCAGCCTGCAGCCGTGGCCGGTGCCAGCAACCAGAGTGACAGCGCGGTCGCAAGACTCGCCAAGGCGGAGTGATTCCATGAGTTCTGTCCAGACCCGTCCGGCCCACGACCACGCCCCTGCCCACGCGGGCGACCACGCCCACGAGGATCATGGCCCGCCCAGGGGCTGGCGCCGCTGGCTGTTCGCGACGAACCACAAGGACATCGGCACGATGTACCTGTTGTTCAGCCTCCTGATGTTCTTCATCGGCGGCGCGATGGCCATGATCATCCGTGCCGAGCTGTTCCAGCCCGGGCTGCAGCTGGTCGATCCCGGCTTCTTCAACACGATGACGACCGTGCACGCGCTCATCATGGTGTTCGGCGCCGTGATGCCCGCGACGGTGGGCCTTGCGAACTGGATGCTGCCTTTGCAGGTCGGTGCGCCGGACATGGCCCTGCCGCGCATGAACAACTTCAGCTTCTGGCTGCTGGTCGCGGCCTTCACGCTGCTGATCCTGTCGCTGTTCGTCCCGGGGGGCGGTCCGGCCTCGGGCTGGACGCTGTATCCGCCGCTGGTCATCCAGACCGGCGATTCGCTGCCGCTCGCGATCTTCGCGATCCACCTGGCAGGCGCTTCGTCGATCATGGGCTCGATCAACATCATCGTGACCATCATGAACCTGCGTGCCCCGGGCATGTCGCTGCTCAAGATGCCGCTGTTCACGTGGACATGGCTCATCACTGCCTACCTGCTGATCGCCGTGATGCCGGTGTTCGCGGGCGCCGTGACGATGGTGCTCACGGATCACTTCTTCGGCACGACGTTCTTCTCGGCGACGGGGGGTGGTGACCCCGTCCTTTACCAGCACATTTTCTGGTTCTTCGGCCACCCCGAGGTGTACATCATGATCCTGCCGGCGTTCGGGATCGTGTCGGAGATCATCCCGGCGTTCTCGCGCAAGCCGCTGTTCGGCTATGACGCGATGGTGTACGCGGTGGCCTCGATCGCCTTTCTGTCGTTCATCGTCTGGGCGCACCACATGTTCACCACGGGTATGCCGCTCGCCGGCGAGCTGTTCTTCATGCTCTTGACGATGCTCATTGCAGTGCCGACCGGCGTGAAGGTATTCAACTGGACGGCGACGCTGTGGAAGGGCTCGCTGTCCTTCGAGCCACCGATGCTGTTCTCGCTCTCGTTCCTGTTCCTGTTCACCATCGGCGGATTCTCGGGCCTCATGCTCGCGATCGTTCCGGCCGACTTCCAGTACCACGACACCTACTTCGTCGTGGCCCACTTCCACTACGTGCTCGTGCCGGGTGCCGTATTCGCCATCATGGCGGGCGTGTACTACTGGCTGCCGAAGTGGACGGGGCACATGTACAACATGGCCCTCGCCAAGTGGCACTTCTGGCTGTCGACCGTCTTCGTGAACGTGCTGTTCTTCCCGCAGCACTTCCTGGGACTCGCGGGCATGCCGCGGCGTATCCCGGATTACTCCACGCAGTTCGCCGAGTTCAACATGATCTCGTCGATCGGCGCGTTCGGCTTCGGCCTGTCGCAGCTGCTGTTCGTCTACATCATCTGGAGCTGCTACCGTGGCGGTGCCAAGGCATCGGACCGGGTGTGGGACGATGCGATGCCCCACGGACTCGAATGGACCGTGCCGTCGCCCGCCCCGCACCACACGTTCGACGTGCCACCGGAAGTGAAGTAGGTGCCCGCCGTGAAGACAGATCCTGCCGCCGCAGTGGATGACCGGCGGCAGCGCATTCGCAGGAATGTCGCCCTGCTCGCCGGTCTCGCACTCGCGTTTTACTTCGGCTTCATCTGGCTCGTGGTCAGCCGCTAGCCGTGGACGAGCAGCTCAATACCGCCAACCGCAGGCTCACGCGCCAGCTCGTGCTGATGGCGGTGGGTGCGTTCGGCTTCGGCTTCGCGCTCGTGCCGCTGTATGACGTGCTCTGCGACGTCACGGGTTACGGCAACCGGAACGCCCTCCGGCAGGCTGCCGCGGTGAGCGAAGCGCCGGTCACGGACCGCAAAGTGATGGTCGAGATGATGTCGGCGAGCCCC
Source organism: Pseudomonadota bacterium (assembly GCA_031398625.1). Taxonomy (GTDB): domain Bacteria; phylum Pseudomonadota; class Gammaproteobacteria; order Steroidobacterales; family Steroidobacteraceae; genus CAIUGU01. Next base: position 20,215 of record JANNNQ010000298.1, read on the forward strand.
ACCTTCGGCGCGTGGGAGTTCCGGCCGCTCTCGAAGAGCATGGCAGTCGAGCCGGGCCGCCTGTACGAAGCGAAGTTCTATGCGAAGAACCTGAATGAGCGTGCTGTGACGGGACAGGCCATTCCCAGCGTCGCACCAACCCAGGCCACGCAGTACTTCCACAAGACCGAATGCTTCTGCTTCACGCCGCAGCACTTCGAAGGGCTGGAAGGGCGTGAGATGAGCGTGCGCTTCATCGTCGATCCGGCGCTGCCGGCGACGGTGGACCGCGTGACGCTCGCGTATTCGATGTACGACCTGCCGCAGGTCGTGGCGAGGTAGTAAAAGGCTGCAGGTGACAGGCTACAGGCTGCAGGTACGGAATTCCGAATTCTCCTGTCTGACCTGCACCCTGTAGCCTGCAGCCTGTTTGATCAGCCAACGATACTCAGGACCTTCAAGCCCATGGCCAACGCACACACCGACCACGCCGCCGACAAGTACTACATCCCGCACGGCAGTCCCTGGCCGATCATCGGCTCGATCGCGCTGTTCCTGACGGTGGGCGGTGCCGCCCTCTGGCTGAACCATGCGAACCCGGGCCCGTGGGTCATGACGGCAGGACTCATCGTGGTCGCGACCATGTTCGCCGGCTGGTTCGGCACCGTGATCAACGAGAGCGAAGGGCAGTTCTACAACGAAGCGGTCGACCGGTCGTTCCGCATGGGAATGATGTGGTTCATCTTCTCCGAAGTGATGTTCTTCGCGGCGTTCTTCGGTGCGCTGTTCTACGCGCGGCAGCTGTCCATTCCGTGGCTCGGCGGAGAGGGCGTGAAGATCTTCACGAACCTGCTGTTGTGGCCGGATTTCGAAACGGCGTGGCCGTCGAACGGCCCGGCGGCAGTGGGCGGCGACTTCGAGATCATTCCCGCATTCGGCCTGCCTGCGATCAATACCGGACTGCTGCTGACCTCCGGCGTCACGCTCACGATCGCGCATCACGCCCTGCGGGAAGGCAATCGCAAGATCCTCAACATCTTCCTGGCGCTGACCTTCCTCCTCGGCTTCACGTTCGTCGGGCTGCAGGCGGAGGAGTACATCGAGGCGTATTCGGAGTTGAACCTGACGCTCGGCTCCGGCGTCTACGGGTCGACGTTCTTCATGCTGACGGGCTTCCACGGCCTGCACGTGACCATCGGCGCGATCATGCTGCTGGTCATCTGGTTCCGCTGCCTGAAGGGCCACTTCACGCCGAAGCACCATTTCGCCTTCGAAGCCGTTGCCTGGTATTGGCACTTCGTCGACGTCGTGTGGCTCGGCCTGTTCATTTTCGTTTACTGGCTCTGAAGCCAGGGCTGCAGACCGCAGGCTGAAGGCTGTCGGTCAGAACGCCAGCCTCTTGAGGTCAGACCTGCCGTCTACGGCCTGGAGGCTATTTCCCTATTTCGTGGGGCTGGATCAGCCCCTGGGACCAGAGTTTATGCCGCTCAAGATCGGCAATCGCCACTTTGCGCCGGGTGTCTTCGGCACCTTCGCCACCGTGATCGTGATGGCAGGCCTGGTGAGCCTCGGGTTCTGGCAGTTGCGGCGTGCCGAGGAAAAGCAGGCCCTGCTCGCAACGCTGGCCGAAGGACAGAAGACAACTGCGATCCTGACCGCGGCGAATGCCGCCTCCCTGCCTCGTTACCAGCGTGTCACGGTGTCGGGCCGGTACGTGAGCACGCAGCAGGTCCTGCTCGACAACCTGCCCTCAAGTACCGGCAAGCCCGGTTACCACGTGCTGACACCTTTTGTGCTGGCAGACGGAGCGGTGCTGCTGGTGGATCGCGGGTGGGTGCCCGTCGGGCCCGACCGCAGTGCCCTGCCAGAGATTGGCGTCGACGAGACCCCGCGTGAACTCGGCGGGGTGCTTGATGGAGTGCCGCAGCCTGGAATGCGGATGGGATCGCCGGAGATACCGGCAACGTGGCCCAAGGTGCTGAATTTTCCGGAACGGGCCGAGCTGACTGCGGTCTATGGCGAGCGCCTGCTGGAGCCCGTCCTGCTGCTCGACAGCAATGCAGGAGACGGATTCGAAAGGCTCTGGGCAGCGCGCTTCGGTTTCGATCCCAGGCGACATGTGGGTTATGCGATTCAATGGTTCGGCTTGGGGTTGGCGCTGCTCGCGATCTACGTGATCGTGAATCTCAAGCGGACCGAACCCGCGAAGGGAAATCAGGAATGAACGAAACGACAACCTTGGCCACCAAGCGGTCGCGCACCCAGTTGTGGCTGCTCTTCGCGTTGTTCTTCACGCCGTTGGCGCTGTCGTTCCTGCTGTACTACGGCGGCGAGGGCTGGCGGCCTGCAGGCAGCACGAACTACGGTGACCTGCTCGAACCTGCCCGCGCCTTGCCCGATGCCGCACTCGACACTCCGGATGGCACCTCGACTGCGGCGGATTTCCTGCGTGGCAACTGGAGTTTCGTCTTCGTGGGCGACGGCGCCTGTGACACGCGTTGCCGCCAGGCGCTGACCCACATGCGGCAGGTCCGGCTGGCCCTCAACGAGGACAGCCGGAGGGTTCAGCGGGTGTTCCTGTACACAGGGTCCTGCTGCGACCAGGAATATCTTGCCGCAGAACAGTCTGGTCTCGTCCTTGCGAGTATCGACAGTGATGGGGGCGAGGAGTTGGTGCAGGCGTTGCCGGTCTATGGAGGCGTGCCGGTGATGGCGGCAGGCCGTATCTATGTGGTGGATCCCCTCGGCAACGTGATGCTGAGCTACGCAGCGGATGCAGGGGCGAAGGGATTGCTCGAAGACATGGAGAAGCTCCTGAAACTCTCCCACATCGGGTAAACCAGTGCGCCAGCAAAAAATGATGACGTTCCGCCGCATCGCCCTCGCCGGCACGCTGCTCGCGCTGGTCGTGGTGGTCCTCGGCGCCTGGGTGCGCCTGAGCGCAGCTGGGCTGGGCTGCCCGGACTGGCCCGGCTGTTACGGGCACCTGACTGCGGGACAAGCTGGGCAGAATCTCGAGATCATTGCAGAGGCTTTTCCGGAGCGGCCGTTCGAGGCGCAGAAGGCCAGCAAGGAGATGCTCCATCGCTACTTCGCCGGCGCCCTGGTGCTCGTCATCGTCGCGCTCGCCGCTGTCGCGATCCGCAATCGGCGCGATCCGGCACAACCAGTGAAGCTGCCGATCTTTCTTGTCGCGCTGGTGGGATTCCAGGCCCTGCTCGGCATGTGGACCGTGACGCTGCTGCTCAAGCCGCTGATCGTCGTACTGCACCTGGCCGGAGGCCTGGCCACCCTGTCGCTGCTCGCCTGGCTGGCCATCCGCACCGACCGGACGACCCGACCGAGCCAGGAGCGGGGTTTGCGCAAACTGGCGCGCGTCGGCCTCGCCGTGCTGGTCGTGCAGATCCTGCTCGGCGGCTGGACGAGTTCGAATTACGCGGCGCTGGCCTGCCCGGATTTCCCCACCTGCCAGAACTCGTGGTGGCCGGAGATGGATACTGCGGACGCGTTCGTCCTGTGGCGTGGCCTCGGGATCGACTACGAAGGCGGCGTGCTCGATCATCCCGCACGCGTTGCCATCCACTTCGTGCATCGACTCGGAGCCGTGGTTGCCGCGCTGGTGCTCGGGTGGCTGAGCATCGCGGCGTGGCGCCGCGCCCAGACCCAGAACGTGCAGCTGGCGGGGGCAACCGTCGGCGTTGTCCTCCTCCTGCAGCTGTTCGTCGGTCCCCTCATGGTGCTGGACGGCCTGCCTCTTTGGCTCGCCACCGCCCATAACGCCGTTGCGGCCTTCCTGCTGGTCAGCGTCGTCCGCCTGAATCGCCTGCTTTGGCCACCCCGCGCCGGCCTGTAAGATCCCCGGTCTCGTTCACCATGCGGACTGACAGCTCGTTGGCTACTCCCGTTTCAACCACCACTGGCACCGCCACCTGGCGCGACTACTACGAACTCGGGAAGCCGCGGGTCGTGTTCCTGATCGTCTTCACGGCGGTCGTCGGGATGCTGCTGGCGGCGCCAGGCCTGCCCCCGGTCAATGCGTTGGTGTTCGGCACGCTGGGCATCGCGTTGGCTGCATCGTCGGCAGCGGCCATCAATCATGTACTCGACCGGCGCTTCGACATCCAGATGGCACGGACCCGCCACCGGCCCATTCCTTCGGGTCACGTTTCCGAAGGACGGGCCTTCGGCTATGCGGCCTGCCTTGCCGTGCTGTCGGTCGTGCTGCTCGCAGGCTGGGTCAACTGGCTGACGGCGATCCTGACGTTCTGCTCGCTGATCGGCTACGCGATCGTGTACACCCTGTGGCTGAAGCACGCGACGCCGCAGAACATCGTCATCGGCGGGGCGGCAGGCGCAGCGCCACCCGTCCTGGGCTGGGTCGCCGTGACGGGCCAGGTCGATCCGCATTCGCTGCTGCTGTTCCTCATCATCTTCACGTGGACGCCGCCGCATTTCTGGGCGCTGGCCATCGCGCGGCGGGATGAATATGCGAAGGCAGGCATCCCGATGCTGCCGGTGGTCTACAGCGTCGAGTTCACCCGGCTGCACATCCTGCTCTATACGATCCTGCTGGTGCTCGTTACGCTGCTGCCCTACCTCACCGGCATGAGCGGGCTGATCTACCTGCTGGGCGCGCTGCTGCTCGGCGGCGGCTTCATTTACTATGCGCTGGCCCTGCTGCACCGCCCGACGGAAGGGCTGCCGATGAAGACCTTCAGCTTCTCGATCACCTACCTCGCCGCCCTCTTCACTGCACTGCTCGTGGATCACTACTGGCTGATCCGGTTCTGAAGGCTACAGGCTACAGGCTACAGGCTACAGGGCAGAGACCGACTCTGACGGATCGGGTTTCTTGGGATATCTTCGGCAGCATGAAAGCTGCGCGTACGACGACGCTGGTTCCCTGGCTGCTGCTGGCCGTCATTGCGCTGATTGCCTACGGCTCGCTCTATCCCTTCAATTTCAAGCGCGATGCCATTGAAGGCGGCATCATCGAGGCACTGCAGCAGCTGTCCTGGGTACGCGCGGGTCGGGGTGATCGCGTCTCCAACGTGCTGCTCTACATCCCCTTGGGGTTCTGTCTGTTCCTGTGGTTCGACTCGGGAAGGCGGCGCTGGCTCACTGCGATCGGGGTGGTCGCACTCGGTGCCGCCCTGTCGCTCCTCATCGAAGTCGCACAGGTCTTCATTTCTCCACGCGTCCCCAGCCTCGCCGATCTGACCCTTAATGCCGTGGGCACGCTGGTGGGGGCGGCGGCCGGATTCGTATGGCGCACGTTGAGCCGCCTGATCCAGATGCCGACCGTGGGCAGTAACCGCGGCGACCGCGTGGCCCTGATGGTGATCGTGCTCTGGCTGGGCTGGCGGTTCGCGCCGTTCATCCCTGCCCTGAGCCTCGCCAAACTCAAGATGGCGCTCCGGCCCCTGTTCGATCCGCTGATCGACCTGGCCGCCACGTTCAGCTTCCTCGCGTGCTGGCTGGTCGTCTCGCAAGCGCTGTTCGTGCTCGCGTCCCGCCAGGGCGGCCTCGAAGCCCTGCTCGTGCTGATCGCGAGTGTGCTGGTCGGACAGCTGCTGCTGGCGGACCAGGTCTTCGTGCCGTCCGAATTGCTCGCGCTGCTGTTGTTGTTGCCCGCGCTGGTCATCATCAACCGCCTGTCGCCTCCACCGCGCCGCCTGCTGCTCATGGGAGCCATCGGGCTCGTCTTCATCTTCGAGCGACTGGCGCCCTTTGAATTCGCTGCCACGCCGGGACAGTTCGACCTGTGGCCGTTCCTTGGCTGGATCGATGCCGGCATGCCAATCGACCTGCGGGCGCTCCTGGCCTTCCTGTTCTTCTGTTCGTCCCTGATCTGGCTGGCGCGTGAAAGCGGCGCTTCGTTTGAGCTCGCAATCGCGCTGGTCGTCGGCATCGTCGTCGGCATTGAGCTGCTGCAGCTCTGGCAACCGGACCGGGCCGCTTCGATTACCGATCCACTGCTTGCCCTGGCCACCGGCCTGTTGCTGCGTGCAATCAATCCCGCCGCCCGGCGCAGCAACCCGGGTTTCCGCTGACCGGCCTGTTATTCGCCGAGGCGGGCACAACCGCGCAGTTCGCGCCCATCCAGCGTGCCCTCGGCTGCGTAGGCAAAGTACGCGCCCGACATCGAATCGCTGCAGGCCTGGGCGATGACGACCAGCTCCAGCAGGTGGCCTTCGCCGGCAGCCCGATAGGTCACCGTGCCTTCCGTATCCTGCGATTCGGAAACCGGCAGGTCGAGCGGCGTGGCGCGCTCCGGCTCCCGCAACAGCATGCGTTCCGTGATCTCGACGCTCCAGAATGGCTCGTTCCCGGACGCGCGCACGCGCCATGCGGGCGGGCTTGCCGGACAGGCCCCGCCTTCGCCGGGGATAGCAGCAAACAAGACCTGCTCAAGCAGGAAAGTCTGCGCAAACGTTGCGGGAATGGCCGTGCCCTGCGGCGTGGTAGTCCGCTCGCCACGGACCTCGACGTACAGGGAGGTCCCGGGCTCTCCGGCCAGGCGCGAATAGATTTCATCGAGTGCTTCGCCTTCGCCTGCAAGCCAGAGATCCGCACTCTCGCCACACAATCGCAGCGTGCGGGTATCCGCCGTCAACATGACGATGCCACGCTTGATGCTGAGGCTGGATTCGGTGGCCGGGTCAACCGGCGCGGCTGCGGGAGATGGCGTTGCCGCGGACGGCGAGGCAGGAGTGGCCGTCTCGGGCTGGCATCCGGAAAGCGCCAGGATGACTGCACTCAAGGCCCAGACCGCTCCGCAGGTTAATGCTTTCATCGGCAGCGCACCTTCCTTTTTCCGCAGCGTACCAGAGGACGGCTGCGAAGTTTTCTGCGTTACAATCGCGCCCCCGCAGACGGGTGCAAACCATGGATGTATCGCCCCTACTCGATTCCCTGAACGACGCGCAGCGCCAGGCGGTGGCAGCCCCGTTGCAACCGACGCTTGTACTGGCCGGTGCCGGCAGCGGCAAGACGCGTGTGCTGACGCATCGGGTCGCGTGGCTCGTGCAGGTGGAGAACGTTTCACCGCACGGCATTCTCGCGGTGACGTTCACGAACAAGGCCGCGGGCGAAATGCGCAGCCGCATCGAGACGATGCTGGGGCTGCCGTCCGCGCCGCTCTGGATCGGCACGTTTCACGGCATCGCCCACCGGCTGCTGCGCATGCACTGGCGCGAAGCGGGCCTGCCGCAAGCCTTCCAGATCCTCGATGCCGAGGACCAGCAGCGCTCCGTACGCAAGCTGATCAAGGCGCTCGATCTCGACGAAGCCCGCTGGGTGCCAAAGGAAGTCACCTGGTTCATCAACGCACAGAAGGACGAAGGGTTGCGCCCCGGCGGCCTGAAGGGCGAAGGGGATCACACCCGGGAACAGCTGATCCGCCTGTACGCCGCCTACCAGGAACACTGCGACCGCGCGGGCGTCATCGACTTCGCCGAACTCTTGCTGCGCGTCTACGAGCTGTGGCGCGACAACGCGAGTCTCGCTGCCCACTATCGTGCCCGCTTCCGGCACGTACTCGTGGATGAGTTCCAGGATACCAACACCGTCCAGTACAAATGGCTGAAGGAAGTGACCGGCCCGGAAGGCGTGCCATTCGTCGTCGGTGATGACGACCAGTCCATCTACGGATGGCGGGGTGCACGCGTGGAGAACCTGCAGCAGTTCCGCCGTGACTATCCCGGAGTGCAGCTGTTCCGTCTCGAACAGAACTACCGCTCGACCGCGAACATTCTCGCGGCTGCCAATGCGCTGATCGCGCAGAACAGCGGTCGCCTGGGCAAGAACCTGTGGACCAGCGGCGGGAAGGGCGAGCCCGTGCGGCTCTATGCCGCGTTCAACGAGCGCGACGAGGCCAATTTCGTCGTGGAGCGGATCCGCGAGTGGACAGCCAGGGGTGGCAGCCGGCGCGAGTGCGCCATCCTGTATCGCTCGAATGCCCAGTCCCGCTCGTTCGAGGAAGCGATGATCATGGCGCGCATGCCGTATCGCGTTTACGGCGGCCTGCGGTTCTTCGAGCGGGCGGAGATCAAGGACGCGCTCGCCTATCTGCGACTGATGTTCAACCGCGCCGATGATGCCTCGTTCGAGCGGGTCGTGAACCTGCCGACGCGGGGCATTGGCAACAAGACCCTCGACACGATCCGTGACTATGCGCGCGCGAACGCCTGCCCGCTCTGGCTCGCCGCAGGCGCTTCCATTGCGGGACTGGGCCAGAAGGCGGGAGCCAGCCTGCATGCTTTCCTGGCGCTCATCGAGCGTCTGGATCGCGAAACACAGGGCATGGCGCTGCATGAGCAGGTGGATCGCGTCATCGAGCAGAGCGGCGTCATCGACCACCACCGGAAGGAAAAGGGTGAACGCGGCGAAGCCCGGCTCGAGAACCTGGAGGAGCTCGTGAGCGCCGCCCGGGGTTTCGATACCGAGGAAACCGGGGACATGTCGCCGCTGGCTGCGTTCCTCTCGCACGCAGTCCTGGAGTCGGGAGAAGGCCAGGCCGATGAGTGGGAAGACAGCGTGCAGATGATGACGCTGCATTCGGCAAAGGGGCTCGAGTTTCCGCTCGTGTTCCTCTGCGGCATGGAAGAAGGCCTGTTCCCGCACCAGCGCTCGGCGTCCGATGCAGCCCGCCTGGAAGAGGAGCGCCGGCTCTGCTACGTCGGTGTCACGCGGGCAATGCAGAAGCTCTACCTCAGCTACGCCGAGCAACGGCGCCTGCATGGCGTCGACAGCTACGGCTCCCCTTCGCGCTTCATCCGCGAGCTGCCTGCAGAGCTGCTGGAGGAAGTGCGCCCCCGCATCCAGGTTTCGCGACCGGTGTTCGTGCCCCGCAAACCCATGATGGAGGAGGAGCCGGTGGCGGGCGTGAAGCTCGGGCAGCGGGTTCGCCACGGCAGGTTCGGTGACGGGATCGTGCTCGGGCTCGAAGGCCAGGGTGGCCATGCCCGTGTACATGTGAATTTCGAGCGCCAGGGCGCCAAGTGGCTGATGCTCGCCTACGCCAATCTCGAACCGCTGTAGGCAATCAACCGTCGGCCGGATGACTTGGGCTAGAATGCGCCGCAACAAGAACGGTTCAACCCGCTTCCGGCAGAGCGTGGACAGATCAGAGGCTTAAGGGAACCTCTGAAACAGTGTCATTTGTTGGTGTCGGCGCATTTTCAAACGCGGTCTTTCTATCATTTGCTTCGCTGTTCGCCTGGCACATGTAGGTAAATCAGGGCTTCCTTAGGTGAAAATCATCATCCTCGGCGCCGGCCAGGTCGGAAAGACGGCCGCCCATCACCTCGCGCGCGAAGAAGCGAACGAAGTGACGGTCATCGACCAGAACGATGAACTCCTGCGGGACCTGCAGGATCGCCTCGATATCCGCACCGTGGTGGGCAATGGCGCGTTTCCCAGCACGCTGGCTGCAGCAGGTGCCAAGGATGCCGATGTCGTCATCGCGCTGACGAACAGCGACGAAGTCAACATGGTGGCCTGCCAGATCGTATGGAAGCTGTTCAACAAGGACGCTACCCGCATCGCCCGGATCCGCTCAGGCGACTACATCCAGCATTCGGGGCTCTTCGCGGATGAGGATCGCGCCTTTGCCGTAGACGTCACGATCAGCCCGGAACAGCTGGTCACCGAGCATGTCGCGCGCCTGATCCGCTATCCCGGCGCCCTCCAGGTGCTCGATTTCGCCGATGGCAGGGTTCGGCTGGTGGGCGCACGCGCCCTGCGCGGTGGCCTGCTGGTCGGCCAGCGCCTGATGCAGTTGCGCGAGCACATTCCGGGTACCGATGCCCGTGTCGCCGCCATCTACCGGGGTGGCCAGAGCATCAAGCCCGAAGGCGAGACGATCATCGAGCACGGCGATGAAGTGTTCTTCCTGGCTGCACGCAAGGATATCCGGCTCGTGATGAACGAGATCCAGCGACTCGAGGATCCGGCGCTGCGCGTCGTGATCGCGGGGGGCGGCAATATCGGGTTCCGCCTGGCACAGCTGCTCGAGAAGGAAAACCAGGTCAAGCTGATCGAGCGTGATTCCCGGCGGGCGCGTCGTCTCTCGGAACAGCTGTCGAACACGATCGTCCTGAACGGCGACGCTGCCGACGAGGAACTGCTGCTGGAAGAGAACATCGACTCCGCGGATGTCTTCGTCGCGCTCACCAATTCGGAAGAAGCGAACATCCTGTCTGCCATGCTGGCCAAGCGCCTGGGTTGCCACAAGGTGATGGCGCTCATCAACCGGCCTGCCTATGCAGAATTGATGGAGAACGGCCCACTCGATGTCGCCCTGTCGCCGCAGACAGTCACGATTGGATCGCTGCTGGCTCACGTCCGCAGGGGCGATGTCGTGCGCGTGCATTCGCTCCGCAGGGGCGCGGCGGAGGCGATCGAGGCCATTGCCCACGGCATCCAGGGCGAAAGCCGCGTCATCGGCCGCCGGATCGAAGACATTGCCATGCCGGACGGCGCCACCATCGGCGCCATCGTCCGGGGTGACGAGGTCATCATCGCGCATCACGACACGGTGATCGAACGCGATGACCACGTGATCATGTTCCTCACCGACAGGCGCCACGTCGAAGCGGTAGAACGGCTGTTCGAGGTACCGCGCCGGTGGCGCGGATGAAGGGGCTGCGCACTGGTAAGCGGACTCTGGACGCTGGTCGGAACCGCGCCGGCAGGCATTGCATCTTTACCCTTCCTCTCGCCAGCGCGCAGAGCCCAGTTACCAGCGCCCTGCAATGAACCTCGCTCTCGTCCAGCGGATCCTCGGCCTGTTGCTGATGATCTTCAGCATCACCATGCTGCCACCGCTGGCGGTCTCCCTTTACTATGGCGATGGCAACTGGGAACCCTTCGTGGATGCGCTGGTCGCCCTGCTTGCAGCAGGCACCCTGATCTGGTGGCCGGTTCGCAAGCAACGCCGGGAACTCAGGCTGCGTGACGGATTCCTGGTGGTTGCCCTGTTCTGGGTGGTGCTCGGCCTGGCAGGCGCGGCGCCACTGGTTCTCTCGGACCGTCCCGAACTTTCGTTGACGGACGCCGTGTTCGAATCGGTTTCCGGCTTCACCACCACGAATGCAACGACGCTGGTCGGACTCGACTACCTGCCCCCCTCCGTTCTTTATTACCGGCAGCAGGTGCAGTGGCTGGGCGGTATCGGCATGGTCGTGCTGGCTGTCGCGCTGTTGCCGATGCTGGGTGTGGGTGGCATGCAGTTGCTGAAGGCCGAGACTCCCGGGCCGGTCAAGGACGCCAAGCTGACTCCGCGGATCACTGAGACTGCCAAGGCGCTCTGGATCATCTACGTGGCCATGACGGTGGCCTGTGCGTTCGCCTACTGGGTCGCGGGCATGACCCTGTTCGATGCCATCGGACACAGCTTCGCGACCGTATCGACAGGCGGGCACTCCACCCACGATGCGAGCCTGGCGTACTTCGACAGCGTGGCCATCGAGACGATTGCCGTCGTCTTCATGTTCCTGGGGGCAATCAACTTCTCGCTGCATTTCACGGCCTGGCGCCATCGCCGTATCTCCGATTACTGGCGGGATCCGGAGTGGCGGGCTTACACCGGCATCCTCATTGCCTGCATCTTCCTGTATGCGGTTACCCTCTGGTTGGCCGGGACGCCGGCCCAATCTGCGGGAGCGCTGCGGCTGGCGGTGGTGCAGGCGGTTTCCATCCAGACGAGCACCGGCTTCACTACCGACAATTTCTCGAACTGGCCAGGAGCGTTGCCGCTGATCGTCCTGCTGACGATGTTCATCGGCGGGTGCGCGGGGTCGACTGCGGGCGGCATGAAGGTGATCCGCTGGCTGATGATGTGGAAGCAGGGCAGTCGCGAGGTCTTCAAGCTCGTTCATCCGAGCGCCGAAATGCCCGTGAAGCTGGGAACAAAGGCCCTGGAATGGCGTGTGATCGACGCGATCTGGGGTTTCTTCGCCGTTTACGTCGTCAGCTTTGGCGTGTTGATGGTCGCGTTGATGGCAACGGGCGAAGACCAGGTGACGGCGTTCGCCGCCATTGCCGGTTGCATGAACAACGTCGGTCCAGGCCTCGGCCAGGTGGCCCTGAACTTCACGGAGGTGAGCGACCCGGGGAAGTGGATCTGCATCCTCGCCATGCTCCTCGGCCGCCTCGAGATTTTCCCGTTGCTGGTGCTGATCACGCCCACGTTCTGGCGCAAGTAGTGCCGGCTCGGGAAGGCTGCAAGGGGCGCTGCAGGAATTACAATTGCGGGCGCGAGCGGTCGCAGCGGAACACTTGTCGCCAGGTGCAGTCAGACCAGGGGAAGGCAGGGCGGAACGGCAAGCAACCACCTTGCCAGCATGCGAGGGCGTGACCGAGAATGCGCCCCTTTCGTCGCCGGACAAAAAACGTAAGTGACCCGCGCGCGCAAGAAACTCCTGCTCGGCATCGGACTCGGCACCTTCGCCGGGCTGGCGCTCGCATTCAGCATCTACCTCATCTATCTCGATCGGGTCATCACGCAGCAGTTCGAGGGCCGCCGGTGGACGCTCCCTGCGCAGGTCTATGCCCAGCCCATTGACCTGTATGTCGGCCAGCCGTTGTCCGCCGCCGGGTTCGAGCAGGAACTGAAGCGCCTGGGCTACCAGCAGGTGAACCAGCCCGACCGTCCGGGTACCTACCGGCGTCGGGGCAGCCGCTTTGATTTCCTGAGCCGGCGCGCGCAGTTCTGGGATGAAACCCGTGAACCGCAGTCCCTGAGCATCGCGGTGCAGGCCGGCTCGATCAGCGAGATGCGCGATGCAGCCGGGACCGACGTGCCGGTCTTTCGCCTCGACCCGCTCCTGATCGGCAGCATCTTTCCGATCCACGGGGAAGACCGCGTAGTCCTCACCCCCGAAGACATTCCGGCTGTCTTGCCCGCAGCACTCAAGGTCGTCGAGGACCGCAAGTTCGATTCGCACTTCGGCGTCGACACGGTCGCCATCCTGCGCGCGATGTGGGCGAACCTGCGCGCGGGACGCATCGTGCAGGGTGGTTCGACCCTGACCCAGCAGCTGGTGAAGAGCTACTTTCTCGACAGCCGGCAGACACTCGGCCGCAAGGCGGAAGAAGCATTGATGGCGATCATTCTCGATGCGCGCTTCGAGAAGACGGACCTGATGACGGCGTACATCAACGAGATCCACCTGGGCCAGGACGGCCAGCGCTCGATTCACGGTTTCGGGCTGGCGAGCCAGTACTATTTCGGCAAGCCGCTCGCCGAACTGCAGCTGCATGAGGTAGCGCTGCTGGTGGCGGTGGCGCAAGGACCGTCCTACTACAATCCCCGCCGCTCGCCGGAACGTGCACGCGATCGCCGCAACCTCGTGCTCGGCCTGCTCGCCGAGCACGAGGTCATCCCGGCAGAAACCGCGCAAGCCGCCAGCAAGCGTCCGCTGGGAGTCGTGGGCGAAGGGCGCCTCGCCTCCGGTTACTACCCTGCATTCCTGGATTTCGTGCGACGTACGCTGCGCCGCGACTACCGTGAGGAAGACCTGACGGAAGCCGGCCTCAAGATCTTCACGACGCTGGACCCGCAGATCCAGTCACGGGCAGAAGCCGCCCTCACGGCGGAACTCGAACGCCTCGACAAGGCACGCAAGGAACAGCGCGAGGAGTCCCTCGAAGGCGTCGTGGTCGTGACGTCTCCGCAAAGCGGCGATGTCAACGCGATGGTGGGCGGCCGCCGAGTGAGCTTCGATGGCTTCAATCGGGCGCTCGACGCGAAGCGCTCGATCGGTTCGCTGGTGAAGCCGGTCATCTACCTTGCGGCCATCGAGACCGGTCGATACCACGCGGCGAGTATCGTCGAGGACGGGCCTATCGAGGTGAAGTTGCCCAGTGGCCAGGTGTGGAAGCCGCAGAACATCACTCCGGAGACCTTCGGCCCGGTGCCGCTGGTGCGTGCGCTGTCGCAGTCCATGAACCTGGCGACGGTCCGTCTGGGAATGGAAGTCGGGCTTCCCAAGGTCGCCCGGGCGTTCACGAATCTCGGGCTCGACAAGGAACCCGCGCAGGTACCGGCACTCCTGCTGGGTGCGCTCGATGTCTCGCCGGTGGAAGTGGCGCAGCTGTACAACGCCTTGGCGAGCGGTGGTTTCCGCACCCCGCTGCGGGGCGTGCGCGCGGTCGTCGATGCAAAGGGCCAGCCGCTGAAGGCGTTTCCCCTGGAGATTGCCCAGGTCGCGGATCCGGCCGCGGTCTACCAGGTCAACCGCATGCTGGTGGAAGTCATGAATCGCGGCACGGGGCGCGCAGCACGCGCCCGCATCCCGCCGAACCTGGTCGTTGCGGGCAAGACCGGAACCTCGTCCGACTATCGCGACGGCTGGTTTGCAGGTTTTTCTGCCACGCATCTCGCCGTGGTCTGGGTAGGGTATGACGACAACAGTCCGACGGGACTCACCGGTTCGTCGGGTGCGCTCGCGATCTGGGCGCAGCTCATGGGAACCCTCGATACGTCGTCGCTGGATCTGTTCATCCCCGAGTCGCTGGAGGAGCGATCGATCGAGTACCGGACCGGCCTCTTGGCAGACTCATCCTGCGGGGACGAAACCCTGAGCGTTGCGCTCCCACGGGGAACGCCACTGGTACCGAAGCCGGAATGCCTGCAGGGTCCGCTTGAGAACCTGGGGCAGCGTGCAGGGGAATGGCTTCAGGGTATCATCCGCTGATGCGTGCCCTGAACCCGCGGCTTGCTGCGCTGCTGCTGTGCGTCGTTACGCTCGCCGGCTGTGCCGTACCTCCTCCCTATTCGCCACCCCGTCCGGCACCGGTTCCCGTTCCAGAACAACCGGCAGGGGGGGTCCCTGAAATCGAGACGCCGCCTGCGCCGGTCCCGGAGGTGGTTCCTGCCCCTGAGCCGGTGCCACAACCGCAGGTTCGCGCAAGGACCCTCAATCCCGCCGCCCGCGCGTTGGTGTCGCAGGCACAAGGCCAATCTGCTGCCGGCAACTATGCGGTGGCGGCTGCGACGCTTGAGCGTGCGCTGCGTATCGAGCCGGACAGTGCGCAGCTCTGGATCGAGATGGGCAAGGTCCGCCAGGCGGAGGGGAATTTTGGCCAGGCGGAAAACATGGGTCGCAAGGCGCTGTCGCTGTCGACAGGGGATCCCCGCAGCCAGTCGGCCGCCTGGCGCCTGATCGCGGAAACCTACCGCGCCCGCAAGCGCGTGCAGGAAGCGCGCGATGCGGATGTGCGGGCAGAAGCACTCACGCCGAATTGACGACCGAACCGATTGCCGCCTGCCTGGCGGGGTGCGGCTGCAGGGCAAGGTGTCCCAGGAACTGCCCGGTAGCCGCTTCCCACGTGTAAGCAAGTGCGTGCTCGCGGCAGGCCGCTGCACTCAACTGCAATGCCGCCAGCGCTGCCGTGCGCAGATCCTCATCCAGCACACCGGTGACGCCGTCGCGCACCACGTCGATCGGACCGGTTACCGGATAGGCAGCGATCGGCACGCCGCAAGCCATGGCTTCGAGCAGCACCAGGCCGAAAGTATCAGTGCGACTCGGAAACACGAATACATCCGCTGCCGCCACATGACGGGCCAGTTCCTCGCCGAACCGGTAGCCGGCAAACACCGCTTCAGGATAGTCCGCTTCCAGCTGCGCGCGCGCGGGACCGTCACCTACGATCACCTTGGTTCCCGGCAGGTCGAGCCGCAGGAAATCCTCCACGTTCTTCTCTACTGCCACGCGTCCGCAGTAAAGCGAGATGGGACGGGGATACGCAAGAAAGCCCTTGTCACGAGGCTGGAACAGCTCGAGGTCCACGCCACGCGACCAGCGGACGATGTTGCGGAAGCCCCGCTTTTCGAGCTGCTGCTGCATCGTCGGGGTCGCGACCAGCGTGCGGGCTGCTGCTCCGTGAAAGCGGCGCAGGTGGGCGTAGCTCAGAGTCAGCGGGATCGGTACCCTGGCACGGACGTACTCCGGAAACTGCGTGTGGTAGGACGTCGTGAAGGGCCGCCGCTGCTTGAGGCACCACGCGCGTGCCGCAGCACCCAGTGTCCCTTCCGTGGCAATGTGGACTGCATCGGGCGCAAAGGCCTCCAGACGACGTGCAAGGCTGCGATAGGGCATCCATGCAAGCCGGATCTCGGGATACGTGGGACAGGGGAACGTCCGGAACAACCCGGGTTCGATGACCAGGATTTCATGGCCTGCGCGGGCCGCGACTTCCATCGTCGTCGCAAGCGTGCGGACGACGCCGTTGGTCTGCGGTCGCCACGCGTCGGTGACGATCGCGATCTTGAGCGCTATAGCCATTGCATCAGGCGGCGCGGCCGGCCAGCAGCGGGATCAGCTGCCCCGACGCGGAAACCACTTCCTTCTGTTCGGTCCAGCGCAGCAGCGACAGGCGACCCTCGTGGTCTTCCACCAGCGTCGTGCAGCTTTCGACCCAGTCACCGTCGTTGCAGTAGAGCACCCCGTCCTGCATGGAGATCTCGGCGCGGTGGATGTGCCCGCAGATGAGACCATCAACGCCTCGTTCCCGCGCCGCCCGGGCCACTGCCTGCTCGAAACTGGAGATGTATTGAGTCGCGTTCTTGACCTTGTGCTTGAGGTAAGCCGCCAGCGACCAGTACGGGAAGCCCAGGCGCCGGCGCATCCAGTTCACGTACCGGTTGAGCCGCAGGATGAAGGCATACGCGTGATTGCCGAGATGCCCAAGCCAGGGGCTGCACTTGATGACGCTGTCGAATTCGTCGCCATGGAGCACCAGCATGCGGCGGCCGTCCGCCATTTCATGCAGCGCCTCGCGACGGATCTCCACGTTGCCGAAGGTCAGGCCGTCGAAGTCGCGGAACAGCTCGTCATGATTGCCGGGAATGTAGATGACGCGCGTACCACGTTTGGCCTTGCCGAGAATCGTGCGGATGACATCGTTGTGGGCCTGGGGCCAGAAGAACTGCTTCTTCAGGCTCCAGATGTCGATGATGTCGCCGACCAGATAGAGCTGCTCTGTCTCCACGGACCGGAGGAAGTCGAGCAGGTATTCGGCGCTGCAGCCTTTGAAACCCAGATGGACGTCTGAAATGAAAACCGAGCGAAAACGGAAAACAGGCCGTTCGGGATTCGGACTCATCAGGGCATCCTGTGACCGGAACTGCCGCCACCATGCAGGCAGGGCGTGAATCCTTTCTTACAATCCCGATAACAATCCGTTAAAACACAATATGTTAGAAATAAGACTTGGGAGTTTACTCACATTTGGTTCGAGCCTTGATGCGTACCCGGACCGCAAAAGATGGGCGCTTTGCGTCCATTGATGGTTCCAGAATCCCACTTTTGTTGTCCTTGGAGACAAAGTGAGCGACAGAGCGCCAGATCTGAGAACCGATTTTGCCACGTTGGCCACAGGATCATCAATTTCGTGGACAATTTAGATTTTTCCCCAGAAACGGCGCAAAGGTGGGATTGTCAACCAATTGGATTCCGTATTTTGACCCTTCTCGACCTCATTCATGCCGATTCCCTGGTATCCGGAGGCCATTCCTCCCTGCCTGACGCATGATCGGCCTGTTGCAAAGAGTCAGCCGCGCCAGCGTCGTGGTCGAGGGTGAAACCGTCGGCGCGATCGAACGCGGGCTGCTGGTCATGATCGGCGTCGAGAAGGGAGATCAGCCGGCAACGGCAGACCGCCTGCTTGAGCGGCTGCTTGGGTTCAGGGTGTTTGCGGATGACTCAGGCCGGATGAACCGGGATCTGCGGGAACAGAGGGGCGGGCTCCTGCTGGTCCCGCAGTTCACCCTGGCTGCCGATACGAGCCAAGGCAGGCGTCCCGGCTTCAGTTCTGCAGCGACCCCGGAGAAGGGGCGGGTGCTGTTCGACTATCTGCTCGATGCGGCCCGCCAGCGGCACCCGATCGTTGCCGCCGGCCGGTTTGGGGCCACCATGCAGGTGAGTCTGGTCAATGAAGGACCCGTGACGCTCTGGTTGCAGGTGGCGCCCCTGGAACCGAATGGCTGATTGGCGTGTCAATTTTGCGTGCCAATTGTGGAAGTTGCCGCACACGACCCCAGGCTTGCGGTCCGGCCAATTGGCGTATGATCCGGCCTCTATCAATCCGACTGGAGAGAACTGATGGGCATCGGCTTTCGTGAGCTCCTGATCATCCTGGCAATTGCCCTGCTGATCTTCGGTGCCAAGCGCCTGCGGACCATCGGCTCGGATCTCGGCGCTGCCGTCAAGGGCTTCAAGAAAGCCGTGGACGAAGGTGACACCGAGGAATCCGGCAAACAGCTGAAGGCGCCCGCCGACCAGGACGCCGATTTCGAATCGACTCCGGCCACCAAGACTGGCAGCAAATCAGCCAACGGCTGAAACGCGCCGCTGTAGGCCACGATGTTCGAGGTCGGCTTCACCGAGATCGTACTGATCCTGGGACTGGCTCTGCTGGTCCTGGGGCCCGAGAAACTGCCCAAGCTGGCAGCGCAGATCGGCCGGTGGACCGGCCGGGCCCGCTCCATGGCCCGCCAGCTACGCGCCCAGCTCGACCAGGAAGTGAATTTCCAGGAGCAGCGCGCGGCGCACGGCCGGGGTGAGACGGCAGCGCCCAAACCCGCCGCCTCCAGTCCTTCCGGCTACCCGCCCGCCAGCATGGAACCGGAGCCGGCACCAGTGCCCACCGCTGCCTCGACGAGTACTCCTGCAACGGAAGGGGCTGAGGCAGTGAGCGGTGAACCTGCCGTGAAGCCGGGCAATGAGTGAAGAAGGCGATGCCCGGGAGAATCTCGCCGAAGGCTCCCTGATATCGCACCTGCTGGAGCTTCGCGACCGCCTGCTCCGGGCCGTGATCGCCATAGCGGTCGTGTTTGCCCCGCTCGCTTTCTTCTCCAACGACCTGTTCACCCTCATCGCCCAGCCGCTCATCGACAAGCTGCCGGCCGACACGTCGATCATTGCCACGAGCCTGATCTCGCCGTTCATGGCGCCACTGAAGCTCGCGCTGATGACGGCCGTATTCCTGGCCATGCCCTACGTGCTGTACCAGATCTGGGCCTTCGTCTCGCCGGGACTCTATCGCCACGAGAAGCGATTCGCGATTCCGCTCCTGGTCTCGAGCATCCTGCTCTTCTATCTTGGCGTCGCGTTCGCCTACTTCGTCGTCTTTCCGCTCATGTTCACGTTCCTCACCAGTACCGGTCCGGTGGGCGTGCGCATGATGACGGACATGTCGAACTACCTCGATTTCGTGCTGCTGCTGTTTTTTGCGTTCGGCCTCGCCTTCGAGATCCCGGTCGCCACCGTGCTGCTGGCGTGGACCGGGCTCGTGAAAGTGGAAACCATGAGCAGCAACCGCGGCTATGTCCTGCTCGGGATCTTCATCGTTGCAGCGTTCCTGACGCCGCCGGACGCGATTTCACAGAGTTTCATGGCCGTACCCATGTACCTGCTGTATGAGCTCGGCATCATTTTTTCGCGCTTGCTTCTCAAGGAGAAGCTGGCGCAGCGCATGAAGGAAGAGGGCGCGGGCCAGTGACGGACCTGCTGCTGCAGTGACAGACCGGCTGCGGATCGTTCGTTCCGGAAAACAGGCGCGCCCGATGCGCGAGGGATCGGCAGCAGGATGAACAACACGCAGGACGAGCTGTTCGGTCACCCCAGGGGCCTGTACATCTGCTTCGCGACGGAGCTCTGGGAGCGGTTCTCCTACTACGGCATGCGCTTCCTGCTGCTGCTGTACCTCACCAAGTACCACCTGTTCACGGACGTCGAGGGCCTCAATGTCCTCGGGGCCTACGCGGGCCTCGCCTACGCCCTGCCCGTCATCGGCGGCCTGCTGGCGGATCGCTATCTCGGCATGCGCAAGGCGGTGCTGTTTGGCGGGACCCTGCTCGTGCTCGGGCATTTCGGCATGGCGTTCGAGGGATCAGCCGCCTATCTGGACAATGGCGAGATCGTGCGGGACACGGGCGCGCTGCAGATGTTCTACCTGTCGCTCGCCGTCATCGCCACCGGCGTGGGCTTCCTGAAGCCCAACATCTCCACAATCGTCGGCCGGCTGTTCAGGGAGAACGATCCGCGCCGCGATTCCTGATTCACGATCTTCTACATGGGCATCAACATCGGCGCATTTGCCGCGACACTGCTGTGCGGCTGGCTGGGCGAAACGTTCGGCTGGCGTTACGGGTTCGGTACAGCCGGGATCGGCATGCTGCTGGGGCTCATCACGTTCAGCTGGGGACAGCAATTCCTGCATGGCCATGCGGAGCCTGCCAATCCACAAGCACTTCGCGAGAAGGTACTCCCGGGACTTTCACGCGAAATGGCGATCTATCTGTGTTCGATCGCTGCGCTGGTCGTGGTGTGGTGGCTGATGCAGAACAACCCGGTCGTCCACACCCTGCTCATTTCACTGTCGGTGCTGGTGCTCGTGGCGGTGCTCTGGTTCCTGAAGGACTGCACGCCGGTGGAGCGGCACCGCATGATCGTGCTGATGGTGCTGATCTTTTCCACCGTGGTGTTCTGGGCCCTGTTCGAACAGGCCGCTGCATCAATGACGCTCTTTGCGGATCGTGCGGTCGACAGGTCGGTATTAGGCATCGAGCTCAATGCCTCGCAGATCGGATCGTTCAATCCCCTGTTCATCATGCTGCTGGCACCGGTTTTTGCCTGGCTGTGGATCAAGCTTGCGGCTCGCGGCCTTGAACCTTCGACGCCGGTCAAGTTTGGCCTCGGGATCATCCAGGCTGGCCTCGGGTTCGGCGCGCTGGTATTCGGCAGCCAGTTTCCCGATGCAACCGGCCACGTCACGCTGATCTGGCTGGCGCTCGCTTACCTGCTGCATACGATGGGCGAGTTGTGTCTGTCGCCCGTCGGCCTGTCCGCGGTCACCAAGCTGTCGGTGCCCCGCGTGGTCGGCGTAATGATGGGCGCCTGGTTCCTGGCAACCGCCTATTCCGAGAACCTGGCGGCCCAGATCTCCAAAGTTGCGGCGATCGAATCGGTGCCTGGCGAGACGGTAGACATGACTGCGCAGCTCGCCGTCTACACACAGCTGTTCAGCCTGCTCTTCTGGATCGGGCTGGGCGTTGGGCTGCTGATGCTGATTCTCTCGCCGCTACTGCGCCGGGGCATGCACGGCATCAACTAGCCTGCCCCAAGGTCTGCTATTTCCGGAACCTGATCACTTCAAAGCGGCCGTTGCTGCCGACCAGGCCCGAGGCTAGCCCGGAGGTCAGACTCACGATGATCGATGCGCCGATCGCGGTCCAGAATCCTGCAATACGGAAGCCGTCCAGGAGCAACGCCACGAGTCCGAGCATGCCGGCATTCACTACCAGCAGGAACAGCCCGAGCGTGACCAGCGTGAGCGGCAGCGTGAGGATGATGGCGAGCGGCCGGATGAATGCATTCACCAGCCCAAGGAGCAGCGCCGCCGCGATCAGCGTACCGGCCGAATCGAACTGCATCCCCGAAAAAATTTGCGCTGCCAACCACAGACCAAGCGCCACGATGGCGGCGCGCAAAAGGATTCCGATCATCGCTGGTCTCCTGCCGGCCTAGTCCTGGGCCAGGCGAAATCCGATGTAATCGAAGCGCTCGCCACTCTCGAACCAGTTGCGGGTCGCGGTCCGCAGCCAGGCGGCGGTGTCGCTCCAGCTTCCACCGCGCAGCACCCGGCCGCAAGCCGGTTCCCCGGCCCTTGCCGTGCCATCTGACGGTGCGCCCGCATAGTCAGGGAAGTAGCAGTCGGCTGTCCATTCCCAGGCATTTCCCAGCATGTCGTGCAGCTCGAAGGGATTGGCTGCGAACTGCCCGACAGGTGCCGCTTCCAGCCAGCGATCCCGGCCATGAATACCGGTCCCGTTGACGCGATCGGCTGCGAACGCATCACCCCACCAGTACGCAGCCGGGGAACCCGCACGAGCGGCATACTCCCACTCGGCTTCGGTGGGTAGCCGGAAGCTTTCGCCGCTGAGGGCATTGAGCCAGGCGATGAAGGCCTGGGCATCGTCCCAGCTGACGTTGACCGCAGGAAGCGATGCGGCTTCTGGCAGGACCACCGCCTGCATCCGGCCAGTGGCTGCGGCGAACGCCGCATACTGGGCAGCCGTTACTTCGAAACGGGACAGCCGGAACGCCCGCACGGAGACGTCTCGAGCAGGCATTTCGTCTTCGGCAGCTCCGGCTTCACTGCCCATCCGGAAATGGCCGGACGGAATCTCGATCATCTGCGAACGGATTTCCGCGATGACTGTGCCCGCAGCATCGGCGGCGGTGGCCGCGGGACCTGCAGCGCAGCCGCTGAGCGGTATCACCAACGGGAAGAGGCAGATCCTCATTTGCATGCGGACGCCGGCTGGCCCAGCTGTCCGGGATCCGCTATCGCCCCGGCGCACGACGCAGGGCCTTGTCCTGCTCCATGCGCTGGTCGGCCAGGATCATGAGCGCTTTCGGTGTCTGGTGATCGCGAGGATAGGATGCAACACCTATGCTGACCGTCGCACGTACCATGCGGTTCTCGACCAGCAGCGTACCGTTGTAGACATTGTTGCGGATACGTTGGGAAATGGCGTTGGCTGTCGCCTGCTCGGCATCCGTGAGCAGGAGGATGAAGACGTCTCCGCCCATGCGTGCGGCGTGGTCCGACGTACGGATCGAACGCGTGATGGCTTTGCCGACAGCCATGATCAGCTGGCTGCCTGCCTCATGGCCCAGCGTCTCGTTGATCTGCCGGATGTCATCGACGTCGACCACGACAATGCTGTAAGGCTGACCCGTGCGCTCGACGTCGCGATGACACTGGTCGAGAACGCCTTCGAAACCTTGCAGGTTCAGGAGTCCCGTCAGGGCATCCTGTGCCGCCAGTTCCGACACCTGCTGTTCTACCACGCCAATCTTGCCCTGGAGCGTTGCCAGGATCAGCGCGGCGGCGATGGCCGGCGCCAGTACGTTGACCACCACCGCAGCCGTCGTCAGCAAATACATGTCGTTCATCGCATCAAGGAAGCCGCTCTGCAGCAGCGTCACGGCGATGATCGCAATGGCAAGCAGCAGGACCTTCCAGGGCTTCCACAACAGCGCGCCGGCAATCAGCGGCAGCGCGTAAAGGGATACGAAGGGGCTGCCTGTCGCACCGGTCGAAGCGGTGAGCAGCGTGGCATAGACCAGCAGCGCAGCGATTTCGAGGTTACGACCGAGAAGGGTGCGACGCTGCAAGGCCGGTAGCACGCGCACAACCACCGCGACTGCTGCCATCCACAGTACGCCGGCCACCGCCAAACGCGGATGAATGAAGCTCAAGGGATCGATCGCATACGTGATCGAGCCCAGCGCAATTCCCAGAATGATCAGCCATGACAGGGTCCGGCCGGACCGATCTTTGGGGGTTTCCCGTACAGCAGGGGCCATCGCTCGTTCTTGCGTCTCTTGAAGGGTGAATGGGAACGGGATGGTACACGGAGGCGGGGTGGCACCGCCTGCAAGCAGGCATGCCGGAATCAGCCGACAGCCTGGACGGGGAGGATCCGCTCGGGGAGGGCGATCGTATTCCGGGTACTGCTGGTGTCGAAAAGCCGCCGCAGGACCTGCTCCAGTGGCTGTGGACGACCGAGGGAGAAACCCTGGCCATAATCCACACCGAGACCCGCAATGATGTCCCGGATACCGTCGCTTTCCACGCATTCGGCGGTAGTACCCAGCCCCATGGCCTTGGCGAGCTGGACGATGGCGCTGACCATCGCCTGGGAGCGGGGACTCGTCACGACATCGCGAACGAGGTCGCCGTCGATCTTGAGGTAGGAGACCGGCAGTGTCCTCAGGTAGGTCAGCGATGACAGGCCACGGCCAAAGTCGTCCAGCGCAATCTCGTGGCCCAGGTCACGCAGGCGACGCATCAGCGATTCGGCACGGACGATATTGGTAACAGCCGCCGTTTCCGTCAGCTCAAAGGAGATAAGGGCAGGCGGCAAGCCGTGGGCGCGCAACTGGCGTTCGAGGAAACCGGGAAACTCCTCGTCACCGATCGACTGCCCGGAAATGTTGATGGCGAAATGCGCACCCATCGCCTGCAGCTGTGCTGCCGCAGGCTCGAGGGTATCGAGTACGTACTGCACCACCCAGCGATCGATATCCGGCGCGAGCTGGTAGCGTTCTGCTGCCGACAGGAATTTCGAGGGCGCAATGCTGTCTCCTGACGCATCGATCATCCGCAGCAGCAGCTCGAAACGATGTTCCTTCCGGCCGGGTGCGAAGGGCAGCAGCGGCTGTGCTTCGAGCCGGAAGCGGTTGTTGGCAATTGCTTCATGGAGACTGCCGACCAGCATCACGTCCTCGTAGCGCCGGATGATGCTCTTGTCCGCCTCCTCGTAGACTTCGACGCGCCCGCGGCCCCGGTCCTTCGCTGCCTTGCAGGCGATTTCTGCGGCAGCCAGGGCATGGGCAAGGGGATTCTTGGCGGGCGTTACGCTGGCGACACCAAAGCTCGCGGAGACGTCGATCTGCTTCGACTCGACGGCATAGCCAAGCCGGAGGACGTTGTCTCGCAGGACATCGGCAAGCTGCGAAGCGGCCTGCAGCGGGCAGTCGGGCAGGAAGACGGCAAAGCGATCACCTGAAATGCGCGCGGCTAGCATTCGCGGCGCCATGCTTCTGCGGATCGTATCCGCAAGGCGCACGATCACTTCGTCGCCAACATGCATGCCGTGATTCTCGTTGAGTACGTGCAGGCGGTCGATGTCCACGTAGACGACGCTGTGGCTGGCATGTGGCTCGCTCGCGGCAAGCGCGGCCAGGGCACGCTTCTCGAACGCGGGCCGGGTGAGGAGACCCGTGGCGGTGTCGTAGGAACTCTGCAGGACATAGGCAACCCGCCGCGTCAGCAGTTCGACGATGCGTACCTGGCGCAGATCGAAATCCGGTGCCGTGGACCCCTTGAACAGGACGAGCACTCCGGCTACCCGCTGGGCACCCTGCCAGACGGGGCAGGAGAGAATCTTGTAGGAAACCTTGGCGATGGTGCTGGCATCGGCCACTGCGTTCAGGAGCATCGTGCGCCGGTGCAGTTGCGACCATGCCAGCAGGTGCCGGTGAGCGCGGGTCAGTACATCGGCTCCGGTACCTGGCGGGACATCCTGGGCTGTCCTGCACACGGCGATGCTGCGTTCCGGAATCAGCAGCGCACCGAGGACACACCCGAGATGGGCGACGCAATTCTGGACGAGCTGGCCGAAGTCATCCGCGTCGGGCTCCGTTGACGAACCGGAGGTTCCGAGGAGCAGCTCGAGGTCCTGGTCGCGGACCGAGAGATGTTTCTGCAGGTCGCCAATGCTGTACTGGTTCGCGAGTTCCCGACCCAGCACTTCCAGCGCGGGCCGCAGCAATCCCTGGATCAGCGAGAAGGGACGATGCTCGCCGGTGAGCGCCTCGCGACAGGAAACCGCCACAGCGCCCAGCAACTGGTGCGAATCGTCCCGCAGGATGAAGACATACGCGACGGCGCCGTCCCAGGCACGCGAGAATCCGCCGGATGTGTCCGCACCGGGTTCCCGTGCGGCGCTGAGCGCTTCTTCGACAAGCTGATGCAGGTCGGGGCCATCGCATCCATCAGACAGCCACAAGGGCAGGGCGACGCGGTCATAGATGGCGATGCACAGCGCCCGTGGCATCAGCATCTTGATCAGCTGCCCATAGGGATCGAGCGAAGTCGAGGTGACTTGCGCAAGCAGCGGATCGGGCGCGACGAACGTTGCCATGGGCTCTGCGGAATCCGGATCGACCTGGAATCGAGGAATCGGCCAACTTTGGCTGAACGGAATACTGGGAGAAACCCCCAGCCGGTTCTTTGACGGCGGCCGCACTTTACGGAATTGCCCCGTTGTCGGGCGGAGTGACAGAGGCGCCGCCCCGGGGACGAATCAGGGTCTTGCGAGCCATGCCTGCGGGTCCTGGGGTTGCCCCCCTTTGCGGATCTCGATGTACAGCCCGGCATTCGCATTGCCCCCGCTGTCACCCGCCGCGGAGATGACATCGCCTGGGGCCACCCTGTCGCCCACGGCCTTGAACAGCTGTTCGTTGTGGCCGTACAGGCTCATGTAACCGCTCCCATGATCAAGTACGAGGAGCAGTCCCATTCCGGGGAGCCAGTCGGCATACACCACCCGTCCATGGAAGGGTGCCCGGACCTGCGCACCCCGTTGCGTGTCGATGAGGATGCCCTGCCACTTCAGGGGACCTCCCGCCCGGGTTTGCCCGAAGCGCGCGAGGAGCTTGCCCCTGACCGGCCAGGGCAGCTTGCCTTTCACCCGATCGAACGGTTGCTGCGATAGAACCGGAAAATCCTGCAGCGCGCGGCGCAGTTGTTCGACGAGTCGCTCCAGCGTCCGGGCATCCCGTTCCAGCCGGGATAGCTGGTCGCCCCTGGATTTGATCTGGGACTGAAGCGACGTCAGGGTCTGGCTGCGGCGGTCCCTGGCATCTGCCAGCCGGGTGACTTCCCGATTGCGCTGCGTTTCCAGCGACTCGAGCCGTGCGGCCTCCGCTTCGATGCGTTCGGCGAGCAGCTCCAGATGGGCAAGATGGTCGCCGATGGCAGTGATCCGGTCGGCTCTCGCCTGGCCGAAGTAGCCGTAGTACGCCAGCATCCTGCCCAGCTGCGCAGGGTCCTGCTGGTTCAGCAGGAGTTTCAGGCGTTCGTCGCGGCCATTCAGGTAGGCCACCCGCAACTCTTCCGCTAGCGCCTCGCGTTCGGTCGCCACCTGGCGTTCGGTGAGGGCGCGCTCTGCCCTGAGGTCACGCAGCTTGCGTTCGGTTGCCGTCCTGGCAGAGCGGGTTTCCGCCAGCTGCTGGCGGGCAGTCTGGATATCGAGCTCGGCAGTCTTGAGTTGCGTCGTGACCGCATCCCGTCGCGCCACGTCGGCATTCATGGCTTTGCGAATGGACTCGATCCGGCCACGTACCTGGCGCAGCTCCGCCTGCGTTTCCTCGGTCGTCGCTGCCACTGACGTCCCGGAGGCAACCAGCAGGATGCAGCACAGTCCTGCACCGATGAACCGCAGAAGGCCGGCTCCCGGGTGGCCTGATGCAACTGGCGCAGTTGCGCCACCCGGAATCCGGCTCAAGCCATGTTTTCCCGACCCTGGGCTTTCGGACAGTTGCATTGCTGTGGCAAGGATCCGGTGGTCGGAACTTCACATGACTGGACTTGAAGGCCATCGCGCCGGCGCGTCACGCGCCTCGCAGCCTCCGCCGGCCACAGTCTACAGGCTGGAGGGGGCTGCTATACTCGGCCGCCTTCGATTCAGGGACAGCGACCGCGCTGGCCCCGATGAAGCCGATACCCCAACCCGCAGGATTGCATGAACCAGTTCTTCGAGTACGTTGCCAATCATCCGTTCCTGATTGCCGCCACCGTGCTGGTCGCCCTTGCAGCCGTTGCCCTCGAGATCCGCCATCGCCTGCGGGGGTCGGCGGCGATTGGCACTGGCGAGGCCGTGCTGCTGGCCAATCAGGGAGCGCTGCTGCTGGACGTTCGCTCCGACGAGCAGTTCGCCGAGGGCCACATCATTGATGCCCGCCACATCAAGGGCAGCGATCTCGAAGCGAGCGTCGAATCGCTGAAGAAGTACCGGGAAAAACCGATCGTCGTCTACTGCGAGTCCGGAGCCACGTCGGCAGCAGCTGCCCGTGTGTTGAAGGCGCAGGGCTTTGCCAAGGTAGCCAACCTCAAAGGCGGGCTGCAGGCTTGGCGGCTGGACAATCTGCCCCTGGTGAAGGAAACGGGCAAGGGCGGCGGCAACCGCAGCGCGAAGGGGCAGAAGCACGCGTGAGCAGCCAGCCCCTCATCCGCATCTATTCGACCGCATTCTGCTCCTATTGCGAACGCGCCCGGGCCCTCCTGACCCGCAAGGGACTCGCGTACACCGACATCAAGGTGGACGAAGACCCGTCGAGCCGGGAAGAAATGTTGCGCCTGAGCGGCGGCCGCCGGACGGTACCCCAGATCTTCATCGGCGAGCAGCATGTTGGCGGTTTCGATGACCTCTACGCGCTCGACCGCAAGGGCGAGTTAGACTCGCTGACCGGAACACCCGTCACCTGAAAGGCTGACGGTTCTTCATACCCCTCCACAGACACGACGAAGGAAAATTCTCATGGCCGAAGCAGCCCCGCCGCAGAATGGCGCAATCGATCCGAACGCACCGCAGTTCGTTCCGCAAGCGGTATACGTCAAGGACCTGTCATTCGAAGCGCCGAACGGTCCGCGCATGCAGAGTGGTGCGCCGAATCCGGCGATCAACCTCAACATGAGTACCGCGGTGACCGAACTGTCGCCGGAATTGCGCGAAGTCGTGCTGAAGCTGCACCTCGAAGCCAAGGTCGGGGAAGCCACGCTCTGGCTGGCCGAGCTGCAGCAGGCGGGCGCTTTTGCCGTCCGCAATGTCCCGGCTCCCGATCTGCAGCGCCTGCTTGGCGTTTTTTGCCCGGACTACTTGCTGCCCTACGCGCGGCAGGCGATTTCCGACCTGCTGCTCAAGGGTGGCTTCCCGCCGTTCCTCCTGCCGCCGGTCAACTTCGAAGCACTGTTCAACCGCGCCGCTGCGGAATCGCGCCAGCAAGCCCAGCCGCAGGATTCGACCGCAGCGATCAACTGAAGACCTGCGTCCAGCGCAGTGACTGCCCCAGCTCCTTCGAGTTCCAGCCGGACTGTCGCTGTCCTGGGGGCAGGCTCCTGGGGGACCGCGCTGGCCATCCAGCTGGCGCGTACCGGTTCGAGAACCGTCCTGTGGGGACGAGACAGCGCGCAAATGGCCGCCCTGGCGCATGACCGGCGCAATCGCCGGTACCTTCCCGATGCGGCCTTTCCTCCCGCACTGGATGTCGAGCCGGATCTCGCCAGCGCGCTGTCCGACGAGCCCGTTCTGCTGCTCGCGGTCCCAAGCCATGCCTTTCGCAGCACGCTCACCCAGCTTGCGCCCCACCTGTTGGCCGGAGCCCGTGTCGCCTGGGCCACGAAGGGTTTTGAAATGAATACGGGCAAGCTGCCCCACCAGGTCGCGGCAGAAGTGCTTGGCCGGAATCTGCCGGTGGCGGTGCTTTCCGGGCCGACCTTCGCGAAAGAAGTCGGAGCCGGTTTGCCCACTGCCATGACGGTGGCAGCAGCAGACCCCGCGTTTGCGCTCGATCTCGCACAGCGTCTGTCCGGCGAGAACTTTCGTGCCTATACCTCAGCGGACATCATCGGCGTGGAAGTCGGCGGAGCAGTCAAGAACGTGCTCGCCATCGGCGCAGGTATTTCCGACGGGCTCGGCTTCGGCGCCAACACGCGGGTCGCTCTCATTACCCGGGGTCTCGTCGAGATGACGCGACTCGGGGTGGCGCTGGGCGCCAGGCCTGAAACCTTCATGGGTCTAGCGGGACTGGGCGACCTCGTGTTGACCTCCACCGACAACGCCTCGCGGAACCGGCGCTTCGGACTGGCTCTTGCCGCTGGCGAGGGAATCGGCGCGGCGGAAACCGCCATCGGCCAGGTCGTCGAAGGCATTCCTGCAGCGCGTGCCGTACGCCAGGTAGCCAGCCGCTTGGGCGTGGAGATGCCGATCTGCGAGCAGGTCTATCGCGTGGTCCACGAAGGGTTGTCGCCGCACGCGGGGGTACGGGAACTCATGAGCCGAGGCATCCGGGCCGAGAACGACTGATAACCCGGGTCAGGGACGACTCGGATAAATCGATGAGTTCCAGCTCATTAGATTTCTGGAGCCAGCCAAACCTTCGGTTTTCGCTGGCTCCAGCAGCAAAAGGCACGGATAGCCTTTTGCATCACCCTGCTACCTAGCATCGCTCTGCGCCGTCGAAACCCTGTTGGCGCCACGCTTCGAACGTCAACACGGCTACTGCATTGGACAGATTCAGGCTGCGATTGCCGGGATACATTGGCAGGAACAGCCGCCTTGCCGGAGGACATTGCGCCAGCACAGCCTCGGGCAAGCCCCGGGTCTCCGGGCCAAAGACAAACACGTCGCCACCCGTGAAAGCGACTGCATCATGCCGCGTCTGTCCCCGGGTCGAAACCGCAAACCAGCGGGGCCTGTCCAGTGCGCGGAGGCAATCGCCCAGGGAATCCCAGGTCCGGACTCGCGTCATCTCGTGATAGTCGAGACCCGCGCGTCGTACCCTGGCCTCATCCAGCTCGAATCCAAGGGGCCGGATCAGGTGCAGGTCGGCCCCCGCATTGGCACACAGGCGGATGACATTGCCCGTGTTGGGCGGGATTTCCGGCTGGTAGAGGACGATGTGAAACACGGGCTGGGCGTCAGGCTGCACTCTGGAAGCGCGCAGGATACCCGTATGCCGCGTGCCCGTGATCCGGACGATCCGCTACACTCAGGCCCGAGGTTCCGTTCATGCACAGCCCTCCTGCCCCGTTGCTTCCGCCGTCCTTGCAGATGTCATTCTGCGGCCTGCGCTTTGCCTCTCCCATCGTGCTCCTGTCCGGCTGCGTGGGCTTCGGCGAGGAATACACGCGGGTGCAGGGCTTCTCGAACCGCGACGTGGGGGGCCTCGTCCTCAAGGGGACCACGCGTGAGCCCCGACTCGGCAATCCCGTACACCGCGTCTATGAAACGCCGATGGGCATGCTGAATGCCATCGGCCTGCAGAATCCCGGCGTGGAAACCGTCGTGGGGCAGGTCCTGTCCACCCTCGATTTCGGCGAAACCCGCTTCATCGCCAATGTCTGTGGCTCGACCATCGAAGACTATGTCGAGGTCACGCGGCGTTTCGAGGATTCGCCGATCGATGCAATCGAGATCAACATCTCTTGCCCGAACATCAAGGAAGGCGGCGTGCAGTTCGGCAACTATCCGGACATGTCGGCGCGTGTTGTCGCCGCGTGCCGGACCGTCACCCGCAAGCCGCTGATCACCAAGCTGTCACCGAACCAGACGGACATTCGCGAAAACGCCCGGCGCTGCATCGAGGCAGGCAGCGATGCCCTTGCAGTCATCAACACGGTGATGGGCATGGCGATCGACGTCAAGACCCGTCGGCCCGTCATCGGGAACATCCAGGGCGGACTCTCAGGCCCCGCCATCAAGCCGATCGCGCTGCTCAAGGTCCATCAGGTGTACGAGGTGGCCCGCAAGCACAATGTGCCGATCATCGGCCAGGGCGGCATCTGTTCGGCGCAGGATGCACTGGAATTCATCATCGCGGGCGCGAGTGCCGTGGGCATAGGCACGGCCCTGTTCTATGACCCGCTGGTGTGCCGCAAGATCAATGCGGGGATTGCGCAGTACCTTGCCGATGCGCACATGGACTCGGTCGCAGCGCTCGTGGGCAGCCTCGTCACGGATCGGGCACAGGCGCCAGTCGCTCGTCAGGCTGTCGCGTCCTGACGAGGCGCCTTGCTGCTGCCGTTAACCAGCAGCAGCTTCTGCGTCGGATAGGCAAACTCGATTTCGTTCTGTGCGAAAGCCGTGAGCAGTCGCAGGTTGATTTCGTGCTGAGCGTCCAGCAGCGCATCGAGCTCGGGCTTGAGTGCAAAGAAAACCGCTTCGAAACCCAGCGAATGGACGCCGATGTCCTTGAAGTGGCAGCGTTCGAAACGCACGCCCGGCTGCGCAACTATCGTGGCTTCGACGATACCGGCCACGCGTGCCACTTTTTCCCGGGGCGTGTCGTACGGGATGCCGATGAGCATCACTGCACGTCGTTCAGCCATGCGCCCGAAATTGCGCAGGCGGCTCTTGAGCAGATCGGCGTTCGCCAGGATGATCTGCTCGCCGTTGACGCTGCGGATGCGCGTACTCTTGATGCCGATGTGCTCGACCGTCCCCGAGCAGTCGTCGACGACGACGTTGTCGCCAACCGTGAATGGCTTGTCGAGCGTGATGGAGAGGGACGCCAGCAGATCGCCCAGGATGGTCTGGACGGCGAGCGCTATCGCGATGCCGCCGATGCCAAGGCCTGCAACCAGCGCGGTGATGTTGACGCCCAGATTGTCCAGTGCGAGCAGGGCAACCAGCACCCAGATGCCGAGTCCTGCAATGAAGTTGATGACGGCCAGCGAGCTGACGAAACCCGTGTCCTGGTCGCCCCTCCGCCGTTGCTGGCGTTCGAGCAGGTAGCCCACGGCTGCCATGGCCCACAAGCCGATCTGGATCCACACCACCACGAGTACGAGGACGGTCAGTGCGCGATGCGCCGTCTCCGGCAGGATGAGAAAGGTCTCTGCAGCCTTGATCGCGACGATCCACAGGAACAGCCGACTGGTCTTCGGAATGAGACGGAGAACCAGATCGACAAGGACGGAGTGCGGTGTCCCTGCACTGCTGCGGGCACGCCGTACCACATGGCTGCGCACAAGCGGCAGCACTGTGAACGTCACGAGGAAGGCGGCAAGGGCGAGCAACCAGGCGCTGACCGTGTTGTCAAGCAGCGGGTATTGCAGGAATTCCATCAGATCAGGCATGGCGCGCGACGAACCTTGAGCAGGAACCGCCGCGAAGTATAGCGAGGGGCGGAACGGCTGCTCTGCCCCTCGAGCTGCATCCGGTCAGGCGTCGTCCATGCCGAGATCGCGAAGCTTGCGCGTCAACGTGTTGCGCCCCCAGCCAAGCAGTTTTGCCGCTTCCTGCCGGCCACCGCCCGCCTTTCGGAGGGCAGCCCGGATCAGCGTGCGCTCGAATTCGGGTAGCGCATCGTCCAGCAGCGGCTTGCCGCCCGCCAGCAACCGCTTGTCGGCCCAGCTCGTCAACTGCCGGGTCCACTCGTCCTGCAGCTTTGCAGGACCGGGTACGCCGCCTAAGTCGGCAGGAATGTCTTCAGACTTGATCTCGCGGCCAGGGGCAGTCACCGTGAGGCGACGGCATGCATTGACCAGCTGCCGGACATTGCCCGGCCAGTCGAAGCTGGCGAGCGCGGCTGCGGCTTCAGGAGTCAGGGTCTTCGGCTCCACACCCAGCTCCAGCGCCGCTGCATCCAGATAGTGAAGCAGCAGTTCGGGAATGTCCTCGCGTCGGGACCGGAGCGGCGGAACCTCTATGCGAATGACGTTCAGGCGATGCAGCAGGTCCTCGCGGAACATGCCTTGCGTGACGCGATCCTCCAGATTCTGGTGGGTCGCGGCGATCACGCGAACGTCGGTGCGCACCGGCACCTGCCCGCCGACGCGATAGAACTCGCCCTCCGCCAGCACGCGCAGCAGCCGTGTCTGCAGCTGCGGCGACATGTCGCCGATCTCATCAATGAACAGCGTACCGCCATCCGCTTGCTCGAACCGTCCGCGACGCAGGGAGTCCGCGCCGGTGAACGACCCCTTCTCATGGCCGAACAGTTCCGACTCGAGGAGATCGGCGGTGAATGCTGAAGTATTGAGTGCGATGAATGCCTTGCTCGCGCGCGGGCTGTGCCGGTGCAATGCCCTTGCCACCAGCTCCTTGCCCGTGCCCGATTCGCCGGTGATGAGCACGGTCATGCTCGAGCGCGAGAGACGGCCGATGGCACGAAAGACCTCCTGCATCGCGGGCGCCTGGCCCAGCATCTCGGGAATGCGGCGCGAGTCGACGACGACTTCCTCGCCCTTGCCCTTCTGGTGGGCTGCGCGACGCACGAGATCGACGGCCTGATCGATGTCGAACGGTTTCGGCAGGTATTCGAAAGCCCCCCCCTGGTACGCGGCTACGGCACTGTCG